>NZ_JAAVTF010000009.1:0-103645 GCF_012102665.1 Haematospirillum sp. 15-248 | reverse complement strand
CATAGGTCTTGCCGGCAAAGTCATACCGGTTGTCACCGGTGCGGGTTGTCATGTTCTTCCCGTACAAGTACTGCAACGCGGCCATGTCATTGAGCATGTAGGTCAGCGGCGTGGACTTGAAGCCGCCGGAGCCATCATCGCCAATCTTGGACTTGTACGACATTAATGAATAGGCTGAAGAATCATACGTGCGCGTCACGGGGAAGCCGTGATCATTATCATCATCATGTGGGTGCTTCAGCCCCAGGGCATGACCAATCTCGTGCATGGCAATGGAACGCAGCTCACTCCCGACGGGAGCATCCATTCTTGGATAACTGTACCAAGCATCAAACCAGACAGATCCGGCAAAAGCATCCTCCGAAGGATAGGATGCATGGGCCGCCACACCCAGAAGACTGGTTCCGGACAATGTCTTGCTGGCACCTATCAGAATTCTTCCGGGTTCCCCTCCTCCCTTTTGTTCCGTGAACGAGAGACCGGTAAAATCTGCAAGATGCCTGAACGTCCCGGCAATCGATGACTTCAGACCATCCGTAATGAAGGAAGGATCAAGCGCCGTACCTTCCTGCCAGTCTGTGGTTACACTCTCGTACTCTGGGGATACAAAACTGTACGTCAGCCTCAGGGCTTTTCCTGGAACACCGTCGGAGGACCAGAACTTCCCCCCAAGCAGTGAGTCAATTTCATGCCTCCCGCTGGAAGGCGCGGTAAACGCACTATTATATCTGGTAGATCCGATACCCATAACCTGATTCCTCCTTGGCCATCGCCAACACAATCATAAAGGGATAATAATCAGGCTCCTCTACCTAAAATAAGTCAACATGCAATTTCCTCCTGATATTACAACCAGAAGATAGAAATTTGACTTTTTGTACATATAGTATTGGGTCAGGGGGCAGAACTGTGTCTAATATCCATGGTAGCCAGATGCGTCCGTGCACGCTCCGCTTCGGCAGAGTCAGGACTCCCGAGAATAACGGCCATCCAGTCCCGGCGTGCCGCTGAGGTATTACCTGCTTGGCACAACAGGACACCGCGCTCAACCAGTGCACCGCGATCGTTTGGGCTCAAGACAAGCGCACGCTCCAGATCGGCCAAGGCCAGATTCGCTGCATCCAGTTGCTGCCAGACAGAGGCGCGCAGAAGCAACGCGGGACCATAATCCGGTCGATAATCCAGAAGGGTATTCAGATCATCCACAGCCTCCCACAAGCGCCCCGCAGCCACTGACAGCTCTGCACGATCTTCAAGAATTGTGGCATTTTCCGGAGTAATATCGCGAACCTGCCCCAGAAGAGACAAGGCATGAACGGGATCTCCGGCCTGAATCCAGGCGGATGCTGCCTGATGCAACAGCGGCGCGTATTGTGCGGGATTCTCACGATGCTCCCCGGCAAGCGCCTCCAGGATGACTGCAGCCTCACTGAACTGCCCCAACTCGATCAGGGCCGACGCACGGCAATGGCGAGCCGATGCTCCACCAGCCTGCCCTTCCCAAGATATGGCCAGACGCAGGGCAGCATGAGGATCCTGCCGACTTTGCGCCATACACGCACCGTATTCTGCCGTCAGCCCCGCCACAGGAAGTGCCGCACAGACAACCATCACCAGAACGGGTGCAATACCCTTGATTATCACCAGCCAGACTCCCTGCCCGCAAACACGTTCAACACACGAAAACAGGCATACGATACTCAGACATTGCCTGTCATAACAGAACATGATGTTCTTACAGCCAAACAAAGAGTCAGGACACCACATGCCAACACTTCTCTGTTCCGGTTTCGGATTTTGCGCCGCTGCCCTTGCCAGCCGCCTTCTTGAAGAAGGCTGGACCGTACGGGGCACAACGCGTCACCCGGAGAAGGCCGGTGCTTTACGGGCAGCCGGGATTGAAACCTGGATCTTTGACGGACAATCCCCCATGCCTGCCGAAGCACTGGATGGCGTCACCCACATCCTGGTCTCGGCAGCCCCCAAGGAGCACGACGGAAAGATCATTGATCCGGTACTGGACTGTCACCGTGAGCAACTGCGCCAAGCAGCCGAAGCCGGAACCCTCCGCTGGGTCGGGTATCTGTCATCAACGGGCGTCTATGGCGACCACCAGGGCGCCGTTGTGACCGAAGACACCCCTGTTTCCGGCAACGGTTCCGGCAGCACCCCCTCCACAGCCAGGATCGAAGCGGAACAACAATGGCTGGAACAGGGTGGCCCGATACACATTTTCCGCCTGTCCGGCATTTATGGCCCCGGACGCAGCGCCCTGGACAGTGTACGCAGCGGACGGGCACAGCGGATTGTAAAACCCGGGCACGTTTTCTGCCGTATACACGTTGATGACATTGCCACAGTTCTGAGGACCTCTGCACTGCGACCAAATCCGGGACGGATTTATAACGTTGCCGATGACGAACCAGCCCCGTATGCCGATGTTGTAACGTGGGCCTGCACACTGCTGGGCGTGACACCACCCCCCGAGATCCCGTGGGAACAGGCACAGCTCAGCCCAATGAGCGCTGGTTTCTATAATGCCTGCCGGAGGGTGGACAATACACGGATCAAGGAAGAACTGGGCATCACCCTGGCTTTTCCCACATACAGGGATGGCCTGCGGTCTATTCTGGAGTTCGAACAGATCAACAGGCAAGCCGCCCAGCAGCTACAGCCGGCAGGAACATAAAGGCAGGGTTATGATAACAAAAAAGGCGGAGCCACCTGACAAAGCGGCCCGCCTTTCAAACTGTTCTGGTCACCTGATGCAAAGGAAACCAGAATCCGGGATTATTTGGGAGCCAGCAGCATGGTCATCTGCCGCCCCTCCATCTTCGGAAACTGCTCGACCTTGACAAATTCCACAGTCTCCTCACGCACCCGGTTCAGCACGTCCATGCCGATATTCTGGTGCGCCAGCTCACGCCCGCGAAAGCGCAAGGTTACCTTGACCTTGTCACCTTCCTCGATGAACCGCTTCAACGCACGCATTTTCACGTTGTAGTCGTTATCATCGATATTGGGGCGCATCTTGATTTCCTTGACCTCGATGATCTTGGCCTTCTTGCGCTGCTCGGCCTTGCGCTTCTGATTCTCGTACTTGAACTTGCCATAGTCGAGAATCTTGCACACCGGCGGCTCTGCATTCGGCGAGATCTCGACAAGGTCAAGACCAGCTTCGTCAGCCATTTCCTGGGCTTCGCGGATATGCACCACACCGACCTGCTCGCCATCTTGGTCGATCAGGCGGATCATCTGGGCGGTGATCATATCATTGACGCGCGGTCCATCTTTGGACGGCGGCGTCTGCATCGGTGACCTGGCTATGTAACCCTCTCCATGACATACAGAAACAACAAGGACCCCTGACCGATTCGGTGGAGCCCCCTGTCTTATCCTTCCTGTATGGTCAGTCGGATGATACGCGGGTGGCTCCTTTCCGGTCGTGAACCGGGGTCCGGTTCATTAAAGCGGCGGGGCGAACAACTAGCCCGGCATCCGCGCTTCCCCTGCAATCTTAACCAGGGCAGCTTCCAGCGCAAGTACTTCTTGCACCTGACCACCCAAACAACGCAGGGCAACCGTTCGCTCTTCGGCCTCACGGCGGCCAACAACCAGTATCCATGGAACCTTGGCGTGTGAATGCTCGCGGACCTTGAAGTTGATCTTTTCGTTGCGCACATCCAGGTCAGCCCTGATTCCCCGCTCTTTCAGGGCCGCAAGGACTTCGGAAGCCCAAGCATTGCCGTCCGATGTGATCGTTGCGACAACAACTTGGACAGGTGCCAACCATGCGGGAAAGCGCCCTGCAAAATTCTCGATCAAAATGCCGACAAAGCGTTCAAAGGATCCCAGAACCGCACGATGCAGCATAACCGGACGCTGCCGGCTGCCATCCTCGGCAACATAGCTGGCATCCAGACGCTCGGGCAGAACATAGTCAACCTGCAAGGTACCGCACTGCCAGTCACGCCCGATAGCATCTCTCAAGACAAATTCCAGCTTCGGGCCATAGAAAGCCCCCTCACCCGGGTTTGGCAGCGCTTCCAGCCCAGCCGCCGCTGTAGCCCGGCGCAGGGCATCTTCCGCCCGGTCCCAGACATCATCGGATCCGGCCCGATTCTCGGGACGGTCCGAGAATTTGACCTTGATCTCGGTAAAGCCAAAGTCCGCATACACAGACTGCAAAAGATCACAGAACGCGCGGGTCTCGCTTTCGATCTGCTCGTCGGTACAGAAAATATGGGCGTCATCCTGGGTAAAGGCCCGCACCCGCATCAACCCATGCAGGGACCCGGAGGGTTCATTTCGGTGACAGCTGCCAAACTCGGCCATACGCAGGGGCAGATCACGATAGGACTTGATCCCCTGCCGGAAAATCTGGATGTGGCATGGACAGTTCATCGGCTTGATCGCCAAGGTCTTGTCTTCAGACCCGGTCACAAACATATGCTCGCGGTATTTGCCCCAGTGACCGGATTGTTCCCACAACACACTGTCCACAAGCTGGGGTGTATTCACCTCCACATAGCCGGATGCTTCCAGGCGATTACGCATATAGGTTTGCAAGGTCCGATAAATGGACCACCCCTTGGGATGCCAGAACACCGCACCGTGCGCTTCAGACTGGAAATGGAACAGGTCCAGCTCCTTGCCCAGCCGGCGGTGGTCACGCTTTTCGGCTTCCTCCAGCATGTGCAGGTGATCATCCAGCTGGCGCGAGGTAGCCCATGCGGTCCCGTAAATGCGCTGCAGCATGGCATTGCGGGAATCCCCACGCCAATAAGCACCGGCCACCTTCATCAAACGGAAGGCTTTCCCCAGACGCCCGGTGGACGGCAAATGCGGGCCACGACACAGGTCTTTCCAGTCGCCTTGGCGATATACTGTTATCGTCTCGCTCTCCGGCAAGTCACGAATGATTTCGGCTTTGTAAGCCTCGCCGATGGACTCAAAGTGGGCGATCGCCTCGTTCCGGTCCCAAACCTCGCGCACAATATCCAGATTACGGTCCACGATCTCCCGCATGCGGGCCTCGATCGCCTCTAGGTCATCGGTGGAAAAGGGTTCATCACGAGCAAAATCGTAATAAAAGCCATTCTCGATAGACGGGCCAATTGTCACCTGGGTCCCCGGGTACAATTCCTGAACCGCCTGGGCCATCACGTGCGCGGCATCGTGACGCAACAGCTCCAGCACGGCATCGTCACGGGCCGTCAGGATGGATACGGTTGCATCGGATTCGATCACACGGTTCAGATCCCGCATCTCACCATCCACCAGCACTGCCAAGGCGGCTTTTGCCAGACCGGGACTGATGGAACGGGCAAGATCCACACCCGTTACCGGATGATCAAACACACGGACATTGCCGTCAGGCAGGGTAATGGCAACCATGATTTATCTCTATATCTCTTCAGCGTCGCAGCCCGTCGCACCGCAGTACGGAAAACAGGATATCGGGCCGGAACAGGGAAAACATCAGCCGGAACACGGATCGACAAGATCCGGAATCAGCAACACAACAAAACGGGGAACGGCAGGATCAGACCACAGGGGTCACTGCAGGCCCCGTGCCACTAGTTCGGATCCCGTCCCTGCCATGAAACAGGGCAGCGGCAAAACCGGAAGCGCCGGGGCAAACGACAATACACGACACGCAGGAGAGTCCCATCCCGAGAAAAAACCAAGCCCCGGAATAGCGCATTTTACCCTGCACTGTCGAGTCCGGGCAGACCCAGGGTCTCACACACACGGGCAACCGGCATGGCCGCCAGATCAGAGGACTGCAGAATGGTGACATCCGGACCACGTTGCCCACACAGGCGCGGATCGGAAGCGGATGAATACAACACAACCGACCGACACCCGATACCGGCCAGAAGATGCATCGGACCGGTATCATTCCCGACTGCCAGCGTTGCCCGACGGGCCAGAACGGCCAGATCCATGATAGAAGTCCTGCCAACCAGCGACAGGACACCGGGACACCGGGACATGATGGCATCCGCCTCGGACTGCTCAGCCGCAGTCCCGATAATAACCGGCGTCTGTCCGGATTGCAGCAGAACACGGGCCAGTGCAGCATAGTGGTCTGCAGGCCAGCGCTTGTCAGGACGGTGCGGGGCTCCGCCGGGTACAAGAAGGGCAAAAGGACCGTCGGGCACGGGACCACACGACAGGGCTCCCCTCTCCAGCCAGGAGAAATCCGGAGACGGAATAGTCTCAATACCGGCTACACGCAGCTGCTCGGCCTGGCGTTCAACCGTATGCATCAGGTCCCGTTGCGGATTGTCATGCGGATGGCTGCAGCTACGGGCAATGCCATTCCACTCCACATGATCACCAATCAGCCATCGGTAGGACGATGAACGCCCGGATGTCTGCAGGTCATAAACCCGGTCGAACTGCCCACCGCGCAAACGGGACCGCAACGCAAGCAGGGATGGCACCTGCCAGATGCAGGGACGGCTGTCTGTCCACACCGCGTCAAACCAGGGAGACGCTTCTGCCAAGGCCACATACGGGGCTGTTGTCAGCAAGGTGATGTGTGCACGCGGATGGGCTGCACGAAGAGCCGCAAACGGACCAAAAGCCTGGACAAAATCGCCCAGCGCCGAGAGCTTGATCACCAGGATACGCTGCAAACCGGCACTCACCGCCCCAGAAGCTCCCGGTACACGTCCAGGGTCTGCCGACACATGGCGTCGGTTGTAAACTGCTCCCGCACATGTGCAATGGCACGGGCGGACAGTTCCAGACGTTGCGCGGCATCCAGATCCAGACACTCGGCCAGGGCGGCGGCCAAACTGTCGGCGTGTCCGGGGGCAAACAGCCAACCGGTGCGACCCGGCTCGACAATCTCCGGCGCGGCCCCGTGATCAGGAGCCACAACAGGGCGCCCCATGGCCTGACCTTCAGCACATACCCGGCCAAAGGCCTCCGGATCCGTAGAGGCACTGACAACGACATCGCTGACCATGTAGGCAGCGGGCATGTCATTGCACTCCCCGGCCAGAAGCACACGGTCTTCAAGGCCGGCACGGGCCACCGCACGCTCCAGCTTGCGCCGGAACGACGTCCGCCCCTGGTCCGAGCCAACAAGAATACAGCGGAAACGACGATCCTTCAGACGCGACAGGGCATCAATCAAAAGCAATTGCCCCTTCCAGCGGGTCAGACGCCCGGGCAACATGATCACCGGCTCCCCGTCGGACAGGCGCCAGCGACGACTGAGCTGGATCATGCGTTCCGCGCTGACCCGATCCGGATCAAAGCGGCTGATATCCACACCGCGATGGATAACCCGGACCGGGCCGTCATCAGGCAGGTAATGGTCCAGGATATGGCCACGGATAAAACGGGAAATGGCGATAACCCGGTCCCCCATCACCATCACCTTGTTATAGGGACGCTTGAGCCCCAGAAGGCCAAGGTTATAGGTACCGTGGAAGGTCGTGACCAGGGGCACCCCCTCACTCCGCGCCGCCCGCAAGGCCGCCCAGCCCGGTGCCCGGGAACGAACATGAACCAGGGAAACACCGTGCTCGCGGATCAGGGCCCGCAAGGCATCGGCATTGGCGCGCAGGCGACAGGGGTTCTTGCTGGCCATCGGCAAGGTCACGTGCAAGGCACCAACCCGTTCCAGCTCGCGCACCATCGGGCCACCCTCGCTGGCGACAACCGCCTTCCAGCCTGCGGCCTGCAGCGCTGCCGCCACTTCGACCGTGCCCCGCTCCACGCCACCTGTCACCAGACGGGGCAGAACCTGCAAAATCACCGGGGCAGGCTGCTCGCCTGCAGAATCAGTGCTAAGGTGCATCACTCTGGCAAACTCACAAACTCTGTTTTCATTTCGAAAGGCCATTCCTGATGAATACCACAACCGGGTACCCTGCATCTGCAAAACTACAAAACATGCCGCGACCCGGCGGACGTTTCCTTGCATTCCGGAGCCTGACACAAACAAACCCGAACGCCACGACCGGCGTTGTATTCCTGCACGGCCTGATGTCGGACATGGAGGGTGACAAAGCCCTGTATATGGAGCAACGGTGCCGGATGCAAGGGCGAGCCTTTATTCGCTTTGATCAGATGGGTCACGGTGCCTCGTCCGGACGCTTCGACGAAGGCACGATTGGCGCATGGGTTGAAGACACATTGGCCGTTCTGGATACCCTGACAGAAGGGCCACAGATCCTGGTCGGATCATCCATGGGCGGGTGGCTGATGCTTCTGGCGGCCCGGGCCCGTCCGCAGCGTGTGGCCGGACTGGTGGGGATTGCCGCCGCACCCGACTTTACCGAAGATATTGTCTTGCCAGGCTTGAGTCCGACCCAGCGCCAAGATGTGGAAACACGGGGACGCACGGAAATTCCGTGCCCTTATTTGGAACAGCCCTATGTTTTCACGAAAGCCTTCTTTGAGGATGGCCGACAGAACCTTGTACTGCGAACCCCTTTGCCCTTTGATGGCCCCGTATGCCTTCTGCACGGCCAGCAGGATGACAGCGTACCGTGGGAAACATCCGTAAGACTAGCAGAGCATCTGCATTCAGCCAGTGTGGAATGTATCCTGATCAAGTCTGCAGAACACAGGCTTTCCCGTCCCCAGGATCTGGCCTGCTTGGGCAGGGCCCTGGACTCCGTCCTTGAACAGCAGGAAGAGAAGAAGCGCGCCGTCAGTTCCGTACCGGGTTGATATCGGCCGACAGATCCAGCATCGGCAGGATTTCGGCGCTCTGACGGTTGATGGCAATAAAAGCCTCGATGTGCGAATCCGACAGGGTCGGGATCACGGCAGATGTCTCGGCTACATAACGAGCCCGGTTGTGCAGGGTACGACAATCCGCGCACCGGGCCTCCAGACGCTCGCTCAGAAGCTCGTCCAGCTGGGCCCAGAGCTGGGTGTTCTCGGCGACGCAAACCCGAAGTTCTTCCACGGTTCGCGCCCGGCTCATACGTTCAGCGCACCGCTTCAGACGAAGCGCATAAACAGACCATTCAACAAACGCCATAACGGGCTCCCTGATCCCAGCCCCGGAACATCAGGGGGCAGGCATGATGGACAAGACAATCCCCGCCGCTGTAGACCGTCAAGCCCCGGACGAGGAATATGACTGTGCGAACACAGCCGAAAACAGGGGGTCAAAACAGCGAATCCTGCCGGGGGTCGGAATCCTGCCGAGTCCGGCGTGAAACCCGCCCCCCGGGACCACGAGCTACAACAGGCAAGTCTCCATCCGCAAGCTGGATGGACAGGACATCCCCGACGCGCACGGAAGCCCTGCGGTCAACCAGGAGACCGTTCGAGTCCCGAACCACAGCATAACCACGCTGCAGGGCACGCTGCCACGAAGCTGCCTCAAGACGCTCTGCGGCATTGAGCAACCGCTGCCCCTCATCTTGCTGCAAACGGCGCATTGCGGCCACCAGGCGCTGCTCCAGACCGGTTACACGATCCCGCCCCTGCGCAAGACCACGCACCGGTGATACGGCTGCCAAACGGACCGCAGCGGCCCCCAGTCGGGTAGAAGCACCTCCCAGAGACAGCCGAAAGGCACCGGACAGGGCAGATCCAGCCGTGTCCAGACGGGCAGAGGCCATTGCCACCCGGTCACGCGGATGGCGCAAGGCTGCCGCCAGAGCCAGAAAGCTGGACCTGTTCCGTTCCAGAAAACTGCCAACAGCTGTTCCCAGACGCTCCGCCCGGTCTTCCAGACGCTGCACATGGCCCTGCACCAGACGATCAAGGGGTGGCAGGCCACGGGCCAAGCCCTGTAACCGGGTCCCCTGCTCTGCAAAGCTCCGCCGTGTTGCCGCTGTCAAACGGCGGGCCACATCGGCCACCTGCACACACAGGTCCAGACGTACCGGCACGGCAATTTCCGCAGCCCCGGTCGGGGTGGGAGCCCGCCGGTCAGCCGCAAAGTCACACAGGGTCGTATCCGTCTCGTGCCCTACGGCGGAAATAACAGGAATATCCGAGGCGGCAACAGCCCGCACAACCTCTTCCTCGTTGAAGGCCATCAGGTCTTCCAAAGATCCGCCACCCCGGGCCACGATCACAAGATCGGGACGAACAACAGGGCTGTCTGGGTCCAGCGCGTTGAAACCCCGGACCGCTGCGGCAATCTGGGCGGCAGCACCCTCTCCCTGCACAAGAACCGGCCAGACCAGAACATGAACCGGAAAGCGGTCGGACAAGCGGTGCAGAATGTCGCGGATAACGGCCCCCGTCGGGCTGGTGACCACACCGATCACCCTGGGCAGGAACGGCAGCGCTTTCTTGGTTGCAGGATCAAAAAGACCTTCTGCGGCCAACCGACGCCGGCGTTCTTCCAGAAGCTTGAGCAGGGCGCCTTCTCCGGCCAGCTCAAGGGATTCAATCACAATCTGATAGGACGAACGCCCGGGCCACGTGGTCAGACGCCCGGTAACGATAACCTCCAGACCATCCTGCGGCTTTGTTCCCAGCTTCGGGTACGTGCCCTTCCAGATCACGCCATCCAGAACAGCATTGTCATCCTTCAGACGCAGATAACAATGGCCGGACCCGGCCAGCTTGGGCTGGCTGATTTCACCACGCACCCGGACACGGGCAAAATGATCCTCCACCGTGCGCTTCAGGTCGGCGGAGACCTCGGAAACAGTGCGTTCGGGCAGATTGTGAACCGGATCTGCCTGGCCGGTGGTTTCAGTTGCTGTCATAACGTGGGCGATGGCCGTTTCTTGTCTTCAGCACAGAAGGTGACGGGGCGAAAACAGGATGCTAGAACAACAGCCGTTGCCGGTAAACATCTTTGGTCGAAAGAGAACACCATGAAAGTTCTGGTTGTTGGCTCAGGCGGGCGGGAGCATGCGCTGTGCCGGGCCCTGAAGCAGTCTCCGCGCTGTTCTGCACTGTTTTGCGCCCCTGGCAATGCCGGCATTGCCAGCCTTGCGACCTTGGTACCTGTTGCCGCCGAAGCGGTGGTTGACCTGACCGCGTGGGCCAAAACCCATGCCGTGGACCTGGTGGTTATCGGCCCGGAAGCACCGCTGGTTCTCGGCCTTGCCGACCGTTTGCAAGAAGCCGGTATCAAGGTCTTCGGCCCATCGGCAGCAGCAGCGGCACTGGAAGGATCCAAAGGCTTCATGAAAGATGTCCTGCGTGATGCCGGTGTCCCGACGGCCTGGTACCAGCGCTTTACCGACAGCCATGCCGCCCGGGCCTTTGTCACCGAAAAAGGCGCTCCGATTGTCATCAAGACCGATGGCCTGGCCGCAGGCAAGGGCGTGATCCTGTGCCAGAACACCGCAGAGGCCCTTCAAGCGGTCACGGACATCATGGACCGACGCATTTTCGGAGATGCCGGCACAGAAATTATCATTGAACAGTTTCTGGAAGGCGAGGAGCTCAGCTTCTTTGCCATCAGTGACGGCGAAACGGCCATTCCTCTGGCCGCAGCACAGGATCACAAGGCGGTCGGAGACGGGGATACAGGCCCCAATACCGGTGGAATGGGGGCCTATTGTCCAGCCCCGGCTTTTACCGATGCCCTGCGTGACGAACTGATGCAGAAAGCCATCCTGCCCACTGTGGCCCACATGAAGAAGCTGGGGCGCCCCTATCGCGGTGTCCTCTTCTGCGGGGTCATGCTGACCGCTGATGGCCCCAAGGTTCTGGAATACAATGTGCGCTTCGGCGACCCCGAGTGTCAGGTTCTGATGGAGCGCCTGGACAGTGACATCCTGGAAGTCCTGCTGGCCGCAGCCGAAGGACGACTGGCCGATATCCGCCTGCACTGGAAAGATCAGGCAGCCCTGGTGGTAGTGATGGCAGCACGTGGCTATCCCGGTGCCTATGCCCGCAATACCGAAATCCGTGGGCTTGATGCCGCGTCCCGCTGCGAAGGTGTCTTTGTCTGCCACGCCGGAACCCGTGAAGAAAACGGGCGTATTCTTGCGACCGGGGGGCGGGTCCTGGGAATCACCGCCCTTGGCGAAACGGTCACCGAGGCACAGAAACGCGCCTACACCGCTGTCGATACCCTGGACTGGCCGGATGGATTCTGCCGGCGGGATATCGGCTGGCGTGCCGTAGCCCGTGAACAGACGTGACCATACTGTCACACCTCTTTTTCAAAACACTCTCTCCACACGGCTGCCTGATAAACATCAGGCATGCCCTTTCTCTGAAACCGGATTGTACATGTCCTCTCCTGCTTCCTTTGCAAAGGCTATTGGCCACGACACCCTGCGCCTGTACTGGTCACTGCTGAAAATCATGGTCCCGGTGATGGTGCTGGTGCGCATTGCCGTCGAACTTGATGCGGTTCCACTCTTGGCCGCAGCCTTTGAACCCCTGACCGGCCTGGTCGGCCTGCCCCCGGAGACCGGCATGGTCTGGGCCACCACCTGCCTGGTGGGTATTTACGGCGGCGTGGCTGTCTTGCTGGGCCTGCTGCCCGAGCTCTCCCTGAGTGCCGCCGACCTGACCGTTCTGGGCGGTATGATGCTGGCCGCACACAGCTTCCCGATCGAACTGCGGGTTGCCCGCCGTGCCGGCGTCGGCATCGGGCTGACCGTTCTTCTGCGCATGGCCTTTGCTGTTGGACAGGGGGCGCTTCTGCAAGCCTTTTACGGACACTTGGATATCCTGCAGGAACCGGGCACGGTCCTGTTGGCAACAGAAGGCGCATCACAGACACAAACCCGTCTGGTATGGCTGATCGAAAGCCTGAAATCGCTGGCCGTCATTCTGCCGGTTATTGCCGGGCTTGTGCTGGTCCTGCGCATCATGGACCGTACCGGGATCACCGCCTGGCTGACCCGGATCATGGGCCCCCTTCTGCGCGTTATGGGCATGAGCCGTGATGCAGCCCCCCTGACCATGGTCGGTGTGCTATTGGGCCTGACCTATGGCGGCGGGCTGATTATCGACCGGGCCCGCAGCGGTGCCCTGAAGGCACGGGATGTGGTGATCTCGGTGTGCTTCATGTCGCTGTGCCACAATCTGATCGAGGACAGCCTGCTCGTCCTGGCCATGGGCGGACACTGGAGCGGCATCATCGTCGCCCGCATCATCATGGCCGTCGGCGTAATTGCGATTCTGGCGCGCATCATCCACGCCATGCCGGACAGCTTGTTCCATCGCCTGGTTTTCTGCCGGGAACCGCAGGACGGCGACGCCAAAGCCGCATCATCCTGACCGGAAAGACCAATCCCGGGGCAAGCGTTGTCTGAACGCACGGCCCCGGGGTGAAGGCTGTTCTCAGATACGCTCGGACAGCCAGATTGCCAGCCGGGTCCCGGCCTTGACCGCCCCATGCAGAAGGGTATAGGCCGGCGCCTGCTCTGCACCGTTCTCATACCCGATGTCGCGGTGCTCCAGCTCTTCCTCACGGAAGCGGACAATCGCGTCACGCAGGGGCTTCTCGTCATCACCCAGCTGGTCGATCTGGCCCTGATAATGCGCGTCGATCGCTTCCTCGACAGCCACGGTGCAGGCCATCGCTGCTTTTTCACCCAACAGGGCTGTCCCCGCCCCCAGCATCCAGCCGGCGACATGCCACAACGGCTGCAGGGCGGTCGGACGCACATGCCGCGCGGCAACCTGTCTCTCGAAGTAGGTGCAGTGCTCTACTTCCTGGTCCAGCATATGACGCAGGGTTTGCGCATGCCTTCCTTTCGACAGAACAGCAAGCTGCCCGGTATAGATCCGTACGGCACCATATTCTCCGGCATGATTGACCCGCACAAAACGGTCCAGAAGCTGCTCGCGGGTCAAGTCACCGGGGATATGCCTGTCGGCTGTCTGCCCGGCAGGTGGCACATCCCGGGCCGCAGAAGACGATTCACGAACAAGGCTTTTGGTCATGGCTTATTCCCCCTTCTGCCGGGAAACCGGGAACATGCCCGACAGGAATACAAACATACCCAGCCCCATCATGAACAGGGAGGCCAAGGCATTGTAACCGGCAAAGGACACCCCGAACAGGGTCCACTGCACGACATTGCAGGCCGGGCGCACCGGACGGTCCAGTCCCTCCATCAGATCGGCAAGCCCCAAGGGACCGGGAAGCTCGCCGGTGCATCCCTGAAAAGCCCACCATCCCTGTTCAACCCCGACATGATAGCTGGCCAGAAAAGCACCTGCGGAAAAGGCCGCCGTGACAAGAAGAACCCCCGACATGGGGCTGCGTCGGGCAAGGGGAACACCAAGCCAGCATGCGGAAAGCAAGCCGGCCAGAACCCAGGGGACCCGTTCGTACAGACACAGGATACACGGCTCCAGGCCGAAGACATGCTCGGCCGTCAGGGCACCGGCAAGAGCCAGGACCGCAGCCCCCAGGATACAGGAAAAGAACAGGCGACAGGATATTGCAGATAAAGGCATGGAACTTCCGCACACATGGCAAACACCGTCGCAGAGTGCACCTCTGGCGACAAAATGACCAGCCCCGACACCATAATTTTCAGCATACAATCAGGATAACGCCATTTTTTCCTTGGCGGAGTCCTGAAAAGCCTCTATAGAGTTTCGCCTTCGCATTGGCGGGCCACGCACGGGGGTGTGGCGGAATTGGTAGACGCGCGCGACTCAAAATCGTGTTCTGCAAGGAGTGTGGGTTCGAGTCCCTCCACCCCCACCATGGCTGGCCCGCCGCGAAAGATTGCCCCGCATCCCGAGATCCCGCAAAACAGGAAGCCGGCCCGAATGAACGTTGCCGCTGTCGTCACCGAACCGCTTTATGTGCTGACCATCAAATGCCCGGATGCTGTCGGCATTGTTGCTGCCGTGTCCGGTTTTCTGGCCGAAAACGAAGCTTTCATAACCGACAGCGCCCACTACGGCGACCCGGATACCGGCCTCTTTTTCATGCGTACCTCTTTCCGCGCCGGTGGCAAAAGTTTTCCGGCCCTGGATCGGTTGAAAGCAGGCTTTGACCTGATCGGCAGCCGGTTCGGGATGGAGTGGAGCATTGACAGTTCCGGCGACCGCCCCAAGGTCATGATTGCCGTATCCCGCTTCGGGCACTGTCTCAATGACCTGCTGCACAGCTGGCGTACGGGACAGCTGACGATCGACATCACCGGGGTGGTGTCCAACCACGTTGATTTCCGTGATCTGGTGGAATGGCACGGCATTCCCTTCCACTATCTGCCGGTGACAAGGGAAACCAAGACAGACCAGGAAGCACGGATGCTGGAGCTGTTTGCGGAAACGAAGTCCGACCTGCTGGTGCTGGCGCGTTACATGCAGATTTTGTCGGAAGAAGCCTGCAAGACCTTGTCGGGACGCGCCATCAACATCCACCACTCCTTCCTCCCCAGCTTCAAGGGTGCCAAGCCCTATCAGCAGGCACACAGCAAGGGGGTCAAGCTGATCGGGGCAACAGCGCATTACGTAACCGGTGACCTGGACGAGGGACCGATTATCGAGCAGGCCGTTGAACGGGTAGACCACACCTTCTCTGTCGATGCCCTGGTACGGACCGGGCGTGATATCGAGACGATGGTCCTGTCACGGGCTGTTCGCTGGCATGTCGAGAAGCGGGTTATGGCCAACGGCAACAAGACTGTTGTCTTCCGGTAGGCATATTCTAAAGCTTGCCCTGAATGAACAAGGCCCCTGCATAACAGGGGCCTTGTTCGCATGGGGTCTGTCAGAACAGAAAATCAGACTCTTCCAGAAACGTGTTATCGCTGACCAAAATACGAATCTCTGCGCTGGCTGGATCGCCGTCCAAATCTGCATAACACGTGACACCGACCCCGTCATCACGCACCTGATACCAAACGGCATGCGCCTTTGGCGTTGTGCCGGAGAAGGACAAGGGTTGGCGCCCCTCGGCATCCTTGTCCACATCAACGCGGGCAAAGTCAATACGATCGCCTTCAGTGCGACGGAAATCTGTTATGACATCTTCCGTCACGGTACTGTCGCCATGCCAGAACCAGAACCGGTCTGCGCCACCTCCACCGGTCAGGATGTCGAATCCGCGCCCTCCTGCAATGGCATCATCACCGTCAGAACCAATCAGCCAATCGTCCAGATCCCCACCAGACATAAACGTCCCTTGCTTGCTGGAGCGGATCTCGGCACCCACATTCCGGGGGCCCAGAATACTGGTCACATCGGAACGCTGCCCCAGATCAATGACCCGATACCGGATCTGGGATGAGAAATCGGCAATGCCTCCCGAAATGGTTGGCAGATCAAGATGTGTTCCATCCAGAGAGTCCATGCCCCGGATCACCATATCAATTTCAAGCGTCTCGGGATCACCGTCGGTATCACCGCGCAGCTTGATATTTCCTCCCTTGCGGGACACATTCAATTCTTCGCCTACCCACGGGAGAAAAACTGGCTCCACAATTTCGGGAATCACAAACCACACCGAAAAAGGGGCAGGATCTTCATAGGTAAAAGCAAAACCATGCCAAGCATCCGAGCCGGGACCAACATCAAGAAGCCTCATCTCAATCCGGTCCCCCTGCTGTGGATCAAAATCCATCAGCACATCGCCCAGCGCCTCACCGGCAGAACGATAGCGAAAGCGATCGGCACCTGGTCCACCGACGAGCACATCAGCACCAACACCACCAACAAGGACATCATTGCCGACACCGCCAACCAAGGTATCGTTACCTCGCCCCCCGTCCAGAAAATCGTTTCCATCCCCACCGGAAAGGATATCGCGACCGGGCCCGCCATGTAATGCGTCATTCCCGCCCTGTCCATCCAGAAGGTCAGCGCCACGTCCGCCATACAGTGTGTCGTTCCCGTCTCCGCCAACAAGTGTATCAGCGCCATTCTTGCCATACAGCGTGTCGTTCCCGTCTCCACCAACAAGGACGTCGGACAGACGACTTCCCTGCAACGTATCCGACGTCGCTCCCCCAACAAGAACAAGCCCACCCGAAGCGGGCAAGGTCTTGCTGTCATACGTGGAATGGTTTGTCACGTTCAACATCCCTGCTCCTGCCTGTCAAATAATCCGCAACGCGGGACCGGAACACACCGCCCTATCCCGGAAGCACCTCTAACAATATACACCCTCTTAGGTTAGAGATGTGCCCATATATCAACTAATGCTGCACTCATAACAGGCCACAGCGCCCGTCCTGTCTCTTGCAAAAAATAAAGGTTCCGTGGTACGGCATGCCGTACCACGGAACCCTGCAGATCAGAATATCTCAGAACAGGAAATCTGATGCGGCAAGTGACGAGACACCCTTGAGAAGGAAGGCTATCTCCGTGGTTTCAACATGACCATCCGTATCACCACACAAAACAAGGTCACTGCCCGCAGCATTGGGCACATACCACACAGCATGTGCACGCGGCACCGTATCAGAAAATACAAGATCCTGAACGCCGGCTGCGGACGTATTGGCATCAATCAGGCTGAAATCCAGGGTATCGCCGTCATCCTGACTGAAATCTGTAATAACATCACCAACCGTTGCAGCAGCAGACCAATATACAAAAGCATCCGCACCACTACCGCCGGTCAGCACATCCTTGCCATCCCCACCGGCCAGCACATCGTTACCACCACCACCATGCAAGTGGTCGTCACCATCGCCCCCGGTCAGGGCATTGTCCGCACCGGTTCCATGCAGCTCCATCCCGACAATACGGGAACCAACCAGATTGGATATACCCCGATAATCGGCCAGATCAATGGCCGTATAAGACCGGCTTGACGAGAAGTCGACAGTATCCATGGTAAATACCGGCAGGGGAACAGAGCGGGCCTCAAGAACGGCAACGCCTTTCACAGCAATATTGATTTCGTGCGTGTCCACATTGCCATCGGTGTCTCCGTAAAGGTGTACACCTTTTCCATTGCCATCGACCTGATACCACAGGGAATGTGGACGCACGTTGGCTCCATGGAAGACAAGACCCTGCCATACATCCGGATTGTCGCCCGAGTCTATCCCGTGCAAATCAATCCAGTCCCCCTGTGACGGGTTGAAGTCTGCAATCACATCGCCGACGGTTTCATCGACAGAGCGGTAATGGAAGCGATCCGCACCCCACCCACCGGACAACGTATCCCGACCAAGACCACCACGCAGGATATCGGCCCCGGCACCGCCGGAAAGGGTATCGTTTCCATCATCACCTTCCAGCGTATCATTGCCGGCATCGCCGGTCAGAGTATCGTGGCCACGACCGCCATGCATGATGTCAGCCCCGGTCCCGCCGGTCAGGATGTCATTGCCATCATCACCGTAGAGGGTGTCATTGCCTGCTTCTCCGGTCAGGATGTCATTGCCGCTACCACCGCGCAGGGTATCATCACCGGATCCACCGACCAGGATATCATCCCCGGCTTCTCCGTATATCTGGTCGGGACCATCCCCCCCTGTCAGTACGTTTGGACCGCTGTCACCACGAATTTCCGCACCGGAATCAGCCGGGCCAACGACGTTGTTGAAGCCCCTGTAGGTGTTAATATCAATATGACGGTGATTTGACGTCATCGAGAAGTCAAGGGTCTCCGGCGCCGGAGCCTTGCCACCTGCGTCACGCCCCTGCAACCCCGAGAAACGCCCCTCGTCATCCAGAACACGTAACAGGAACTTGGAGAACTGGGATGCCGTATAACCGGATACGGAAGCCTGGGGGGTATCGTAAGGCCCGTCGCCAGGCGAAATGACAAGCGGTGCCTGCAGAGCGCCGTTCTCATCGCTGCCGGGAAGCGGCTCCGGCGTTGTTTCCGCCGACAATGCACTGTCATCGAAACGGAAATCTGCCTTGGAACCATCATGGGGCGATGGCACAAAAACCCCGCGCAGCGCCTGTAATGTTCCGGAAAGATCCGGTGTCTCGGCACGCAGCACAGGCATATCAAGGTCCGATGCCAGAAGTGACGTTATCCCCCTGATTTCCAGACTGACCTCATGGGTGCGGATGTTTCCGTCTGTATCCCCGCACAAGATCACACTGTTCCCGTCTTCCCCCGGCTTGAACCACAGTGAATGGCGCACTGCTTTTGTGCCGCCAAAGGACATGACCTGCCATCCTGGCTCGTAAACGTTGGCATCAACCTGATGCAGGTCAAGCCAGTCTCCTTCATCCCGATTGAAGTCAAGGATCACGTCGTCAACAGTATAATCGGCAAGTGCATAGCGGAAACGATCAGCCCCTGCACCACCGCTCAACGTGTCAGCACCGGGACCACCATCAAGAATATCGCGGCCATCTCCACCGCGCAAAACATCATCTCCCCTTTCGCCGTAGAGCTGGTCATCCCCACCTCCGCCAATCAGGGTATCAGCACCGTCATGCCCCGACAGCGTATCACCCTTGTCTCCACCGGACAGGATATTGGCATCGGCATTTCCATGAATCTCTGTCGCGACATCAAGGGGGCCACGTACATGATTCACCCCGTTGTAGTAATCAAGATGGACATAGATATGCTTTGTTGTGGCCGAGAAATCGACAGTATCCCCCGCAAGGGAGGGAAGCTGGAGCGCCTCGGGGCCAAAGAACTCGGTGCCCTTGAGGTAGATGGAAATCTCTGCTGTTTCAGGATTGCCATCTGTATCACCCAGCAGCTCCGTACCAAACCGTTCCCGGTCAAAACGAGACCAGAGCGCATGAGCCTGCGGCGTGGTACCGGAGAAAACAAAGCCACGCCATAAAGCCTCGCTTGATGCACTTCCTGCATCAACTATGGTCAGGTCAATCCAGTCCCCTTCCAGCATGTTGAAATCGGTGATCACATCACCCTGGGCTTCCTCGACACCGCTGTAGACGAAACGGTCGGCACCGCGTCCTCCGGTCATCTTGTCCGCGCCGGGACCGCCCGTGACAAGGTCGTCACCGTCCCCGCCATCAAGATAATCGTCGCCGGCACCGCCGTTGACATGATCGTCGCCTTCCATGCCGTACAGCGTGTCATTCCCCTCATCCCCGATGACAGAGTCCTCGTCCATACCGCCAATCAGGACATTGGCGCCACTGCCACCCAGGAGTGTTGCGGAAACAGACCTTGGCCCCATAACCTGAAGGAAGGGATGATGTTCATGCAGGTTGACCAGGTCGTAATGAATCAGGTCGGAAAAATCCAGGGTACCATCCCTGCTGACAGGCAATTGAACATCCGATGCATCAAGAACCTCGATGCCCAGAAACTGGAGATCAAGCTCAACCGTCTCAGGATTGCCATCCGTATCTCCATAAAGACGCATACCTGACCCGTCTGGATCAGGCCCGGACCACAAGGCATGGGGACGTGGCTCTTCGCCGCTGAACGTGAAAAGCTGCCACCCATCCACATGCGTGTTGGCATCAATGCGATACAGATCAACCCAGTCACCCTGATCACGGTTGAAGTCACTGATAACATCGCCCTGCACTTCGGCAGAGGTCCGATAATGGAACCGGTCCATACCCGGGCCACCGGTCAGGATATCAGCGCCGGATCCTCCCCTGAGGAAGTCATCACCATCACCGCCATCCAGAATATCGCGTCCGCCTTCTCCGTGCAGACTGTCATTGCCGCGCCCCCCGCGCAGGGTATCATCGCCACTGGCACCAACAATGTTATCCCCCTTGTCACCCCCGACAAAGGCCCCGGTGACACTGTCGGATCCCTGTATCCTGTTCCAGGCATTCAGGGCACCAACGACCGAACTGACACCCTGGAAAGTCAGTTGATCCAGGTTGACCTCTGTCGGCTGGATATGAGCCGAAAAATCGACAGCATTTCCGCGGATGACTGTCAACAGACCCAGATCACGGGCGTTGACACTGGTCACCCCTTCCATGGCGATATCAATCTCCGGGGTTTCAGGGTCACCGTCTACATCACCCTGAACGTGAACCGTATCGTCACCGTCGATAAAGACCCTGTACCAGATGGAATTTGCCTGGGGCAACTGACCGGAGAACACAAATTCCTGCCGACCGGGCACGTCAACATTGGCATCAATCGATGACACATCGACCACATCCCCTTGGGACCGATTGAAATCAACAATCAGGTCACCGTGGGTTTCCACAAAATCCCTGTAGAGGAAACGGTCTGCACCAAGACCACCGGTCAAGGTATCTGCACCCTGACCACCAACCAGGATATCAGAGCCGCCACGACCGGACAGAATGTTGCTGCCATCGTCCCCGGCTAACCAGTCATCACCAAAACCACCAAAAGCATGCTCGATATTGACGATCGTGTCTTCCTCACGACCATCCACAAGAACGGTTGCGCTTTGGGATCCCGCAAGAGCCACATTGACGGGCAACAGGGCGTCCCGGTAATCGATGGCATCCTCACCACCCCGACCGTCCACGTGATCAGGCCCGAAACCGGCAACCAGCCGGTCATTATAATCCGTCCCTTTCTGCACCGAAGAATCGGCAACCGTTATCGCGGGTCCGGTCAGAACCAGATCCTGACTGGAGAGAGAAGACGTACTTCTCAACCAGACAACACGATCTGGCGACGCATCACCATCCACGTCAACAGCCAGTGTTACACCCTGTTCCCCCGGAGCACCACGGTACCAGACAGAGTAGGGAGATGGTTCCTGACCACTGAAGCGAAGGGATGGAAGTCCGGCCCTGATCATATGCTCGCTGATTACCGACACATTAATTTTATCGCCTTCAACACTCTTGAAATCGACAATTGTGTCACGCTTGTCAGATGCCAGCTCGCGGAAAACAAACGTATCGGCACCCTCATTGCCCATCAGCCTGTCAGCCCCGTCACCACCATCGAGGTAGTCATCGCCTTCGGCACCAATCAGGAGATCATCGCCATCAAGACCGAACAAGTGGTCGTCACCCTCTTCGCCGATCAGACGATCACGCTGGTCTGTCCCGATGATTTTGTCATGACCGTGTGAGCCAATAACCGCACGGCTAGGACCAAAATCCATAGGCTGGAATTCTCTTTCGACAGACATCTGCCCCCCCGCAGGCTGTGGAAATACCCCGTCAATTGCATTGATAATCAACGACAACGTCAACAATAAAACTACATTGAAAATCAGCCCATTAATTATAATACACGGTATTATATGGATACTTTTTAACTATGAATATCTATGTAAAGCGCAATACACCAAGACGCGACAGCAGATGAACTCACATTAACAACAGTCTCTGCCCAGACTTATGTTCCACCCATGCGTTTTTCATATCCGAAAGACGCAATCCCTAATTATGTTCCTCAGACCCAAACATAGATCAAACAGATTTCCCTCTTGCCCACAGAGACAGGGCAAGGCATACCCTCCCTTCTTTTCTTGCCTGCAAACGGAAACAGGATACGGCGCCCGATGCGGGTTGATGCCTTTGACTTTGATCTGCCACGTGAACAGATTGCCACGCGCCCCGTGTCACCGCGCCACAGCGCCCGGCTCCTGGATGTGGCGCCTGATGGCCTGCACGACCGGATCATGCTGGACCTTCCCGGGCTTCTGGAACCGGGCGATGTGATGGTGTTCAATGACACCCGCGTCATTCCGGCACGCCTGTCCGGATTGCGGCCTGCCATTCAGCCCGGGGGGCAACCTGCCAGCGTGGACATCACCCTTCATCAATGCCTGGGGCCAGATACCTGGGCTGCCTTTGCAAAGGGTGCCCGCAAGCTGTCTCCCGGGCAAACCGTTGTTCTGTCAGCAGACGGGGACTTTACGGCCCGTGTCGAAGACAGGCAGGAAGGGGGCGAGATTGTCCTGCGCTTTGACCGCAGCGGGGCTGATCTGATGGCCGCCCTGGAGCATCACGGCCATATTCCCCTCCCCCCCTACATGGGGCGGAAAGATGACGCCCGCGACCGGCAGGACTACCAGACGGTTTATGCCTCCCGCGATGGCGCTGTTGCCGCCCCCACGGCCGGTCTCCACTTCACGCCGGAACTTCTGGAAGCCATTGATGGCCGGGGGATACGTCGGGTACACGTCACCCTGCATGTCGGTGCCGGCACCTTTCTGCCCGTAAAGGCCGAAGACACCCGTGATCACCGCATGCACGCCGAGACCGGGGACATCTCAGCCGAAGCTGCCCGGGCCATCACACAAGCACGGAAACAGGGCGGACGGGTCGTCTGCGTTGGTACAACATCTCTGCGGTTGCTGGAAAGTGCGGCTGCACCGGATGGTTCCCTGTCGGCGTGGTCCGGTTCCACCTCTATTTTTATCACACCCGGCTATCAATTCCGGATCGCCGATCTTCTGGTTACCAACTTCCATCTGCCGCGTTCCACCCTGTTCATGCTTGTCTGCGCCATGGCCGGCCTGGACACGATGCACGCGGCCTATGCTCACGCTATAAAGGCCGGATACCGGTTTTATTCCTACGGCGACGGGTCGCTGTTGCGGTGCAAGGATTCCTGTTGATGACGGCTTTCTCCTTCTCGGTCCTGAAAACAGACGGCGCGGCCCGCCTGGGGCGCATTGAAACCGCACACGGCCCCGTGGATACACCCACCTTCATGCCGGTTGGCACAGCCGGAACGGTCAAGGGCATGCTGCCTGAAAGCGTTGCGTCCACGGGGGCACAGATGATTCTGGGCAATACCTATCACCTGATGCTGCGGCCCGGGGCCGATCGGGTGCAGACCTTGGGGGGATTGCACCGGATGATGAACTGGCCCGGCCCGATCCTGACGGATTCCGGCGGTTTCCAGGTCATGAGCCTGGCCAAGCTGCGCAAGATGACAGAAGATGGCGTCACCTTCCGCAGCCATATTGACGGGTCATCATGGACACTGACCCCGGAACACTCCACCGATATCCAGTATAAACTGGATGCCACGGTAACCATGGCCTTTGATGAATGCACCCCTTGGCCCGTGGACAAGAAAACAGCTGCCCAGTCGATGCGGCTGTCCATGCGGTGGGCTGTACGCTCGCGGGATGCCTTTGTTCCGCGTGAGGGTTATGGCCAGTTCGGCATTGTACAAGGGAGCGTCTTCCCTGACCTGCGGGCGGAAAGCATGGCCCGGCTGCGGGAGATTGATTTCGAGGGCTATGCCGTCGGGGGCCTGGCCGTCGGGGAAGGACAGGAACTAATGTTCCAGACCCTTGACAGCACGGTACCCGACATGCCGGTCGGCAAGCCACGCTATCTGATGGGGGTGGGAAAACCCTCGGATATGGTTGGTGCCGTCGCCCGCGGCATTGACATGTTTGACTGCGTTATGCCCACCCGGTCGGGGCGCACGGCCCAAGCGTTTACCCGACGCGGCACGGTCAACCTGCGCAATGCCCGTCACCAGGACGACCCGCGACCACTGGAAGAAAACTGTTCCTGCCCGGCGTGTCGCCAATACACGCGCGCTTATCTGCACCATCTGATCCGGGCCGGGGAAATGCTGGGGCCGATGCTGCTGACATGGCATAACATCCAGCACTATCAGGATATCATGAAGGATCTTCGCTCGGCCATCGGGCAGGGAACCCTGTCGCAGTACAAAACACAGTTTGAAGCAAGCCAAGCGCTTGGTGATATCGAACCCCTGACGGTGGAGAAACCGGAATGACCAACAGCGACCCCTCGGGCCTGACCCAGCTTGGCCACGCGTCTGCCCTGCCCTCCTCTCCGGAAGCAGCCACCCTTGAGACCGTGCCCAACCCGCATCCGGGCACGCTGTATGTCGCACGCTTTGCTGCACCGGAATTCACCAGCCTGTGCCCGGTCACGGGACAGCCGGACTTTGCCCACCTGGTCATCGACTATGTACCCGGTGCCACGCTGGTTGAATCCAAGAGCCTGAAGCTTTTTCTTGGCTCATTCCGCAATCACGGGGCCTTTCATGAAGACTGCACCGTCTACATCGGGAAACGTCTTGCCGAAGTCCTGAAGCCAGTATGGCTGCGGATCGGGGGGTACTGGTACCCGCGTGGAGGAATCCCGATTGACGTCTTTTATCAGACCGGTCCAGTGCCGGAGGGGGTCTGGCTTCCGGATCAGGGCGTGCCTCCATACCGCGGGCGGGGCTAGATCGTATCGCAGGCCGTTGCGCTGACGGGGTCAACAGCCTCTGGATCCAGCACAGCCAGCGACACCACGTGTCCGCAGGCCTCCAGAAAACGGCGCAAATCCGATGCCGCAATGGTGGTTGTCGCCGTATTTTCCAGGGGATGAAAGTTCAGCAGCGGTTGCTGCATCATCCAGGCATCCAGAACCACGCGCACGGATTGCGCCTGACGATCATTGAGAAGGGCAAACGGTGTCACTGATCCCGGGCGGACCCCAAGGGTTGCCCACAGGCGATCGGCTGAACCAAAGGACAACCGCCGTGACCCGATGCGATCAGGCAAGGCCTTCAGATCAATCCGGCGCTGTACCGGGGCAACCAGAAGCCAGTTCTGGCGGCCAGCATCCCGCAGAAACAGGTTCTTGCAATGCACGCCGGGGATATCAGCCCAGCATTCAGCCCCATCCTCCACGGTAAAAACCGGAGCATGCTCCCGGGTTGTGGTCTTGATTCCAAGGTGATCCAGAAAGGTAAACAGCTCCGCCCGGGATATAAAAGATGTCATAAAACCTCCAGCACTGACAAAGAACGCTACCTGTCCTGCACAAAAGAAAAATCGTGCCGTCTTGACGGCACGCCGGTCAAGGGACATGGTGACCGGGCGCATACGATGGACTGGAGCAATGTGGGGCAAGGTATTCGGTGGAATGGCCGGACTGATGACGGGGGGACCGCTTGGCGCTCTCCTGGGGGCGTCTTTCGGCCACTTTTTCTGGGATCGCCAAGGCGTTTTCCGTGCCTTTGATCCTCTGGGCTTCTTCCGCATTGCCGAAGTATCCCTGCGCCAGTTCCAAGCGGGGACAACCGACACCGCCCTGTCAGCGGCCCTGCTGATCCTGTCCGGTCATCTGGCCAGATTGTCTGGCTGGGACCCCGACCGGGGGCAAACAGCCTTGTTCCGGGTCCTGTCGCTGGCGCCCCAGGACAGGGAAACCGCGATTGCCCTGTTCACCCGGGGCTATGATATGCCCGAGCTTCCGCTCCCCCTGCTGCGGGGACTGGCTGTTCTTCTGGACAATGACCCCGACAGGGCCGATGCCCTACTTGCTGCTTTGGGCGCTTTTTCGGCCAGTGAAGGAAAACCTTCAGTCGCGGTTCATAAAGCGCTGGACACAATAGCCGCCGCCTTGGGACGTCGGCCTGGCACGATGCCAGGCGGAGTTGGAATGGGGCTGCAGGAAGCGTACTCCACTCTTGGTGTCCAGGACCGTGACGACGATGACACGGTGCGCAAGGCCTACCGGGCCCTGCTGCGCAGAAATCATCCCGATGCCCTGACGGCACAGGGTGCAAGCCCGGCTGATGTAGCCGCAGCCGGTGTACGCATGGCATCCATCAACGCAGCATGGGATGAGATTGCCCGCCATCGTGGCCTGCGCCGTTAACCTCCAGATCCCACATTCCCGTTTTGCGGAGTTTTTTTTTCGTGCGCCCTGTTGACATCTTTCTTGCCCTGTTGGTTCAGGTTTTGTGGGGCCTGAACTTTGTTGCCGTCAAAACCGGACTTGCAGACCTTCCCCCCATTCTCCTGGTCACACTGCGCTTTGGCCTGGTCGCCCTTCTGGTCGTTCCTTTTCTGCGTATCCCGCTAAATGCGTTGCGTGATGTCATCCTGCTTTCCTTTACACTGGGCACACTCCACTTTGCCCTGCTGTTTATCGGCATGGCTGATATCAGCGCCGGAACAACAGGCATCCTGATTCAGTTGGGTGTTCCGTTTTCTGCCCTTCTTGGTGTCATCTTGTACCGCGAAAAGCTTGGTCCCTGGCGTATAGGGGGGTTGGCCGTTGCTTTCTCCGGCGCGGCTCTTCTGGCTGGCGGACCCGACGTACCCGAACTTGCACCGGCCTTGTTGCTGATCATCTCGGCTTTTGCGTGGGCAGCATCCAACTTGTTGGCCAAGAAAACCAGCACCGTCAACCCCGTCGCCTTGTCCGGCTGGATGAGCTTGTTTGCCTTCCCGCAAACCGCCCTGTGGTCCTGGTTGACCGAGGAGGGGCAGATGCAAGCCATCGCATCTGCCGGATACCAGACCTGGATAGCCCTTCTTTATACAGCGATCGCATCATCGATTATCGCATACGGCCTGTGGTACTGGCTGTTGCGCCGACACCCGGTCAGCCATGTTGTCCCCTTCTCCCTGCTCAATCCCGTTGTCGGCATGACTGTTGGCGTTCTGCTGCTTGGCGAGGATGTAACAGCGTGGAAGGTTGGTGGTGCCCTTCTTACCCTGACGGGCGTCGGGACCATCTTGTGGAGACAAGCCTTGCACGCAAACCGGAAAACGGAAGAAACCCAGACAGATCCTCTCCCGTCTGTCTCCCCGGAAACAAAACCATCCTCATAAAAGACACGTCCCGGATGACCCTTGCCGCCACGAAAGCAGGCAGGGTCATCCGGGACGGTATCACGTCGTGACTGCACAAGCGCAACAGGCTCTGGGGCACCTGTTAACGTGGCAATCAGAGAAAAAGCGCGGTGATCATGAAACATTGAAATCACGCCAAGACAGACAATACATAACGTCCGTATCTGTTCTCTTTATCTCTTCCGGAAACACTCCGGCCTACAAATGCAACCCAGGCCAGAGTCTCTTGCATATTTTGTTGTGGAATTCTTCCTTATTCACGATATCTTGATTACGTCTCACACGCTATAAGCGTAATTGGTGTCAAACAACACGCTGTGTACAGAGCCGTAATAGGCGCTGCATGTCATAGCCAGCTTTTACAAGCCAAGATGGATCAAGAAATACGATGCAGTAGAAAACGGGAGGAATATCGTGTCCAGCACAGTGTACGAGAAAGTTCGATCCAATCCAAAATTTCACGATCTCTGCACACGGCGCACCCGTTTTGCATGGATTCTTTCGGTGATCATGCTGGCCATATACTTCGGCTTTATTGCTGTTATCGCCTTCTCTCCATCCCTGTTCGGAATCCCCATTTCAGATAAAGGCATTACAACAATCGGGATTCCCATAGGAATTGGTGTTATCGTGTCCGCCTTTGTCCTGACAGGGATCTATGTTGCCCGAGCCAATAGCGAATACGATGATCTGACCCGCCAGATTGTGGAGGAATCCCGCTGATGTTGCATCGTTCCGGCTTTTCCCTCCTTCTTTCCTGCCCCCTTGTTCTGGCTGCATCCACAGCCCTGGGGGCAGGTTCCGTTGACGGCGCTGTCCAGAAACAGGCAACCAACTGGACCGCCATTGCCATGTTCCTTGCCTTTGTTGCAGCAACACTCGGTATTACATACTGGGCTGCCAAACGCACAAAATCGGCCAAGGATTTCTATGCTGCGGGAGGCGGTATCACTGGCTTCCAGAATGGGCTGGCCATTGCCGGTGACTACATGTCCGCAGCCTCGTTCCTGGGGATTGCAGGCTTGGTGTTTACATCAGGCTTCGATGGCCTGATCTACTCGATCGGCTTCCTTGTCGGATGGCCGATTATCCTGTTCCTGGTGGCTGAACGCCTGCGCAACCTGGGTAAATACACCTTTGCCGATGTCGCATCTTTCCGGCTCCAGCAAACGCCGGTTCGGTCCATGGCCGCATCCGGAACATTGGTTGTTGTCATCCTGTACCTGATTGCCCAGATGGTCGGAGCCGGCAAGCTGATCCAGCTGCTTTTTGGTCTGGACTACGGCCTTGCCGTCGCGGTGGTTGGTGTTCTGATGGTAGCCTACGTCATGTTCGGCGGCATGCTGGCCACAACGTGGGTCCAGATCATCAAGGCTGTCTTGCTGTTGTCAGGCGCAACCTTCATGGCCGTCATGGTACTCTCCGCTGTTGGCTTCTCGCCGGAGGAAATGTTCGCGCGTGCTGTAGCCAACAGCCCCAAGGGCAAAGCCCTGATGGCCCCCGGTGGCCTGGTGGCCGACCCGATTGATGCCATATCGCTGGGCATTGCCCTGATGTTCGGAACAGCGGGGCTGCCCCACATTCTCATGCGCTTTTTTACCGTCTCGGATGCCAAGGAGGCCCGCAAATCCGTTTTCTATGCGACCGGATTCATCGGGTACTTCTACATCCTGACCTTCATCATCGGGTTCGGGGCCATTGTTCTGGTTCTTGGGCATCCGGAGTTCATGGCCGCAGATGGAAAAGGGATCAAGGGCGGATCAAACATGGCCGCCATTCATCTGGCCGCGGCAGTGGGAGGTGATGTCTTCCTGGGCTTTATCTCTGCGGTTGCCTTTGCCACAATCCTGGCCGTTGTCGCCGGGTTGACCCTGTCCGGTGCCTCGGCTGTTTCCCATGATCTCTATGCTTCGGTCTTCCGCGACGGGAAAGCCGAGGAAGCCGACGAGATCAGGGTCTCCAAGATCACGACCCTGTGCCTGGGAGTTGTCGCAATCCTGCTGGGCATTGCCTTCGAAAGCCAAAATATCGCTTTCATGGTTGGCTTGGCGTTCTCGGTTGCGGCATCCGCCAATTTCCCGGTTCTCTTCCTGTCGATGTTCTGGAAAGGACTGACGACAAAAGGGGCCTTTTATGGCGGCTTTTCCGGGCTGATCTGCGCCACGGTTCTTGTTGTGCTGGGTCCGCCGGTATGGAAAACGGTTCTGGGACATCCTGCTGCCATTTTCCCGTACAGCAACCCGGCCATCATTTCCATGCCTCTGGCGTTCCTGGTCGCGTGGATTATGTCGAAGATGGACTCTTCCGCCACGGCCGCCGCCGAAATGGTGGCCTTTGAAGACCAATATGTCCGTTCACAGACCGGCTTGGGCGCAGAGGGGGCATCCAAGCACTAGGAACAAGAACCCCGGCAAAACGAAAGCCCCCGGGATGCACACAAGGCACGCCGGGGGCTTTTTCATCTGTAAACCCGCCTGATGTTGTGGATACAGGCCCGATGAGTGCCTTTGATTTCTCCATGCCACCGTTTGACCTTCTGGACGTCCCGGGACGGGAGAAGGTGGCACGCGCGGCCGACATTGCCTACTTCCAGCCCGGTGAACGCCTGACATCGCCAGACACGGCGCAAGACCACCTGTTTGTCATCATGAAGGGCATTGTCACGGAATATGACGGTGACACCCTGGTCACCGTCCACGGACCGGGGGACTGCGTAGGTGCCATGACCTTGATCCGGGGGCGCGCGTCCCCTGTATGCGAGGCACGGGAAGAAACGCTGGCCTATACACTTCCGCGCCAGCTGCTGCTGGACCTGTGCCGGAGCAACCTGCCCTTTGAACGGTACTTCACCGCATCGGTCAGCGAACGTCTTCTGGCTCGTGCCGAAGCCCGGACAAACAGGGGCATGGCGGCCTTCATAGTTGCCAAGGTCGGTGATGCCTACCTGCATCCACCTGTTTTTGCCGATGGCGCAACGGGGCTGCGCGATGCCGCACTGATGATGAAGAAAAACCACGCCACCAGCCTGTTGGTAAAACACGCGGATGGTCGCATTGGTATTCTGTCCGGCAGTGATATCCGCGAAGCGGTTCTGATTGAACAGAAGCCGTTGGATACACCGGTCGAACAATGCGCCAGCTTCGGAACAATCACCGTCCGTGCCGATGATTTCCTGTTCAATGCCCAGGTCACGATGACCAGGCACGGTGTGCGTCGGCTGCCTGTCCTTCATGACGGCCATGTTATCGGTGTCCTGGAATTGATCGATCTGCTTGGCTACATGTCCAGTCATTCCCATCTGGTTGCCATCCAGATCGAGCGGGCTGACTCTGTAGATACCCTGGACAAGGCCGCCCGGTCATTTGATCCCCTGTTAAGGGGACTGCATGGCTCAGGGGTCAAGGTCCGCTTTATTGCCGAAATGGTCTCGGATCTTTCGCGCAAGCTGCAAAGGCGCCTGTTCCAGTTTCTGGCTGAACCGGAACTTGGGGAAAAAAGCTGCCTGATTGTAATGGGATCGGAAGGACGTGGCGAACAAATGGCCCGGACCGACCAGGACAATGCCCTGATTGTCGAGGACAGTATTGATCCGGATACGCTGGAACCCCTGTGTCAGCGCTTTACCGAAGCCATGATCCGGTTTGGATGGCCACCCTGCCCCGGCAACATCATGGTCTCCAATCCCCAATGGCGCAAAACCTGTTCTGCCTTCCGCGACAGCCTGTTCCAGTGGATAGATCAACCCAGTGAACAGAGCTTCATCAACCTGGCCGCATTCCTGGATGCACAGCCGGTTGCCGGGTCTCCGTTATTGCTCCACAGCCTGAAAGAAGACCTTTTCAGCCGTGTCAGCGACAGCGACATGTTCATCAGCCATTTTGCACGACCTGTATTGTGGTTTGATACCCCCGGGGGCGGCCTATGGCACACCCTGCTGCAAGGAGGCGGTCGCAGCGAACCCCTGGATATCAAGAAGGCCGGAATCTTTCCCGTTATACATGGTGTCAGGGCACTCGCCCTGCAGGGACGGATCATGGAAACCAATACCTTTGACCGCATTGATTCCCTGCGGGACACTGGAAGGCTTGACCGGGGCCTGGCCGACGAACTGGTAGAGGCCCTGCAGTTCATGATGGAGCTGCGCCTTGGAATCAGCATTGGCCATAAAGGTACGGATATCACAGGCACAGACACCCTGATTAATCCCGGGACCCTTGGCAAGCTGCAGTACGATGCCCTGCGGGATTCCTTGGCGATTGTCCGTCGTTTCCGCAATCACCTGGTGACGCGCCTGCGTCTGGATGCATTCTAGGAGAGGCTTATCCTGTGTTCTCGCTGCTCAGCCATGCTTGGAACAGACGCTGCCTGAAAGATCTGTCGTGGCGCTTTTTGTTCGGGCCGGAACACCCGGACGAAGTCGTCTGCTTTGATTGCGAAACAACCGGACTGGACCGGGAAAAGGATGATATTATCTCGCTGGCTGCGGTCCGGATTCGCGGAAACCGGATCCTGACCAGCCGGAGCTTGGAACTGTTCATTCGCCCGGGTCGGGCCATAAACCGGGATGCCATCCGCATCCACCATCTGCGTGAAACCGATGTGGCCGGTGGCTTTGCCCCACAGGAGGCCATGGCGCGCTTCCTGCATTTCATCGGCACACGCCCGCTGGTCGGCTATTATCTGGAATTTGACGTTGCACTGGTAAACCGCCTGCTGAAACCATGGCTGGGGATTCGCCTGCCAAATCGTCGAATCGAGGTGTCCTCTCTCTACTACGACAGAGAAATTGCACGACACGATCCGCTGTGGAGGGGGCATGTTGACCTGCGCTTCGATACCATGATGCAAACACTGGACCTGCCACGCCTCCAGGCTCACAATGCCTTGGATGACGCCGTTATGACGGCCCTGATGTATGTGAAACTTCGTAGCAAACCTGTGCGGAAACACGGAGAACGATCATGAAACGCAACATGGGAACAATAGACCGGGCCCTGCGCCTGATTGCAGGCGTTGCACTGATTGGTTCAGCCCTTGTCGGGGCCATTGACGTGTGGGGCTATGTAGGAGTGATCCCGCTGCTGACCGCCGTATTCGGCTACTGCCCGGTTTACGTCCTGTTCGGTTTCCAGACCTGCCCGCTTGAGACTGAGGACACCAGCCAGGGGAATCCACCAGCCAACGCATAACGATGACATTTGCGTGAGTCAGGATTCCAGTTTCAAGCCTATGACTCCGCAGACAATCAGTGCGGTAAAGACAACCCGCCGGACCGTCAGCGGGTCTTGGTGCAGGATGATTCCGGCAGCAACAACCCCGACAGCCCCTAATCCAGTCCAGACCGCATATGCCGTCCCGATCGGAATTCCCCTCATGACAAAGGACAAAAGCCCGATATTCAGAACCGTCAGAAATAAGCAGCTTCCAAGTGTCATAACCCCGGGCTCCTGTTGGATGGCCTTGAGGCTGAGTGCCCACATTACCTCGGTAACAACCGCCAGAAACAAGACCCCCCAGTAAACAGACATTCCGATACCCCACAGATAAACAGGCCAACACCGCCTGTGCCCGGAAACGGGTATCACCATAAGAAACGTTTGCAAACTGTGGCAAAGAAAAACGGTGCCGGGTTGTTCATCCGGCACCGCCCGTACGCAACAAGGAAACAGCACACTACCTGAAGAGCTGCAGCACCGACTGTTCAGACTGACCGGCGAACGACAGCGCCTGAATACCCAGCTGCTGCCGGGTCTGCAGGGCCAGAAGGTTTGCACCTTCCTCGTTCAGGTCGGCAAGAACAAGCTTGTCAGACCCTTCAGACAGGATGTTTGTATAGTTCTTGGTAAAGTCCAGTCGCACCTGGAGAATAGCAACCGCACCACCGAAGGATGCCGCCTTGGCACGCACGTTGTCGATTGTGCGCTCCAACCGGTTGGTAACCTTGTCGGCAAAGTTGTTATAGCTGGCCAGATTCGGTGCAACCGAAAGATTATAGGATGAAAGAGCCGCCGTAAATCCGAGGCGCTTGAGAACAGTAATCCCCAAACCAGCTTTTGAAACATTCATACTCAATATGCCATTGAGCGTCGTACGGAACAAGCGTGAGGCGTTGAAGTTCAGGCCGTTGATCTCCAGCTTCGAGTCCGCTTTTTCAGAGAAATAGACTGTCAGCTTGGCCGCTGAAGAATTCAGCAGGTTTTGACCTTGGTAGGATGTGTCATCCACCAGCTTCTGGATCTGCCAAGCCAACGAACCAAGCTGCGACGTGAATTCCTGCCGCTGTTCCTTGGTCGCCGTACGCGAGCTGTTGACAATACCGCGCATCTGGTTGGCCAGCTGCTCCAGACGCTCGGTTGTCTCGACCACCACCTTCAGGGCATTGATCCCTTGGTCAATCGAGTCCTTGCGCGCAGAGAGATCGCGGGAGCGGTCACTGAGTGATTTGGCCTGAAAGTATTTCAGGGCATCATCGATAACCGAAGACACGGCCTTGCCTGTTGACAGACGCCCTTGGGTACGATTGACCAAAGACTGCGTATACTGCAGTGACAACAGGTTCGCCCGGCTGGAGGCAGTAAGGGAGATATCAGCCATGGGTTTGCATCCTCTATTCTTGAAAATGCCTTCAACCCCGTTCTGGGGGATCTCCAGCACAAGCGCGCCCGGAAGATCTGTCCGTGCAGGCTGTCCCGATGACGCAATACTGCATTTACAGGAGAAGTGTTACCCAATGGTTAGTGGCTAACCCCTTCAAAACACAAACATATAGGCAGATATTGCCTAGTGCCGGAAAGGGCTATGAAATATAAAAACAAACATCATCTGCATCAGATTCCGTGTACAGTACCGACGGGGAATTTTATCAATCACCATTGTTTCCCGATTGTCATTAACAGGGGGAAATCTTATGCACGACCCAGTTCCCATTCGTCGGTTCGACTCTCCGTCACCCGATCTGGACGGCGCTTCCATTCTGGTAACCGGTGGAACCGGGTCTTTTGGTCAGCAGTTTGTGCGCACGGTTCTGGACCGCTACCGCCCCAAACGCTTGGTTGTCTTCTCCCGCGATGAACTGAAGCAAAGTGAAATGGCGGCTGTCTTCCGACCGGAGACGCACCGCTGCATGCGTTATTTTCTGGGTGATGTACGCGATCGCATGCGCCTGGAATTTGCCATGCGGAACATTGATTACGTCATTCATGCCGCTGCCCTGAAACAGGTTCCGGCAGCCGAATACAATCCGATAGAGTGCGTCCATACCAACATCATAGGGGCCAAGAACATTGTATACGCCGCCATCCGGGCTGGCGTGAAAAAGGTTGTTGCACTGTCTACTGACAAGGCTGCCAATCCTGTCAACCTGTATGGGGCCAGCAAACTGGCCTCGGACAAAATCTTTGTCGCAGCACGCCACATTGCGGGCGGCTCTCCCCGCTTTTGCGTTGTCCGTTATGGCAACGTTCTGGGATCACGGGGCAGCGTGGTACCTTTCTTCCTGGACTTGATGGCACAAGGCGTCGACAGCCTGCCCGTAACGGACGAGCGGATGACACGGTTCTGGATTTCCTTGGAACAAGGTGTGGATTTCGTCCTGTCCAGTCTGGCTCTGATGCAGGATAGCGAAGTGTTTATTCCAAAAATTCCCAGTGCCCGTGTTGTTGATATTGCAAAATGGATGGCCCCTCACCTGAAACTGCACACCGTTGGCATAAGACCGGGCGAGAAACTGCACGAAGCCATGATCCCCCTGGACGATGCCCGGTCTACGCTCGAACTGCCGGACCGCTACATTTTATTGCCGGTACCAACGCACTCAGACACACCGCGCCGGGAATTTGCCGGGGCAACACCGGTTGATGAGTCCTTCTCGTATACATCAGACAAAAATAACGAGTGGATTGACCAAGACGCTTTTCTGTCTGCCGTTCACAGCAAATTTCCTGACAAACGCCATCTTCTTTCCTCATCGTAGGTGGGCACTACGCCGGAGCAACATGATGAGCCTGGAACCGTTCCTGCCTTATGGGCGCCAGCTTATTGACGAGGACGATATAGAATCTGTCGTGCAGGTCCTGCGTGGAGACCGGATCACCACCGGGCCGTTTGTCACACACTTTGAGCACGCGCTGGGTCAGCGCGTCGAAGCGTCTTCTGTCGTCGCCTGCTCCAGTGGCACAGCAGCCCTGCACCTGGCACTCTTGGCCCTGAACCTGCAACCAGGAAAGCGGGATGCAGCGATTGTTCCCAGCATTACCTTTGCAGCCACGGCTAACGTGGCCCGTTTTATCGGTCTGCACGTGGTCTTTTCCGATGTCGATCCAGATACAGGACTGATGCGGGATTGCGATCTGGAAGCCGCCCTGTTCCGGGCCCGCTCGGATGGATTGATTCCCCGTGTTGTCCTGCCTGTTCATTTTGCCGGACAAAGCGCCGATATCCCGGTTCTGGTTGATATTGCCAGCAGTGCCGGTTGTACCGTAGTGGTGGATGCCGCTCATGCGCTGGGGTCTCGGGAACCGGGTGGCATTCCGGTCGGCAGTGACCGAAGCACGGCACATATGACGTGCTTCTCGTTCCATCCTGTCAAAACGATTACCACCGGCGAGGGCGGGGCTGTCACCACCGCAGACCCCGATTTGGGACATACGTTGCAGCGCCTGCGCAGTCATGGCATTACACGAGAGCCAGCTGCCTTCATGAACAGGGACATGGGGTTTACCGAAGAGCACGCCAATCCATGGTACTATGAGCTACAGGATATCGGCCCGAATTACCGTATTACCGATATCCAGTGCGCCCTTGGCCTGAGCCAGCTTGGCAAGCTGGACCGGTTCCTGGAAAGCAGAGCAGCCCATGTCGCCCGCTACCACGAGCGACTTGCTCCCATGGCTCCCCGGATCCGTCCGCTGAAGAACCTGCACCGCCCACAGACCGGATGGCACCTTTTTGTCGCCCTGATCGACTTTGACGCTACCGGAACCAGCCGGGCACATGTCATGGGCGCACTGCACAAGGCGGGTATAGGAACACAGGTTCATTATATCCCGGTGCATACGCAGCCCTATTACCGCCAGCACAGTCCATGGGCTGAACTACCGGGTGCCATGGAATATTATCGCCGCACACTGTCATTGCCCCTGTTCCCGGGGATGACTGTCGATCAGGTTGACCGCGTTGTCGATACCCTGCAGTCCCTGCCGGAGCTGCAGGCTTGATGACCAAAACAGTCTGCATTGTCCAGGCCCGGATGACATCATCCCGTTTGCCGGGAAAGGTACTGGAAGACCTGGCAGGAAAGACTGTTCTGGCACATGTCCTGGAACGATGTGCCGCAACACCCGGGGTAAACCAGGTTGTAGTGGCAATCCCCGACGAACAAACCGATGAACCCGTTGTACAGGAAGCAACCCGCCTTGGCTTTCCCGTATGGAGGGGATCGCGCGATGACGTCCTGTCGCGGTTCCACGGCGCAGCCCATGCCTTTGGCGCCGATATCATTCTCAGGGTCACCAGCGACTGCCCGCTGACAGACCCGGCGGTCAATGGACAGGTTCTGGCACTGGTTACGACCGATATCGATTATGCCTGCAATGCGGCTCCTCCTCTGTGGCCACACGGACTGGAAGCAGAGGCATTCACCCTGCAATGGCTTGACCGTGCCCACAGGGAAGCCCGTCGCCCCAGCGAGCGGGAACATGTTGGTCCCTTTATCCGTAACCATCCGGCTGCGCGCAAGGCCACCCTGCCCGGCCCGGGCGAGCCGGAATGCTTGTGGCGCTGGACTCTTGATACCCCGGATGATCTGGTTTTTCTGCGCACTCTTTTTTCCAGGATGCCTGTGGATGAAAACCGTTTCAGTTGGTCCGTACCGGCAGCCATCATGCATCGGTACCCCGAACTGGCATCCATCAATGCCGGACATGACCGTCTGGAAGGGCTGAAAAAGTCGCTGCGGGCAGATGCCCTCCGTACAAGCAAGACGGCAATCATCCGGTGTGATGCCGATCCAAGGCGCGGAGGGGGGCACCTGATGCGCTGCCTGAATCTCAGCCATGGGCTGTCAGCCATGGGCTGGTCCTGTCATTTTGCTGTTGCGGCGGGTAGCTTTGAGGCAACAGGCCGGACCAAGCCACCGGGAACCCTTGAATTATCGGGTGATTCCGTCATGGACCCTGATGCCCTGCGTCACTGGATGCCCGATGGCTGCGACCTTCTTGTCGTCGATCACTATGACTTGGGTATCACGTGGGAACAGAGCCTGTACGGCTGGGCAAGGACACTCCTGAGCCTTGATGACATCCCCGGACGCCCGCATTGCGGCGCTGTTCTGTCTGCCATTCCCCTGCCCCCGGCGGGACCAGGGCCGTGGCTGTGTGGCCCCGACTGGGCAATTCTCAATCCTGCATTCCAGGCCGTGCGTCACAAGGCACTGGAACGGCGTAAACGCATGCAGCCTGTCGAAAGGATTGTGGTCTCATTCGGCCTGACCGATCCGGACAATACAACATCATTGGTTCTGGGTGTCCTGCGCACAGCGGGCCGTGGCCTGTCCATTGATGTTGTCATTGGCTCGGGTTCACCATGGCTGGAGGCTATCAGGGCAGCGGCCGCTCAGTGTGATCCCCCCGCACAGCTTCACATTGATGCGGACAATATACCCGCATTGCTTCTCGAGGCTGACATGGCCATCGGTGCCGGAGGCGTCAGCGCCTTTGAGCGGTGTTGTCTTGGCTTGCCATCCATCCTGATCCAGATTGCTGACAACCAGAAGGAAACAAGTGCATTGTTGTCAGATCACCGGGCCGCGCTGGATCTGGGATCCCGGCATGATCTCCGGATTGATGACCTGGAGAGGGCAATACAAGCCCTGATCCATAATCCGGGCAAACGGGCGGCAATGGCGCAAACAGCATCATCCCTGTGTGACGGACGTGGCTTGTTACGGGCCATGTGTGCCTTGTTTCCAGTCCTTACCCCGACAGGGTCTTCCGTTATCCTCTATCCAGCCCAACCAGCAACGCAGAAGGTGCAAGGGCACGATCATCTCGTATCCGATATCCTGGTCGATGGTCAGAAGGCCGGATCACTAACACTGGAACAGATATCTGCCAACGCAGGTAACGATGATGAGAATGCAAAAATGCCAGCAATGATGCTCACAGTATCCTTGGAAACAGAGGCATCAGATGTGATCGAAGCTGCCCTGATCCTGGCCCGTCGCCTGGCCCCGCAGGAGAGGTTTCATGTCCGTAAAAACATAGCCCCGGACACCATACTGATACAGGCCGGATACACACCCCGGGCCGACAACCTGTTTGTACAGGAGCCATCGTCATGAACATATCCCCGCTTCCCGGATACAGCCTGCGGCACCCATCCTGCAAAACGAATCGGGCACAAGACTGCTCCAGCCACCCCTTGAAAACGGCAAGGGACTCCATAGCCCGCGATTCGTTGCAGAACAGACATGTTTTGACATCTGACACGAGTCTTCCGGAAGCAATCCGTACCTCTTCCTCCTTGTTGGACAACGAGAAAAAGCAACGCAGGGGAATGGTGAAACACCTTGCTTCTCTTTGCGGATGACTCGCCGTGGCAAAGCACGCACTATGTAAGCTGTGTTTGGAAAGCTTTCCGTAAGGCTTTTCTGGCAGCATTACCGTCAGGAGTTTCTAACAAAAGGGTATGGCAACTTATGGTAGACCTGACCCAACTACGCAGAATGCCAACACCCAACGTCTTGACCGCTGTCAATACGTTCAACAAGTCTTTGGTTGTAACCGCCAAGCTTCAGGAAACCATACAAAATCAGCTGAATGCCAAGGCGACCATGATCGGCGATCGCTATGCCGCATCGGTATCGGCAAACGGTCTGGATCGCGCAAAATGGTCCCGTGCCGAAGACAGTGTGCGGGATGCCGTTGACAAGATTGACTATGCACTTCAGGCTCTGACCGATATCTCCAAAATGCTGCCCCAGATGAAGTACGTCGTCCAGAAGGCAACGGCTGATTCTGTTGAGAAACCGGAGAATCTGAAAGCCTATGCACAAACCCTTCAGTCTTACATCCGCTCCATGGACGTCTCCATTACCAGTGCACGGGGGCGAACCCCGCTTCTGGACAGCCAGAGCGGCGGACTGATCTACAGGACCGGAATCACTGAGGGCGAACAGATTGAATATGGGCGGGATCTTTCTACGCGCTTCTCCCTCGAAAAAGATAATATCCGGTGGGAAGCAGACAGAACATCAAACTCCTTGATCGAGTATGTTGATGGGAAAGCAACCAATAATTCTGGTCTTCTAACCGGTGGTGTGCGCCTGGACGCAATCAATACCGATGGAACTGTGGACTTCACGATCGGATCCAGCACCGCTGTACCGCAAACAATGACAGGCTTTACGTTGAAACGTAGTGGGCTTGACGTTGCTGATTCATGGTTCTACGAAGATTTGGCAACTGATGACGGACGTGCGCGTGCGCTAAAAGATATCGAGACTGCGCGGGGCACCATTGCCGTACAAAAGACCCGCATTGAAAGCATGAAAATTACCGCTGAGTTCTATGCACAAAGGGCAAAAGCTGCCGTTGCATCAATTGATGCCGAGAATATCAAGACTGCGGAAGCCCAGGCAGCGGAAATCGAGAAACTGAAAAGCGAGGAGTCCCTGAAGGCCCAGGTTCTGCTGCGCTCTGTCATGCAAAGTGAACAGCTCTCACAAACCTATGCCTCTGTCCTCAAGATCCGGGACAATCCCCTCCTTCTCAAGAAAAAGATCCGGAACGCAAAGATTTTTGACACGATCCTCAAGGTCTCCGTCTAGGCATGGGCCTGCCCTCGATCAGAAGCAAAATCCGGATTGTCTCCTGATCAGTCGTGAAGACGTGGCGGCCCTTGGTTTGTAACCGTCAGGGCTGCCAAAGGCCCACTTTGCGTTGCTCCTTCTGGTTCAACCGGCATAGTGATAACAAGCCGGGTGCCTCTTCCAGGTTCGGAGTCCACCGTTATCGTTCCCCCAAGAACACCGGTCACAAGATTGAACACAATGTTCAGACCCAACCCCGATCCACCGGATCCGCGACGGGTTGTAAAGAAGGGATCGAACATACGGTCCCTCACTTCTCCGGATACTCCCTTTCCATCATCAGCAAACACCAGCTCCAGCATACCTCCGACAATCGGACGAACACTGACGGACAGGATGCCTTTCTGCCCTTCGTCATAAGCATGCATGACAGCATTTGTCACAAAATTGGATAAAATTTGGGACAAGGCTCCCGGCCAACTGACAATCTCCAGATCCTCGGGGCAGGAAACCTCAAGACGATGACCGGCTTTCCGCAGCATGGGCCCGAAACTACGCAAGACATCATTGATATACTCCGACAACCGGAAGCGCGTTTTTTCACCCCCGCTCCGATCAACAGCAATCTGTTTGAAACTGTTGATCAGATCTGCCGCGCGCTGGATATTTGCTACCATCAGGGACGTCGTTTCCGTGGCCTGCGCCACAAACTGTTCGAACTCGGATTTACGCAACACCCCTAATGCCATTTGGCGGTTGATCACATTGGCCCGCTCCATCAAGAAAGAAGCGGCTGTCAGGGTCACACCAACCGGGGTATTAATTTCGTGGGAAACGCCGGCTACCAGTTCACCCAGGGATGCCATCTTTTCTGCCTGGATCAGGTCATGGCGGGCGCTGCGCAAATCAGACAAGGCACGCTCTGCCGCCGTGCGCGCCGTTTCCAGTTCCTGCTCGCGCTTCAGCTCGCCAGTAACTTCCCTGAAAATCAGGACCTCCCCCCCGCCAGGCATCACCTGCCGCCGGACCCGCAGTATCCGCCCATCGGCAAAAACAAGGTCAGCACTCTCCATCTCCGAGCCACCATCAGCACCCTGCGAGCGCCCACCCCTTTCCAGAAGACGCACAGCATCGGTATCTGCAGAACCCGGTGCAACGGCAGCTTCCATAACAGATGACAGGGGCGTTCCCCGTCGTCGCAAACCCGGTGGAATACGGAACAAATCACAGGCCCGTCGGTTCCAGGCCACCAGTCGCCCTTCTGGATCGCAGGCAATCAACGCATCGGGTATGGATTCCAGGGTTGCATCCACCAACCGGCTCTGGCGACCAAGCGTTCTGGCCAATTCGGCTACCTGGGTCTCAAGATCACTGTTCAGGGCCGACAGGTGCTGGTAGAGCCTTGCATTCTCCAAGGCAACAACAGCCTGTGCAGCAAGATAGTGCAAGAACTCCATCCGGGCCGGTGTAAAAAGGCCGGCGGTCCGGGCATGCTCCAGCCATAGCATTCCACCGGGTGCGCCGCCTTTTGAGAGGGGCATGCACAGCAAGGAACGCGTCTGGGTATGACTGATATAGGGATCCAGAACGAACGGACCCGTTTTCGTCGCATCATCCAGCAGCACGGGTTCGCCAGTGCTCTCGGCCAAGGCAAAAACAGCCGGACTGAACAGCATCGCAACATCATTCTGCCCTGGATCCCCGGTTACAGCAACCGGCCGCCGGATACTGTCCACCCGCGCTGTTGAGGCATCACTTTCAGCCTCGATAGCCCAGCCATCGCCTCCCCTCAGGAATAACAACCCACGGCTGGCACTTGCAGCACCCATTGTAATTCGTAGAATATTCTCCAGCAGGACCGAGCGCTGAAGCTCGCCGGAAATAACGCGGGCAGCCCGCATGGCGGTCGCAAGATCAAGACCTCCCTCGCGGGATGTTTTAACCGATCGCCCGGGGCGCTCTCCCACATCATCACGCAAATCAACCCAACGGCTGCGCAAAAGAGATACCAGTCCCTCTGCTCCCCAACTGCGTGCAACATCAAGAGCCTGCCGCCGCCACGACAAGGCGATACGGGACTGGCGTTGCCCGTCATGGAAGGATGCCGCCATAAGACAAATCAGGATTTCGTCAGCATAAATACCGTTATCCGCTGCTGTCTGGAAGGCTTTGGCATACAGGCCCTCGGCCACTGTCAGGCGGAACGATACGCGGGCAACTTCGGCCTCGACCAGCAACAGGCGTTGCAGATGATTCACCGGCCCGATATCAGCTCGCTCCTGCATCAGGGGCAGAAAGCGCCGCAGTGCCAGCCGCCGCTCGGATTCGCCAACACTGCGACTGTTCAGAATCGTCAGGAGATAGAGCCAGTCATAAATGGCGACAGATAATGTACCCTCGATACGGCGTGCAACAGCCGCGATACGACGTGCAAACTCCAGGGCATGACCGTATTCTCCACAAATGACCGCGAGAAACAGCACAACAATTCCAGCCCCGCCTGCCAGCGCAGGATGTGCCGAATTGAAAAGACGCTCCAGAAAGGCACGCTCCTCCTCAAGAAGCCCGGGAAGATCGGCAGATACAAGGCTGTCCTGCATCAAAAGACGGCAGGTACGCTGAACCGTCATCAACCAGGGACGAAAGTCACGGCTTCCCGTGCGCTGGCAGAACTCCAAGGTTCCTGAGGTTTCAGAGGCCAGCTGGGGCAAAGACCCACCGTTGTAGAAAGCCAGTTCAACAGAAAGTCCCATGGCCATGACAACAGAGCCATCATCCCCGATACGGCCTGCCTCGGCGGCACAGGCACGCAACGCATCGCGGGCAGCATGCAGGTTTTCCCCCCAATGCAGCCCAAGGCAACGCGCAGCCAGCTCTGCCCGAACCCGCATCATCCCGGAAGGCAGAGCGGCAATAAAACGGACTGTACGGCGGGCCAGACTTTCAGCCAGACGGATACGCCCCTCACTGGCAACCTGCATAACCGCCGAGGCATGTGCGGCAGCAAGGGATCCCGGCGTCCCACTGTCCAACGCAAGCCGGACGAGCACGGTAACAGCCCGCGGAGACAGGGCCGGCCCTGATGGGAAGCAAGCTGTTGCCGCTGTAAACAGAAGCCCCACTGCTGCATCCAGCGAGCGACTGGCATCAGAATTTGCACGAGGTTCTGTCGCCATCAAACGAGGAAGAAGCCAAGACAACCGAATCTTGGTCAGGATACGGCCAAGCCAATTGTCATCGGGCCGAACATTCAGGCCCATGGAAGCAAGAGCAGAAACGGCAACAGCCATAGCTTCCGCCCGGTTCCCTTCTGCGGCAAGGGAAAAAATACGGTACTCGAGAGCCGGTGCTGCCGCCGCAACATCCCCCGTCCCGGCAAGCAAGGCATCCGCAGCATGTTGCAGACTGTCCCTGAAATCCAGTGCACAGGCTGACTCCGCTTGCGCAAGAAAAAGATCATGGGCCAGAACGGGGTGAGACTGCCATGGATCAGGTCCAAGACTATCGATACCAGAGACGGCATGGTCATAGGCCACAGCATAGGCTGCCAAGGCCGCAGCCCGCCGGGCTGCCTCGTGCTCCAGCTCGGCCAGACGCCCCCCAAGCCGGGGATCATCCTGCTCGATATGGCCGGCGCGCACATGGTCCAGTGCTGTAAACAAAAGAACAGAGGGGGCATCGGTGCCCAATTCCTGACACAAGGTCAGGCCAATCATCTGATGGTGAAGCGCCTGATCCTCTTCCGATATCAGGGAAATAACGGCATCACGAACAAGATGATGATTGAATATCAGGCAGGGAACACCGTGACCGCCATCCGGATCAGGAACAGGAGCATGAGGCAAAAGCAGAACGCCACGCTCCAGGGCAATACCGAGACGCTCGAGAATAACAGCGGGGGCAAGGTGTACAACCCGGGTCAAGAGATCCATGGATACAAGAGATCCAAGGCATGCCGCCGTCATCAAAATCTTGCAGCACTCTGCTCCCAGGTCATCAATGGCTTGACCCAAAGCGTCGCGGGGCTCATGGACAGACAGGTATTCGGCAAGAGCAACACCATCCCAGGACCACGTCCATGTGGTACGGTCCAGCACAATTTTCCCTTGGTCATTCAATATACGCAACAGCGTATGAATCCAGAATGGATTCCCCCCGCTGTGGACAATAAGCAGGTTGGCCAGCTCCTCTATACCTGATGGAGCACCGCCGAACATATCTGTCAGCAGGGCAACGACATGATCAACCGACAAGGCGCCAAGCGCGACGAGAGGTGGCATGCTTCCATTACGGTCACTGCGACGCAGCAAGGACGAAACAGGGTGATTGGCCCCCACCGCATCTTCCTGCCACGCAACAACAACCAGTAAGTGGCGAAGGTCACCCTCGGCCAGGATATAACGTACCAGGGCAATACTGGAGGAATCCGCTTCATGCAGATCGTCCATGACAAGAACCAGGGGCCTGGATGGACCAGCAACAGCCTGCAGGAAACGCAAAACAGACCGGAACAATCGCGCCTGGTTCTCACGGAGCGGAAGGGGATCAGGCAAAGGACGGCGGCCAACAATCAAGGCAAGGTCAGGTACCAGATCCAGCAAAACTCCGAGATAATCCGGTGGCAAAGCCTCAAGACGGGCGCGGGCCGCGTGCAGATCCGCCTCTCCACCCCCCAGCAGACCAGCAACAAACTCCGAGAAGGCTTCTGCCAGAACACCATGGGGAGACCGGCTTTCGCGTCCACCAAAACGGGCAACCATGACAGCCATCAAATGACCGGAAAGCGGAAACACCTCATTCACCAAGGTTGTCTTACCAATCCCGGCCGGTCCGCAAACCATGACGAAACCACCCTCGCCATTAAGAACATTGTCGCGACAGCGGCGAAGCATCGTGATTTCGCGTGATCGTCCATACAAACGACTGGGCTGGGCAAACCGTTCAAAACGATCAAAGCGACCGGGGTGGAACCCTACGGCACGCGATGACGTATCCGTAGCAGGTACAGGGGAAGCAGAAGGTGTCCGGCATGCCAGAAGGTCAGCCTCAAGGCCAACCAGACTCTGGTATCGGTCCTCGGGTGCCGGAGCCAGTAACTTGAGTACAATAGCTGCCAACGGGCGTGAAATACCCGGACTGCGCAAGGCAACCTGAACCGACGAAGAACCGGAGCGTACCAGGTTCCCCGTCAGCATCTCAAAAAGAACGCAACCAAGCGCATAGTAGTCATTACGGAAATCATCCGGACGGACAGGTCCGCGACCATCACCATGCACGGAACGCATTTGTGGCAGTTCGGGTGGCAAGGGAAATGTCGCCGGATCTGTCCGGTCCAGAACCGCGTCCAGGTCAGCCAAACGTACGGTACCATCATGATCAAGAAGAACATTGACAGTTGATACATTGCGGTGCAGAAGGCCTGCCGCATGCAGATACGACAGCGCACGCACAAGCCCGATCGAGGTATCAATGAATGTCGTACGGTCAAAGGGACCACGCGAGATCTCGGTTGCCAATGTCCGGGCACCGGTATCAGCCATAACCAGAACAACGCCAGCCTGATCTTCCAGAAAATCGACAGCCGGAGGCGTTACAGTCCCCCCCAGACGAACAAGGAGCCGATACTCGCGGTACAAACGCTCGACGGCATCCAGAGACGGCAGGCCGGTGTTGATATATTTAACCACAACAGCAAGGGCATCGCTATCGCGCCGACCGCGCCATACTGTATGTATACGCCCAGCATGGAGGCATGATTCCAAAGTGTAACCACTAATCAGGCGCATAGAGAACCGGACTCCCCGGCTGAATGTCAAGAAGCGATCATACACAATGGCAGGATAACGTGTCACAATCACTCGCCATTAACGGATTATGCGCAAATATTGACGACGGGGACATGCAATGGCATGACCATAAAGGGGCTTTTACTTTTCATTTCCATCCCCGGATTATCTCGTCCTCTTCTCTGGAATGGCTCCATGTCTTTCCCTGACAGTGTCCCGGTCCTTCGCCCTTCCCTTCCACGGACGGAACATCTCCTTCCATGGCTGAAACAGATCGATGAAACGCGCATCTATTCCAACCACGGACCACTGGCCAATCTGTTCCGGGCCAACCTTGCGTCCTGTCTTGGTGCCCCTCCTGACGCAATCGTCCTTTCCAGCAGCGGAACAGCAGCCTTGACCATGGCACTGCTGGCTCTGGATCTGCCGCGTCCCTCGGCGTGCGCCATTCCGGCCTGGACCTTTCCGGCCTGCGCCCATGCTGTCCTGGCTGCCGGTCTGGAACCTGTACTGTTGGATGTCAGCCAGAATGGCTGGACCATCACTCCGGATTCCGTGCTGGCCGCAGCACACAACCGCCACAAAGGTGCCCCCCCCTTGCGCGCAGCCATGCCTGTCAGGGCCTTCGGACAACCACTGGATCCAGCAGCCTGGGAAGACCTGCAAGACAATCACAACATTGCCGTCGTCATTGACTCTGCATCAGGGTTTGACAGCCTGCGTATTACACATATTCCGCAAGTTGTCAGCCTTCACGCCACCAAATGCTTTGGTATCGGGGAAGGTGGGTTTATCGTATCGCTTGATCTCGCATTCTGTCGTGCTGCCGCATGCTGCGGAAATTTCGGTTACCTCGGGGTACGCAATGCAGAGCGGATCGCAATCAATGGCAAGCTGAGTGAATATCACGCAGCCGTAGGCCTCGCGGCTTTGGAGGAATGGCCGGAACGCCGGTCCCGTCAATACAGCGTCGCCAGGGCCATGCGCCGGTCGTTGTCCACGGTCGATGAGATAAGCCTGCTTCCCGGATGGGGGCAGGACTGGATTACCTCTACATGCCTGGTATCGGCAAAGCCCGCTATCATAGAAAACTTGGAGAGGGATATGGCACGGGCACATATTGAAACCCGCCGCTGGTGGCCGTGTCCCTTGCCGGAGCAACCCGCCTTCGCATCCTTCTCGGCACACGATACACCCGTCGCACAGCATCTGGCACGCAGCACAATCGGGCTTCCTTTTTCCGAAGACATGGATCACGAAACGATACAGCGCATTGCAAATACGGCTCGCGTACACATCCGCCAGAAACAGCCCACAGCATGAACAAACCATATGCCTTCAGGGCACCAAATACCAAAGAAGGATACCCGTACCCATGTCTGCCCGTCGTCGTTTGATTGATACATTCCTGCACAGCCTGGACTTGCCCGAGGGTATTGATATCCATTCCTTGGCCTATCGCGCCGTGCCCGCTTGGGATTCTGTTGGACACATGCAGTTGGTCGCTGCCATAGAAAATAATTTCGAAGTCATGATGGAAACACAGGATATCATAGAACTGTCGAGCTTTGATAAAGCCGTCGAGATTCTTGAGCGGTACGGTATCGATGTATCACGCTGATCTGTCAGGCAAAGTCGCCCTTGTCACAGGGGGAAGCCGTGGCATTGGCCAAGCCATTGCAAGATCTTTGGCCCGATCCGGAGCACAGGTCATTATTACCGGACGACAATCCCGGGAAACCCTGAATAAAACAGCCACGGCAATCCGCGCAGAGACAGGGCAGGACTGTCTTGCCCTGCTTTCAGATGCCGCTGACCCAAAGGCTGTATCCGATCTGTACAGGACAATTGATACCCGATGCAAACGGCTGGACATTCTGGTCAACAATGCCGGTATTCTGGACGATGCCAGACTGGGCATGATCAGTCCTGACAGGATGGACCAGATGTTACGAACCAACCTGGGGGCTGCCCTCTTGAACCTGCAAACAGCCAGCCGCCTGATGCGCCGTGGAAAGCGCGGGGGTGCTGTGGTTACAATCAGCTCGATTATCGGGCTGCGCGGAAATGCAGGACAGGTTGCCTACGCCTCGGCCAAGGCGGGCCTTATCGGCATGACGCTGTCTGCTGCCAAGGAACTGGGGCGTGACCACATACGGGTCAATGCCGTAGCACCGGGCTTCATCGATACAGCCATGACAGAACACCTGGATGAAAAAACGCGACAGAATCACATGGACAGCATTCCAATGGGGCGGCCAGGTACACCCGATGATGTCGCCAGCGCTGTTTGCTTTCTGGCATCCGATGCCGCATCGTACATTACCGGTCAAACACTGGGCATCGACGGCGGCATGGTGATCTGACACGACAGCAGAAAGGCGAGGAAGAGCATGCAACGCCTGATCATTGTTGGCGCAGGCAGCCTTGGTCGTGAAGTTGCCGTGTACGCCAGCCAGTGCCCGGACTTCCAGGTTCCCGTTCTTTTTCTGGATGACACGGGTGCAAGGCCGGATATAGCGGGTCTTTCCCTGCCACAGCCTGAGCCCATAGAGCACTGGCAACCCTCGCAGGGCGACAGGGTTATTGTTGCGCTGGGTGACCCAGAAAATCGCCTTTCCCTTGCACAACGACTACACGACCTGGGCGCCCTGTTTGCCCCGCCGCTTGTTCATCCACTGGCATGGCCTGCGCCTGGTATCCAACCGGGCCCGGGTTGTGTCATTGCACCATTTGTCACCATAGGAACCGGGGCCAGCCTAGGAGCACATGTGCTGGCCAATACTCACGCGGCCATAGGTCATGATGCCAGAGTTGGCGATGGATCAACCCTTGGCCCACACAGTGTGCTCAATGGGTGGGTTGAAACGGGTCGCTGCGTCCTGATTGGATCAGGGGCCGTTGTCACAGCACGATGCCAGATAGGAAATCATGGGCGTGTTGCTGCGGGCTCCGTTGTCTATACACATGTCGGACCAGGATTGACTGCATCGGGGAACCCGGCACGGGCTTTCCCCATGCCCGCAGCAGTCGGAAAATGACAAGCCTGCCATTGTCGGATGCATGCAGGAAAGAGCGTCGTTTATACCGCTATCCTGTCCAGATGAATGCACAACAACAACCGGGCAACACCTTGCCGTCATAAAAAAGCTCGCCGCACCATGCGCCAATGCACTAGAATGCTGCGCTGTGACAGAAACTGGTAACAGAATGGTGTCGGCGTTTTTTTTTATAGCCTGCATCTTTTGTTGTTGCGTGTGACGTGTGCAAGAATAGAGGACTTTTATGGCTCGCAAACCAATAGAACTCGGACAGCGATTCAGGGGGGTTGAAAACCCGCGCTCGCTCTGGGAAGTAGAGTTCCTTTATACGGATGGCCACGGCGTTCCGCATGCCCGGTTGCGCAATCTGACAACCCGTGTGGATTCCAGAACGTACAGCTGTGATGTCATTTCTGACCAGCGCCGGTTCCGCCAGGTTGAACTGGAAACAGCCGAGTAAGATATCCCGCTGCCAAAAGAAGCGCGCGCCATATTGCAAGACTGGCGTGCGCTTCTTTATGTCTGCACAAAAGCAACAAAAGACCGAACCCACAGAAGGCAGAACCATTAAAAGTAGTATTAATCTGGAATTATACGCGAATAAGGTTTAGGCTCTGGTGACAGACAGCACTGATGGGGAAGCTCTGCATGTCCATACGCCTGAATCATCTACCCGCAACAATGACAACGCGGAATACCGACGCCGGACTCAGATACCTTGAGCGCTGCCTTATGCTGTTCAAGACCATTGATCCGGATATCCCGCTCAACAGCGTGATTGTCTTCGTGCAGGCCTGCCTTGGGCACACCAAGGATGTCTGCTTCCGGGACCTTGCAAGGCAACTGCGAACCTCAACCCCAACGATAGGACGGCAAGTTGCAGTCCTGGCGGAAAGCGCTGGCGGACTGGGGCTTGTCAGAACCCAACCGGACCAAGACGACGCGCGGCGGCGTATCATCGTACTCAGCCCCAAAGGTGAGACGATCAGGGAACAGCTTGTAGACAGGCACGGCCGCCTGCATGGCTGATGCCCTGACTCCGGGATCCATTCAATTATTTCAGGGAACCGTGGCAATGCTTGTACTTGCGCCCGGACCCGCATGGGCATCCCTCGTTCCGCGAAACCCGCCCCCACGTTTCCGGGTTGGCCGGATCACGCATCGGAGGATGACGCAGAGGCGCATCAGCAGACCCGGCCATGGCATGCGCCATTTCATGCCGGGGATGGGACTCCGGACGGCGTGGAGAACGGACACGGTCCTGAATGTCCTGCTCCGGATCAACCTGCAACTCGACCAAAGCCATGACTTGCGTCACACGTTCGCGAAGATGCACAAGCATCGCCTGGAACATTTCAAACGCTTCACTCTTGTATTCATTCAGCGGGTCACGCTGGGCATAGGCCCGAAGCGTAATCCCCTGCCGTAAATGATCCAGCTGCAAAAGGTGATCTTTCCAGACCTGATCCAGAATCTGGAGCAGCAGCCCGCGTTCCATCATCAGCCAGATATCATCCCCGTAGCGTTCACGCCGGGCCGCCATCTTTTCCTCGACAGCCGCCAGAATACGGTCGTGAAGTTCCTCCTCGGCAATCCCTTCCTCGGCAGCCCAACCCTGCACCGGAAGATCAAGACCGAACAGCCTCAGGCATTCCTCATGCAGGGTAGGCACATCCCACTGGGACGCCATTGCCCGACGGGGGATACAGCGCTGCACAAGATCAGCAACTGTCTCGGCCCGCATCTGGGCCAGATCAGCCGATACAGTGTCACCCTGCATCAACTCGCGGCGCTGCTCATAAATGACCTTGCGCTGGTCATTCATCACATCGTCGTACTTCAACAGATTCTTGCGAACCTCAAAGTTCCGTGCCTCGACTTTCTGCTGCGCTTTCTCCAAGGCCTTGTTGATCCATGGATGAACAATGGCCTCGTCCTCACGCAGACCAAGCTTGCGCAACATGCCATCCATACGCTCCGACCCGAAAATCCGCATCAGGTCATCTTCCAGTGACAGGAAGAAACGTGATGCCCCGGGGTCTCCCTGACGCCCTGAACGGCCCCGCAGCTGGTTGTCGATACGACGGCTCTCGTGACGTTCCGTACCGATCACAAACAGGCCACCCGCAGCAAGCGCCTTTTGCTTCTTGTCTTCCACGTCGGCACGAATAGCTGCAATACGGCGGGTACGATCAGCCTCATCGGTGACCTTGGCCAGCTCGATCGCCACACGCATATCCAAGTTGCCGCCAAGCTGGATATCCGTCCCGCGACCGGCCATGTTCGTCGCAATGGTCACGGCACCGGGAACACCAGCCTGCGCAATGATATGGGCTTCCTGCTCGTGATAACGGGCATTGAGCACCTGCGGCTTGATCTTCTTGTCCTTGCGCAGAAGATCCGCAAGGTATTCAGACTTCTCGATCGAGGTGGTACCAACCAGGCAAGGCTGCCCCCGCTTGTGACACTCCGCAATCAGGTCGGCAATGGCCTTGTACTTGTCCTTGGCCATGCGATAGACCTCATCATCTTGGTCATCACGGGAAAAGGGACGATTGGAGGGGATCTCGACCACCTCCAGATTATAGATTTCCATGAACTCGCCAGCTTCGGTCATGGCCGTTCCGGTCATACCGGCAAGCTTGGGGTACAGGCGGAACAGGTTCTGGAACGTGATGGAGGCGAGAGTCTGGTTCTCGTTCTGGACAGCCACGCCTTCCTTGGCTTCAAGCGCCTGGTGCAACCCCTCGGAGTAGCGCCGCCCGTCCATCATACGACCGGTGAATTCGTCAATAATGACGACCCGGCCGTCCTTGACGATATAATCCACATCACGTGAGAACAGGGCATGTGCCCGCAGGGCTTGCTGGGCATGGTGCACAAGGCTGACATTGTTCAGGTCATAAAGCCCGCCCTCACCCAGAAGCCCGGCCTGACGCATGATCTGCTCGACAAACTCGGTTCCTTCTTCGGTAAAGGTAACAGTACGGGCTTTTTCATCCTTCTCATAATGCTCGGGACGAACATCGCGGATCAGCCGATCAACATCCGCATACAGGCTTGTCGACGTTTCCGACGGACCGGAGATAATCAACGGCGTGCGGGCTTCATCGACAAGAATGGAATCCACCTCGTCAACAATGGCGTAGTGAAAGGACCGCTGGACCATATCCTCCAGGCGGAACTTCATGTTGTCGCGCAAGTAGTCAAAGCCGATTTCGTTATTGGTCCCATAGGTGATGTCGCAGGCATAGGCGGCCTGGCGCTCGGCATCGGACATGGCGTTGACAATCACCCCGGTCGTCAGCCCCAGGAACCGGTACAAACGCCCCATCCACTCCGCATCACGGCTGGCAAGGTAGTCGTTCACGGTCACAACGTGAACACCCTTCCCCGTCAGGGCATTGAGGTACGTCGGCAAGGTGGCCACCAGGGTCTTCCCTTCCCCGGTCTTCATCTCGGCAATGCGACCCTGATGCAGGACAATCCCGCCCATGATCTGGACGTCAAAGTGCCGCATGCCCATAACCCGGCGGGAGCCTTCGCGTACCGTGGCAAAGGCATCGACCAGCAGATCGTCAAGGGACTCCCCCGCGGCCAGACGCTCCCTCAGCCACTGCGTACGTCCTCTCAGGGCCTCGTCAGACAAGGACTCCAGGGACGGCTCCAGCGCGTTGACAGCATCAACCGTGCCGCGCAGGGACTTTATCAAGCGATCATTGGCGGTCCCGAAAAGCCGCCGGGCAAGAGCACCAAACATTAAAAACCTCAAGACATCATGGGGCGTAACGACACAGGGACATATCGTACAAGGCCGCGACCACACATAGTGCCTGCCATCGGCAGTGTCAACGAAAGCGCGGATTTTATGCCGCCGCAAGCCTTGCCAGAAAGCGCTATCTGTGGTGTTGTACTGCCCGTTCCGGGGTTGCCTGTACACCCGGATTGTGTGGTCTGCTGTCTCCATTGGGGTTCAAAGAGGGTTTGTCATGTCTGTTTCCTTGATTCGCGGTACGATCCTGGCCGTGGTTGTTGCCTCTGCTGCCGCTGTGGCCGCCTATTTTGCCTATGGTGACATCAGCACCGACGAACAGGCACCAGCCAACGATCCGGTTGTGGCCACCATTGATGGCGAGAAGATCCACAGATCCGATCTGGAAAGCCTGAAGGAACAAATCACAAAGCAGGTTCCACAGCTGGCATCCGTTGATCTGGACGCCGTCTACAAGGGACTTCTGGACCGGGCCATTGACCAGAAGCTGGTCGCGCGCGAGGCTGGAAAGACCGGCCTTGCAGACAGTGCGGATATCAAGACTCGCCTGAAGGAAGTGGAGGGAGAGCTGGTCCGCCACGCCTGGATTGCAGAAGCCATAGAGAAAAAGCTGACCGATGAACGCATCAAGGCCCGCTACGAAGAGCTGGTCAAGGACGTACCCAATGAAGAAGAGGTACGTGCCCGTCACATTCTGGTCGATGATGAAGGCAAGGCCAAGCAACTGATCGCCAAGCTGCGCAAAGGCGCCAAGTTCGAGGATCTGGCCAAGGCTGAAAGCCAGAATCCAGGCCCATCCGAAGATGGTGACCTTGGGTACTTCACCCGCGCCAATGTCGTGCCGGAATTTGCCGATGCCGCCTTTGCCATGGAAAAAGGCGATATCTCCAAGGCTCCCGTAAAGACCCAGTTCGGCTGGCACATTATTCAGGTCAGTGACAAGCGCCCGGTTCAGCCCCCGAAATTCGAGGACGTAGCCGAACAGATCCGTGAGGAGCTTACGGCAAAAGTGGCGGCAGAGGTTCTGTCAGACCTGCGTAAAGAGGCTGCTATCGAAGTCTTCAATGCCGACGGCAGCAAGCCGACCGACTGACAAGCCATCCTGATACAGGCATTTGACATACCGGCGGCCCCGCCAGGGCAGCCGGTATTTTTCTTCGGAAAGCGTGCTCTTTCATGCCCTATCAAGGGAAATCTGGCTCAATGTCCGAAAACCACACCCCGCCCGTCACAGCGCATGCGAATCCGTGGTTCCACGAGGTGGAGACAGCCGGCTGCCTTGCCCACTTCCCGCTCGTAACCCAGAAGACGCTGATATACCCCAGCCATACCCATACATCGCCAGATCAAGACCTTCTGCTCACCGTAGAAAGCAAGCCCGGAAAAGAACAGCTTGGATACGTTCGGTTACGCTGCACAATAGATGGTTGCTGCACAATGTGGGTGGAGAACGCAACACCCCTGCTGTGTGGACAACAGGCAACCATCGTCCTGCGGACCATTATCGATTTCGTATTCAACAGCCAACCTGTTGCACAGATCCTGCTGAACGATCATCCTTTCAAAGCCGATGACGCACATGCAATACTTGACGCCCTTGGCTTCATGCAGGCACCTCAGGGCCTGATCCTGGAGCGCGGCTCCTTCCGCAGCCATACAACACGGCGCACGGTTCTGGTCAGCGCAGCGGCCCTGATTGATCCGGACAACCGGATTCTCCTCCAGAAAAGACCGGCAGGTAAGCCCATGGCAGGTCTATGGGAATTTCCGGGGGGCAAAGTCGACCCGGGGGAAACACCCGAGCAGGCCTTGGTACGAGAACTGTACGAAGAGCTTGGCATTGATATTCGCACTGGCTGCCTGGCTCCGCTGACTTTTGCCAGCCATCACTATGATGATTTCCACCTGTTGATGCCTCTTTATATTTGCCGGCAATGGGAAGGAACACCGCGCAGCCGCGAGGAACAGGAGCTGGCATGGGTTTCTCGACAAGCCCTGCGCTCCTACCCCATGCCCGAGGCCGACCTTCCCCTGATCCCAATCCTCGACATGTGGCTGTAGGGCAGAGGCAAACAATAACAGGTCAGAACAAGTCAGAAGCACATGGGGCCGCCAGGCACAGGGTTTTTAACACGCCTTGATTGTGCTAGAATGCCAAGAGCTTGGTTGCTGTCACCGCAGCCCCGACGTCGGAGGCGTACCCATGTTCCTGCGCTTGGTCCTGTCCTGTACTCTCCTTTTTCCGGTACTGACGCTTCTGCGCCTGCTGGCCCAGCCGGTCCATGCCACCGAAACAGGGGAGCTTCAGCGTTTGGGGACTTATGGAGAATGGACCGCCTACACAGCAACGGAGAAAGGGAAAAAGCTGTGCTACATGGCAAGCCAACCCCTGAAGGCAGAAGGTGACTATATCAACCGCGGTGACATCTTTGCCCTGATCACGCATCGACCTGCCCAGAATGCCCTTGATGTGTTCCAGATTGTAGCCGGTTACACGTACAAGGATGGAAGCTCGGTTGAACTGAAAATCGGCAAGAAAACATTCTCCCTGTTCACAAGCGGGGGGCGGGCGTGGGCTCACGACTCCAAGACTGACACAACCATCAGCACCCAGATCCGCAAAGGCAACGAAATGGTGATTCGGGGAACATCTTCCCGGGGCACGCTTACCACAGATACATACAGCCTGAGCGGCGCTACCCAGGCCTGGGAGGCCATCAGCGAGGCCTGTGGGGTCAAGAACGGCTGAAGAGCAGCGTCTCCAGCGGTTAAATGCCACCTTGGCACTCAACAAGAGGCTGGAAACCTCTTTATAGAATGCCCAGAGAGCGCTATACAGCGGGCATGACAGATACATCCTTCATGAAAACCCCGCAGGTAGAGATCCCGGTTTCTGCCGCCGGCCACATCCCCAACAACCCCGACCATCAGGGACGCGAGGACCTGATAGGGCTTTCCCGCGAGCAACTGACTGAGCGTTTTGCTCTTCTTGGCGAGAAGTCGTTCCGGGTGAATCAGGTCTGGAGCTGGCTTTACAATCGCGGGGTCCGGGATATTGACGCGATGACCAACATCTCGCGCGAGACCCGGGCAAAAATGCAGGATGTCTTCCATATATCGCGTCCCTGCATCACAAGCCAGCAGGATTCCGAAGATGGAACCCGCAAGTGGCTTCTGAAGTTCGGGGACAGGAATGAAGCAGAAACGGTCTACATTCCGGATCGGGACCGGGGATCGGTATGCATCTCCACCCAGGTCGGGTGTACGTTGACATGCCGCTTCTGCCATACCGGCACACAAAAACTGGTACGGAACCTGGGTAGCGCCGAGATTGTCGGCCAGTTCCTGACCGCACGGGATTCCTATGGTGAATGGCCGACACCCAATGAAACCGGGCGTCTTTTGTCGAACGTGGTTGTCATGGGGATGGGGGAGCCGCTCTTCAACTATGACAACACGGTCACGGCCCTGAAGATTCTGACAGACCCAGATGGGATTGCCCTGTCCAAGCGACGGGTCACCCTGTCAACATCCGGTGTCGTGCCGCGGATGTATGACCTTGGCCGGGATGTCGGGGTCAACCTGGCGGTTTCGCTGCATGCGGCCCGCGATGATATTCGCGACCAGATCATGCCGATCAACAAGAAATGGCCCCTGAAGGATCTGATCAAGGCCTGCCGGGAATATCCGGCTGTATCGAATGCCCGCCGCATTACATTTGAGTACGTCATGCTCAAGGGAATCAACGATTCCGATGCCGATGCGCGCGAGCTGGCACGTCTGGTCCGGGGCATTCCCTGCAAGTTCAACCTGATTCCCTTCAACAAGTGGCCCGGCAGTGATCTGGAATGCTCGTCGTGGGACCGAATCGAGCGGTTTGCCGACATTCTGTGCGACCTTGGCTACTCGGCTCCTGTCCGTCGCCCGCGTGGACGGGACATCTTGGCTGCTTGCGGACAGTTGAAGAGCGCCAGTCAAAGAGAACGTCTGAAAAATCGTCAAACGACCGAAACGCCCTCTGCGGCCTGACTAGAAACAAGTCTCCTGCACGGGAATACGGGATAGCAGCCCCTCTTCCCGATCAGGCTTTCAGGAACCTCAGGATGCGCTTGTTCTCAGAAAACAAGCGCGGCATGACAGCGCCAACCAGGCTGAGAAGCGTGGGGGCAAGTTGAAATTCAACCTGAAGCGTCGTTTCTCCATGCACAGGGCATGACCATTGCACAGTCAGGCTGGACAGTCCAAGCGTGCACAAATGGATTTGCCGGGCTTCAACTGGAGGCATACCATCGCATTCCATCGACAATACAGAGGGTCCAGCGTTGCCCGCGCTCCTACGGAAGGTCAGATAGCAATCTTTGGAAAGAAGAGCACAGGCCAAACCATGACCATCATCGTGCCACTCAACATCTGTGGCAACAAAGGCAAGTTCCATCTTGCACGATTCTCCGAAAAATAAAGAAAGAGGCTCTTTCACCTCCACCTCAAATAATGTGTAGACGTACAATATCAGCGAGACTTGAAAAGAAAAGAAGAAACGCTCACATCCGCGTGATCTCCTTTTGTTGCGCAGCAGCCGTGTTTACGCACCAATACATTCCTTCACCTTGAGATGCATGAAGACGTACAATACAATCACCATGCCATTTCAAAATGGGGGAAGAACCATGGATGCACTGTCAACGGCCAGCACCTTGGAAACCATGGGGCGCCTTGCAACACGCCGGAACATGATGACGTCATTTGTCCGTCAGCAAGGAAATGTCGATAAATTACTGGTCGAAACCTTGGACAAAGCAAGCCAGAGAAGCGCTATACTCTCTGCACCTGGCCCCGGTCGCGGGCTGAACGTGGATATCTCAGTCTGAGACAACGAGTACTTCACGTCAAGCCTGTGTCAAGAATCAAGAAAGGCACGACAATAAGGAAGAGTCGTGCCTTTCTTGGCTTGAAGATCGTTCAGAAATCAAACATTGAACAGGAAGTGAAAGACATCACCGTCCTGAACAACATATTCCTTGCCTTCCAGACGCAGACGCCCAGCCTCACGCGCGCCGACCTCTCCCTTGCAGGCGATATAATCCGCGCAAGATATCGTCTCGGCACGGATAAAACCGCGCTCAAAGTCCGAGTGAATAACGCCGGCTGCCTCGGGGGCCTTTGCACCACAGCGAACTGTCCAGGCGCGCGCTTCCTTGGGACCAACCGTGAAAAAGGTCAATAAACCAAGCAGAGCATGCCCGGCCCGGATAATCTGGGATAATCCGGCCTCCTGAAGGCCCAGATCTTCAAGGAAAGCGGCCTTCTCATCCTCATCGGGCAACTGGGCAACCTCGGACTCAATAGCCGCAGAAATCACCACCATTGCCGCGCCTTCCGCCTCGGCTTTCCCGGCAACTTTGGCCGAAAACGCATTGCCTGTTGCGGCTGCGCTCTCCTCAACGTTGCAGACGTACAGGACAGGCTTGGCTGTCAGCAGCTGGAGCAAACGAAAAATTTTGCCTTCATCCGCTGAAGCGGGCACAAAAAGACGTGCAGGCTTTCCGGCACGCAACAGATCAAGGACAGGCTCCATGACAGCCAGATGGTCCTTGGCCTCTTTCTCTCCTGAACGTGCTTTCTTCACGATCGGAACAATGCGTTTTTCCAGACTTTCCAGATCCGAGAGCATCAGCTCGGTCTCGATCGTCTCTGCATCACGAAGCGGGTCCACACTGCCTTCGACGTGCGTGATATTGTCATCTTCGAAGCAGCGCAGCACATGAACAATCGCGTCTGTCTCACGGATATTGGCCAGAAATTGGTTTCCAAGCCCCTCACCTCTGGAGGCTCCCCGCACCAAACCCGCAATATCCACAAACTCCAGACGGGTCGGAATAGTCTCTTTGCTACCGGCAATCCCGGCCAGAATATCAAGGCGCTCATCCGGAACAGACACACGCCCCGTATTGGGCTCAATGGTACAAAACGGAAAATTCGCCGCCTGGGCTGCTGCCGTTGATGTCAGCGCATTGAAAAGGGTGGACTTTCCCACGTTGGGCAGTCCGACTATACCACAATTGAAGCCCATTCAGGCGCTCCCTTTATCTGTATCTTGTGTTGCCTCGCCGCCCGATACTGCGGCAGGCTTTTCTTTCTTCGGACGAGGCGGTTGGGTCGCTGTTGTGACCCGGTTCATGAACCCCGCATGGTCCCCGTCAAGGATCAAATGAAAATGAAGGGACACCGCATCAAGGAAAGGGGCCAGCCATACAGAATCCGACTTGGCAAAGTCACCCAGAACCCACTTGTTGACCAAAGCCTTGTCGTGCGGTCGACCAATCCCGAGACGAACGCGCCAGTACGCATGCCCAAGGTGCGCGTCAATATCGCGCAACCCATTATGCCCTGCATGCCCCCCGCCCTGCTTTATACGCAAGCGCCCGGGAGACAGCTCCAGCTCGTCATGCAGCACAAGAATATTAGACAGGGGAATCTTGTAAAACCGGGCAACTTCTCCAACACACAGGCCAGACCGGTTCATGAAGGTCATGGGCTTGAGCACCATCACACGCTGCCCGGCAATACTGCCATCGGCCAACTCGCCATGGTGTTTGCTGCGCCAAGACGAAAAGGAATGGCGACGAACCAAAGCGTCCGCCGCCATAAAGCCGACATTGTGGCGGTTTCCAGCATACTCCGCACCCGGATTACCCAGACCAACCACAAGCCACATTGCTTTTCTTCCTCTACAGGTACCCCGGAAGAATCCGGGAAATACCTTTTATTCTTCACTGGCAGCCTCTGCAGCAACATCAGACTTCAAGCCTGAAGGTGCTGTAATGGAAGCAATGGTAAAGTCACGCTCTGTCACAGAGGGACGGACCCCTGTCGGCATCGCAATGTCAGAAATATGCACGCTGGCATTCAGCGCCACATTTGACAGATCAACGCGGAACGATTCGGGCAGGTCATCTGCCTTGGCAATAACAGGAATGCTGTGACGCACAATATTCAGCACACCGCCCTGCTTCAGACCCGGGCACTTGTCCTGGTTCACAAACTCGACCGTTACATCGGCATGAACCGGGGTATCGCGATTGATACGCAGAAAGTCAATATGCTGCGGCGCGTCGGTCACAACGTGAAATTGCACGTCATGGGCCAGAGCACGGTGCTTTGTTCCATCCGGCATTTCCAGATCATACTGGCGGCTGTAAAAACCGGACTTATGAAGGGCCGCAACAAGCTGACGCGGGTCCATCTGTACCAGCACCGGAGCCTGCCTGTCGCCGTAGATGACGCCAGGAACAAGCCCCTGACGACGGACGGCGCGGGCTGCCCCCTTACCTGCCTTTTCGCGCGCTTCAACCTTGAAGGTAACAACATCAACCATGGTTGGATCTCCACAATAACATACCACGGCCAGCCTCCAGGGGTGCTGACCCGGGCCCGTCGCAAAGACGGGAATGGGGCGTCATACACCAGTCGGGCCGGCATTGCAACCGACCCGACCCAGACCTTCCATCAATGCAGGAAGCCATAAACCATGATCATCGCAATGGAAGCAGGTGCAACAACCTTTAACACCCAACCCCAGATAGTTGACAGCGGAAAGGCCAACGTACCGTCATTTGACACCTCTGCACTGATCCGGGGCCATACAATCCAGCCCGCAAAGATACAAACAGCCAAACCGCCGGCAGGAATCATGACCTTGGTTGTCAGATAATCCAGCAAATCCATAAAGCCCATGCCGAACAGGGTCATGTCGGACATGACACCAAATGACAGGGAGCTGGGAATACCGATCAAGAACGCCACCCCGCCCAGAACAAGGACTGCAGTCTTGCGCGAAACCCGCAGTTCATCCATCAGATAGGCAACTGGAACCTCCAGCAAGGAGACCGACGATGTCAGGGCAGCAAAGAGCAGCAGAGCAAAGAAGGCTGTTCCAAACAGAACACCACCGGTTATTTGCTGAAAGATACCGGGCAAGGTAATAAAGGTCAGACCCGGACCAGCCCCCGGCTCGATACCGAAAGCAAACACAGCAGGCATGATAATAAGACCAGCAAAAATCCCGACGCCTGTATCCAGAACAATGATCCACAGCGTTGAACGCTGGATATTCTGTGAACGATCCAGATACGAGCCATATGTAATCAGGATACCAAGCCCGATCGACAACGAAAAGAAGGCTTGGGACAAGGCCGCAACCAGCGTATTGCCACTGAACTTCGAGAAATCGGGCCTGAGGTAAAACTCAACGCCGGCAGCAGCCCCATCCAGGGTCACAGCGCGGACAGCAAGGAACACCAGAATAAGGAACAAGGCCGGCATCAGGAACTTGTTGCAACGCTCGATTCCGGAGCCAATACCACGAAGAACAATCAGAACGGTCATCAGCATGAATAAGGCATGATAAACCAATGGCTCAATCGAGTTACTGACAAACCCGTTAAACACACCTGTCAAGTCAAGCCCTGCCTCCATAAGGGAGCCATCAATCATCTTGACAATGTAAGCCAGGGTCCAGCCACCGATAACACTGTAGAAGGTCAGCACAAGAAAGCCGGAAAGAACACCGAGGTAACCCGCCAGTGACCATGCGCCCCCTCTCAGGTTTGCAAATGTACCAACAGGATCCTTCTGCGCGGCGCGTCCCAAGGCAAGCTCTGCCAGAATAAGCGCGGCGCCAATCGTCAAAGCCAGGACAAGGTAGGTAATGACAAATACAGCACCACCATTCTGTCCCACAAGATAAGGAAATTTCCAGACATTACCCAAACCAACCGCTGACCCTGCAGCGGCCAGTATAAACCCAAGCTTTGAGCCCCAATGCTCGCGCGTCATTATAAAATCCTTTATTTTCTGTAACCGACCAACACCCCGTAGAGAAGTCGGACCCGGCTGCGCACCCGGATAACCGGTTTGTTTCTTTTTATAACCCCTTGCAAAATTGCCGGGACAACACGGTATGCACAACAATGCAACCCGATGAAAATAGTTTTCGATTAATTGTTTTCGGTCAATCTTTTTTCTTCATAAAAAAAGCGGCCCTTCTACCAGAATGAGCCGCTACACAAACACTATGAGGCAGAAGTCAGTCAAACAAGCTGGACACAGACCGTTCGTCAGAAATACGGGCAATCGCTTCTGCCAAAAGAGAACTGATCGAAATGGGACGGATATTGGATGCCATACGAACCGATTCCGTAGCCTGGATCGAATCCGTGACAACCATTTCCTTCAGCGGCGAGGCGGCAACCCTTGCAACAGCACCACCGGACAGAACGCCATGGGTCACATACGCCGAGACGGCCGTTGCACCGGACTCTGTAAGAGCAACAGCAGCATTGCAAAGCGTTCCGGCCGAATCAACAATATCATCAACCATAATGCAGGTACGGCCACGAACATCGCCAATGATGTTCATGACCTCGGAAACACCGGCCCGTTCCCGCCTTTTGTCGATAATGGCGAGATCAGCATCGATACGCTTGGCCAAAAGGCGCGCACGGACAACACCACCAACGTCCGGGGACACAACCATCAAACGCTCGCCATCGTATTGCTGACGAATATCATTGGCAAAAACAGGGGCTGCAAACAGATTGTCCACCGGAATGTCGAAGAAACCCTGAATCTGGCCGGAATGCAGGTCAAGGGTCACAACGCGGTTGGCACCGGCCTGGGTAATGAGGTTGGCAACCAGCTTGGCTGTAATCGGCGTACGGGGGCCTGTCTTGCGGTCTTGACGCGCATACCCGAAATAGGGAATGACCGCAGTGATGCGGCGTGCCGAACCCCGGCGCAGGGCATCAAGGGTAACAAGCAGCTCCATCAGGTTGTCATTGGCGGGATAAGAGGTCGGCTGAATAACGAACACGTCCTCCCCGCGCACATTCTCATGGACCTCAACAAAGATTTCCATATCCGCAAAGCGACGGATACTGGCATTGGTCACATCAAGACGCAGGCAGGCCGCAATCGACTCAGCCAGCGGGCGGTTGGCGTTGCAACCCAGAACTTTCATGAAAGCAGTCTCCCGCTGCAGGGCAACAGACACAGTGTCAACATACATCCCCGCACAGCGGCTATCCCGAGATTCCGGTCCAAGGGCGGGCGGACCATAACAACCCTGACATCTCCTGTAAACAGGGATCAGGGACCATGGCTCCCCGTTTTATGATCACTGCGTCGTACCGCCTCGACAGAGGCTTTGCGCGAATCCAGCACATCAAGAACACCGGCACTGCCACCTTGGGCAATCAGGACCGCCAAGGCTGGAAAGCGTGCCTTCAATGCAGCATCCGGCACCACGTTCTCCTGCGTCACGGTACCGGGACTTTGGCCCGAAGAGTCCTCCACATACCACGCCATCCGCACCAGGGATTTCCCCTTGCCTTTGTCAGACACAGGGTGATGCGACAGGGTTCCCGTTACCGTCAACACGTCAGAACCAGGCGAAGCCACATCACCTGGTTGCTGAACCGGGATACCATCCTGACGCAGGGCAACCTCCATGGCGCGCTGCAGCAGACGCCCTTGCGTATCCGGCAAACCGCGGATAACGACCCGCAGCACAACATCCCCTGATCCACCGGAAGGACCGTTGCCATGAGGAGAATGGCTACCAACCTCCCGCTCCAGAAGCGGAACCACAGCAGCAACCACGCTTGCGCGATCCTGGTCGGGATTCTGGGTAATCCGTTCGATATCCGCCCCATCAGGCCCCGACAGGGACCAGCGTAGAGCGCCGACATCATACTCCTCGGCCTCACCACGAAAGGTATAGCCAATGCCATGGGGGGCGAAGAAAGCCGGAATCCCGGCAATCCTGAGAGCATGCACCATATCTTCGGCAGCTTGCCTGTCCTGCGGAGCAGGCAGGCCCTTTACAGGAGGAACCGCGACACCGAAAGCCCCGGGCAACATGGCAAGGGGAGCAGACGCACCGCCGGACACATGGGAGAAAGGACGCGGCACATCACCACACGCTGACAGGATCGTCCCTGCCAACATCAAGGCTGATACAAGGAAACCCCGCCCCCTCATGGCTACTCCTGCGGTTCAAGCATAATAACGGAAATCTGACGCCCTACCGGCCCCTCTTCCCGCAAGGTTGCCCGTCGGTGGCTGAAGAAACGGTCCTCCTCACGGAACGTGTCACATGGCGTTGGCATAATCGTACCAACATCCAGACGGGCAAGCTGCCGGGCCACATACCCCGGAAGATCAAACAGGAAATGACCCGCCCGGCGGGATGGGGCCAAGAAACGGTCATCATCAGGATCCCGTGACAGGATATGCTCCGGAAAATCAGGTCCAACCTCGTAGGAACGCTGGGCTATGCAGGGGCCAATGGCCGCCGCGATGCGGCCCGGCTTTGCCCCCAGCGCAACCATCTTACGGACCGTGCTGTCAAGAATACCGCCAACGGCACCGCGCCAACCCGCATGGGCCGCAGCCACAACACCAGCCACCCCATCCGCCAAAAGGACAGGGGCGCAGTCAGCGGTCAGAACAGCCACTGCCATACCCGGTGATGCTGTAACCAAGGCATCCGCCACAGGAATCGCGCCATCCAGAAACGGGGCCTCAACAACCACAGCGTGAGCCGTGTGGTTCTGGCTGGCAAGAACAAGACGGTCCGGAGAAAGATCAAAAGCACCGGCAACACGGGCGCGGTTGGCCAGAACCCGCACAGGATCATCACCAACAGACAAACTGACATTCAGGGAGGCAAAAGGCCCCTCCGAAACACCGTCATGACGCGTGAAGAATCCGTGGCGAACCTTGCTCAGGCTGTTAAGGGCAGAGACAGTAATCATCAACAGAACTCAAACCCGGGAGGAATAGAAAGATCGGGGCTATGAACACACAGAACCTTGAACAGGGAGCCCATCTCCGATGGATGTATCAAACGGCGCAATCCTGATGAAAGATTCATTGCACGCGCTGAATCAACACCGGCCGCACGCGTCAGGACGCGCCCCCTCTGCTCTGCCCCCAGCGACGACAGGAAACGGCCCTGGCCAACAGGCCCACACACACTGGCCCCGGCAGCCCGCGCAACCTGGGTCAATCGTTCGAAATCAACATGGGACGTCAGATCGGTATTCCCCGGATCCTCCAGCGGCGGAACAAACGCATGGTTCCGAACCGCTTGCAGGGTATCACCGGGCGCACTGCGTGCATAACCATAATCCACCAGCAGCATAGCACCTGCCTCGCGCAGAAAACGGCCGGACAAGGTATCAACAATAGCGCAGGCCGCCGGGCAAATCTCTGCCACCATGCCGACATCAGGCTCATCAAACCAGACATCCACAGGATCACCGGCTGTTGTCAGAACAAAATTGCCCGCATCATCCACTGTCACATGACGGCGCAACCATCCAGACCGGGTATATTCAAACTGCTCGATCGGCAAGGCGTCAAAAAATTCATTGGCCAGAACCAGCAGCGGACCATCAGGAAGAGAAGAAACCCCATCATGCCAAGATACCGGTATGTGCGGACTCACAGCCTCCAGAGCCTGGTGCTGGAGCTGCCTGAGCACGGGACTACGCTCGACCAGATGGACGGATGCAGCCTCCAGGAAACCCGGCACACACCGGACAACCCGCAGAACATCGGCCATCAGAACGCCACGCCCTGGCCCAAGTTCGACCAGGGAAAACGACGCGGGAGACCCCATGGACTGCCACACCACGGCAGCCCACAACCCGACAATTTCGCCGAAAACCTGGCAGATCTCGGGGGCTGTCGTAAAATCACCATCCTGTCCGAAGGCACGACCGCTGGCGTAATAGGCATCCGCAGCCTGCTGCATGAAAGACACAAGCGGAACCGGTCCCGTTGCAGCAATTTCAGCACGCAAACGGTCACCCGCAGAACTCACGCCGGACGTTTCCATGCCCATGACATCAACCAGATTCCAAACACGACCATAGGCAGGGACAGGATCTGCCCCATTGATATCCCTCCCCAGAATACACCAAGAAAGGCATCCGGTTCGCGAAAGAATTCGACAAAAAACCGGGCACATCCGTAACCGGCCATGCCAACACCCGTCAGCACGCCAAAGCGAAGACGAACAGCCGGGAAACGAAAAAAGAGCACATGCATGACAACCAGCAGCGCCAGCCCTTCCAGGCCGGCCTCATACAGCTGGCTGGGATGACGCGGATCGGGACCAGCGCCGGGAAAGACCATGGCCCACGGCACAACGGATGGATCGGCAACACGGCCCCACAGCTCACCATTGATGAAGTTGGCCAAGCGCCCGAGCATAAGCCCGAGGGGTGCAACCATGGCCGCAAGATCAAGCAAGAAGAGCAACGGGATGCCCCGGAACCGGCAAAACAGGATGGTTGCAACCAGAACACCCAGAAAACCGCCGTGAAACGACATGCCGCCATGCCAAAGCGCGGCGACTTCCAGCGGATTGTGAAGATAATAATCCGGTTTGTAGAACAGCACGTACCCCAGGCGCCCCCCCAGAACCACACCCAATGTAACCCAGACCAGGTAGTCATCGATTTCGGGATCGCTGAGAAGAATCATCCCGCTGCCCGCTATACGACCTGCCAGATACTTCATCAACTGCCAACCACCGAGCAAGCCGGTCATATAGGCCAACGCATACCACCGGATAGCCAGGGGACCAATCTGCAGGGCCACCGGATCAAAAGCCGGAAACATCAAGGGTTCACTCATTCACACATACCCGGCAACGTATCAGGGGGAAAACAGCTCTATCCTATCAACGATAGGGATCCGACTGGGACAGAAAGTCTTTGACGTACCGCGTCACCCCCTCCTCAACCCCGGTAAAGGGCTTGGTGTAACCCGCAGCCCGCAGCCGGTCCATTTTCGCCTCTGTAAAGTACTGGTACTTGTCACGGATTGGAACCGGCGTATCAATATAACGTATGTTCGGTTCCAGCCCCAGGGCACGATAGGCGGCAGCCGCCAAATCAAAGAAAGAGCGGGCCTTGCCTGTCCCCAGGTTATACAGCCCGGAAATCTGGGGATTATCCAGAAGCCACATGATCACATCCACGACATCGCCAACCCAGACGAAATCCCTGAGCTGACCCCCATCCTTGTAAGCCGGATTATGGGAGCGGAACAGGTTGAAATGGGTGTTCTGGGCTGCATGGGGGTATACTTGGGACACAACGCTGGACTGCTGCCCCTTGTGGTATTCATTAGGCCCATACACATTGAAAAACTTCAGCCCGACCCATTGCGGCGGCATCTTCTTCTTCTGGGCCAGGCGGCGGGCTACCCGGCGGTCAAAAAGATGCTTGGACCAACCATAAGCATTCAGGGGACGCATTTTTGCCAGGTGCGCAATGCTGGCATCATCGTCAAAGCCATTGCTGCCATCCCCGTATGTTGCACCGGACGACGCATAAATCAGGCGGATCCCATGCATCGCACACCACCGCAGCAAGGCGATGGAATAATCAAAATTGTTGGTCAGGATCTTGTCGACATCTTTTTCGGTCGTCGACGACACAGCCCCCATATGCAGGATGGCCTTTATTTTCGTGCGGTGTTGCTCAAGAAAATCGAAGATACGCACTGGCTCGACAATGTCAGCCAGCTCCCGGTGAGCAATGTTCCGCCACTTGTTGCCGTCGCGCAACCTGTCAACGACAACCAGATCTTCACAACCCCGGTCTTCAAGGGCTGCCAGGACGTTGGATCCGATAAAACCGGCACCACCTGTCACTACGTACATTGCTCTGTCTCCTCCCGTCGGAGCCTTCGTGAACACCTATGTCGGACGATACCCATCCCATACATACGACACACGGCGTGAAGTTCCGTATGAACCGTTATAGGCGGCGCATCGACAACCGGCAAGAACCATGCGGTCACAGTGCCTTCTCGGCAATGCCTGCAACATATTGCGACAAATGAAAGGCCACTCCATAATGGAAATGTGGCGACATGGAAAAGCCATGCGCCCAAGTTCCGGAGGACTGTTCAATGCAAACCCGCAATCGCTTGTTTGATGATGTTGCCCGCGTTGCCGGGGGGGCGCTTGGCGCCTTGTCCGGTCTGCGGGAGGAACTGGAAATCCTGGTCCGCAGCCGGGTCAATCGCATCCTCGCAGACATGGACCTGGTCAACCGCGAGGAATTCGAGGCCGTAAAGGCCATGGCCGTCCAGGCCCGGAACGATGCAGATGCCATGAAAAAGAAGCTGGCCGAGATGGAGCGGGCATTGCAGGGGGTCTCTGACCCAAAACATGGAGAAGCCACACCACACGGTGGCAAAGGCACCAATCCGGGGCGAAAAGCGGCAGACAAACCCAAGCCCTGAAGAGATATCCCCAACAGGTGGGGTGTCAGGCATATATTATCCACAGAATATTGAGTGCATGATGGGCTTATTGCTTGCGTGACACAGTATGCTCTGGCACGGTTCGGTTGTCGCCGGGTGGATCTGTGCATCCTGTCTTGAGAGATCAGGTCCACTGCATCCACGATCAGGGGAGATACCTGGATGCCCGCTATTGCTGCAGACGAACCGTTTACAGAAGACAGTATTGACCATCCCATCAACCGCATAGAACGTCTGGCAACCCGCAATGCCTGGATCTTCGAACGCAGAAGCGAGGCCGAGGCCGCCGTCCAAATTCCGGGACAATGGGGTTCGTGGTGCCTTTACCTTGTTCTGGCGCGCGAACTGGATGTGCTGCACCTTTCGTGTACATTTGACATGAAAATACCCGATGATGCCAAGGAACGGGTTCTCGAGCTTCTTGTTCTGCTGAACGAGCGCTGCTGGATCGGTCACTTCACCATCTGGCTGGATGAAGGCATCCCCATGTTTCGCCATACCTTGCTGGCGCCGGAACTGACTGTTACAGACAACACAGTAGAAGATATGATCGATATTGCTGTTGCTGAATGTGAACGGGTCTTTCCAGCCTTTCGTTTCGTTCTGGAAGAGGGTATGGATGCCCGGCGCGCCGTCGATGCCTGCCTGTTTGATGTTGCGGGGGCAGCCTGATAGAAAAGCATGCCTGCCCTGCCGGGCATCATGCTCATAGGCAAAGCGCGTAACGCAGCGTACAGGGTCCGGAGATATATTTGTGCTTTCCCCATTGATGCCCGTTATTCTTGTTGGTTGCGGAAACATGGGACAGGCCATGCTCTCCGGATGGCTGCACAGTGGCTTTGACCCCGGTAATATTCTTGTGATCGCCCGCAGGGGACATGCGGATCTTCCTGAAGGCGCTCAGCATCCTGATTTACGGGTCCTGCGGGATATCGGTGATCTTCCCCGCACCCAGAAAGCCTCGGCGGTTGTCTTTGCTGTCAAGCCAGGGGCAATGGCTGGCGTCATGGGTTCATGTCGTTTCTTGGTCAACCCAGAAACCGTCTTTCTTTCCGTAGCAGCCGGCATCGCCTTGAAAACCCTGCAGGACGGCCTTGGATTGCAGGCACGCAGCGTGCGAGCCATGCCCAATACACCTACGGCTGTCGGGCGCGGGGTGACCGCCTTATGCGCTGGTCCGGGCGTGGGTGAGGAACAAAAGAAGCTGTGCCATACTCTTGGCGAATCGACCGGACTGGCTGTCTGGCTTGATGACGAACGCCTGATGGACGCCGTCACAGCCCTGTCCGGATCAGGCCCTGCCTATATCTTTCACATGACAGAGGCACTGGCAAAAGCCGGGGAGGCCCTTGGGCTGCCGCCCGGGTTGGCCACTGCCTTGGCCCGGCATACCGTATGTGGCTCCGGGGAATTGATGTACCAATCAGCGGACACAGCGGAACAACTGCGCCAATACGTGACAAGCCCGGGCGGTACGACAGAAGCGGGATTGGCCGTCCTTATGCCGGAACTAACACCCCTGATGACAAGAACCCTTCAAGCCGCAGCCGAACGAAGCAGATATCTTGGGACAAGGGAATCCCACGCTAATACCATCAAGAATAGCCAGGGCGCGGAACAATAACGCTCATAGCGATTTTTGCGCTGCAATATACACTTGACCCCTATTCTGGCGTACCGTACCATCAAGTATTGCAGCGCTTCGGGGTGGGTTGCTGGCATTGCCTGTTCCTATTGTCTCCGTGGCATCGGTCTCCTTGTACATAGGAAAGATCTCAAACATGGCGTACAAGACTGAAATGCCGTTCGATTTCGACGTAAGCCGCCTGATCGCCGACATGAAGGTGCCGGGAATTGACGTGGATTCCATTGTTTCATCACAGAAAAAAAACATCGAGGCGCTGAACGCTGCCAATAAAATGGTTTTTGACGGTTTCCAGACCATCATGAAGCGCCAGGCCGAAATCCTGAGGCAAACTGTAGAGGATACCTCCGCTCTTTCTTCACGTCTGACAAGCGTGGATAACCCGGGGGATCAGTTTGTGCGCCAGACAGAACTGGCCAAGTCTGCCCTGGAGACCAATCTCGCCAACGCCCGCGAGCTGGTCGACATGATGACAAAGTCGCAGAATGAAGTTCTCAATTTGCTGAGCGCCCGGATGTCACAATCCATGGACGAAATGAAAAGCATGATTGAGAAATCCGTGAAAAACGGACCGGCAGGCGGCGGCAAGTCTTCATCAAAAACAGCCGCAAAAACAGCCGAACGCTGATCGACCAAGCGCCCTACACATAAACCACTGTCGCAGCACGCGGCAGTGGTTTTGTTATGGGCAGGCCACGACAACAGCCGCGCACGATACCAACGGCTATTGGGATTAGAAAACCCCGCCAAGATAGCGGCGGGGTCTATAACGTTACACGCTGCGATAGCTAAAAATCAAGGCAAGGCATCAACGAGCGCCTGGGCAACTGTCACACTTTTACGAGCAGCCGCAGCTTCAGAGGGCGTTTCCGCCTCCTGCAGAACAGCAAGCGCGGACTGAAGCCGCGCCACCGCAGCTTCACGGTCTATCTCATCAAGAGGAACCGCCTCTTCCGCCAGAAGCGTGCAGCGCTCCGCCGTCACCTCCGCAAAACCACCGGCGACAAAGATCTTGCGAACCGGGCCTGTCCCACGATGAACTTCAACAACACCGGGGCGAACCGTTGACAGGAAAGGGGCATGCTGCGGCATCGCACCAAAATTCCCCTCAACCCCAGGCACGACAACCATCTCCGCTGGCTCGGAAACCAAAAGACGGGCCGGAGAAACAAGTTCAAATTCAAGCGTTTCAGCCATAAGCACGCGGCTCCAAAGCAATCAGAACAAACCAGGGCAAGACGCCTGGCACCACCCCGGTACGGATCAGGCTGCAGCAGCCAGCTTCTTGCCTTTCTCCACCGCTTCCTCAATGGTTCCAACCATATAGAAAGCCTGCTCCGGCAGGTGATCATAGTCACCGTTGACGATACCACGGAACCCCTTGATGGTCTCTTCCAGTGCAACGAACACACCGGGAGTTCCCGTAAAGACTTCCGCAACGTGGAACGGCTGGGACAGGAAGCGCTGGATCTTGCGCGCCCGGGCAACAGTCAACTTGTCATCTTCAGACAGCTCGTCCATGCCCAAAATGGCAATGATATCTTGCAGCGCCTTGTAGGTCTGTAGAATTTCCTGAACGCGACGGGCAACAGCGTAATGCTCTTCACCCACCACACGCGGATCAAGGGCACGAGACGTGGAATCAAGAGGATCAACGGCCGGGAAAATAGCCTGCTCGGCAATGGCACGCGACAGCACTGTTGTTGCATCAAGGTGAGCAAACGATGTGGCTGGCGCAGGGTCTGTCAGGTCATCGGCCGGAACATAGATTGCCTGAACCGACGTGATCGATCCCTTTTTGGTGGAGGTGATACGCTCCTGAAGGGCACCCATATCCGTTGCCAAGGTTGGCTGATATCCAACGGCCGACGGAATACGCCCGAGCAGGGCCGACACTTCGGAACCAGCCTGCGTAAAGCGGAAGATATTGTCCACGAAGAACAGCACGTCCTGCCCTTCCTCGTCACGGAAGTATTCCGCCTGGGTCAAACCCGACAGGGCAACACGGGCACGGGCACCCGGAGGCTCGTTCATCTGGCCATAAACCAGAGCCACCTTGGAATTGGCACCTTCCAGATCAATAACCCCGGATTCAATCATTTCATGGTAAAGGTCGTTCCCTTCACGGGTGCGTTCACCAACACCGGCAAAAACAGAATAACCACCATGGCCTTTGGCAACGTTGTTGATCAATTCCATGATCGTCACGGTCTTGCCAACACCCGCACCACCGAACAAACCAATCTTTCCGCCCTTGGTATACGGAGCCAGCAGATCAATAACCTTGATTCCGGTCACCAGGATTTCCGTATCGGTTGACTGCTCGACAAAAGGCGGGGCCGGACGATGGATCGGGGAACGGCGACTGGTCGGGATCGGACCACGTTCATCCACAGGCTCACCAATCACATTCATGATGCGGCCCAGCACTTCTTTCCCTACCGGGACCGAGATAGCACTGCCTGTATCACGGACTTCCTGGCCACGTACCAATCCCTCGGTCGAGTCCATTGCAATGGTGCGGACGATGCCTTCACCAAGATGCTGAGCTACTTCCAAGACCAGACGGTTTCCACGATTATCCGTCTCCAGTGCCGAAAGAATAGCGGGAAGATCACCGTCGAACTTCACGTCCACAACGGCGCCAGTAACCTGGCTGATAGTACCGACGTTTTTGTTCGCCATGGCTTGACGCTCCTGTTAGGCCGGTTGTTCAAAACCGGAAAGTCTCTGTTTATCACTGCACCCGGAACCGCATAACAGTACCGGCTGTTCCGGAATGCTAGATAGCCTCAGCACCGGAAATAATTTCGATCAGTTCCTTGGTGATCATCGCCTGACGGGTCCGGTTGTAAACCAGCGTCAGCTTGTTGATCATGTCACCGGCATTCCGTGTGGCATTGTCCATTGCACTCATCCGTGCGCCCTGCTCGGAAGCATCGCTCTCCAGAAGAGCCGAGAAAACCTGCATGGCTACATTGCGCGGCAACAGATCAGCCAAAATTTCTTCTTCACCAGGTTCATACTCGTAAACCGGGCGAGCAACGCCGGAAGTAGAAGATTCAGGCGATGGAACCTCAGGCGGAGAAAACGGAACAAGCTGCTGCCGGGTAACTTCCTGCGAAATCGCAGAACGGAACTTGTTGTAGATCACCGTGCAGACATCAAACTGACCCGCGTCAAACATAGAAAGGATGGTCTGCGCCACATCATTTGCCGAACCAAATTCGGCCCCACGACGGGTCATTCCCTCACGGGTACCGATAATCAGGCCAGCATACTCGCGGCGCAAGGCATCACGACCCTTGCGTCCGATGCACAGAACCTTGACGGTTTTTCCCGCAGCGATCAAATCCCGGATCATGTTTCTGGCTGACCGCACGACGTTGGCATTGAAGCCACCACAAAGCCCGCGATCCGCTGTCATAAGGACAACAAGGTGAACATCATCACGGCCGGTTCCTGCCAGAAGCTTCGGGGCACCGGAAGAGCCGGCAACCGAAACGGCCAACCCCGCCAGCATACGCCCCATACGCTCTGCATAGGGGCGCCCGGCTTCTGCAGCATCCTGGGCACGACGCAATTTGGATGCCGCAACCATTTTCATGGCGCTCGTGATCTTCCGGGTATTCTTCACCGAGTTGATCCGAACGCGGAGATCCTTGAGGCTAGCCATCGGCTGTCAGGCCTTCTTTCACTCGAAATACTCCCCGGCGATAACCGGGGCACTCCGTCTGGTTCAAACTACCTGTTCCCGACATAGCCGGGAACAGTACGCGACACCCTTGTCTCAAGCAGCAAAAGCTTTGGCAAAGCCATCCAAGAACGCAATCAGTTTCGCTTCCGTTTCCTTGGAAATAGCCTTCTCAGAACGAATGGCCGCAATCATATCCGCGCCCTTGTTCCGCATCTCTGCCAACATCTCACGCTCATAGCGGTTAACAGCAGACACAGGCAATGAATCCAGATAGCCGCGCGTACCGGCAAAGATTGAAACAACCTGCTCTTCAACCGGCATGGGGCTGAACTGGGGCTGCTTCAGAAGCTCGGTCAGGCGGGCACCGCGGGCCAGCAGCTTCTGTGTTGCCGGATCCAGATCCGAGGCAAACTGGGCAAAAGCCGCCATTTCCCGATACTGGGCCAGATCCATCTTGATGGTACCGGCAACCTGCTTCATTGCCTTGATCTGCGCCGCAGAACCAACGCGGGACACAGACAGACCAACGTTCACAGCCGGACGGATACCCTTGAAGAAAAGGTCTGTTTCCAGGAAAATCTGGCCGTCGGTGATAGAAATCACGTTGGTCGGAATATAGGCCGAAACATCGTTTGCCTGGGTTTCAATAACCGGCAGAGCTGTCAGCGACCCCTTGCCCGCAGCATCACCAAGTTTTGCCGCACGCTCCAGAAGGCGGCTGTGCAGATAGAACACGTCGCCCGGATAAGCTTCACGTCCGGGAGGACGGCGCAGCAGCAGCGACATCTGACGATAGGCAACCGCCTGCTTGGACAGATCATCATAGAAGATAACCGCATGCATGCCGTTGTCGCGGAAATACTCACCCATGGTGCAGCCTGTATAGGGCGCCAAGAACTGCATGGGAGCCGGCTCGGATGCGGTAGCAGCCACCACAATGGTGTAGTCCAGCGCACCGTGATCTGCCAAGGTCTTCACAACCTGGGCAACAGTGGAACGCTTCTGACCAACTGCCACATAGATGCAGAACAGCTTTTCGCTGTCGTTGCGAGCCGCATCATTGACTTTCTTCTGGTTGAGAATGGTGTCGATGATAACCGCAGTCTTGCCTGTCTGGCGGTCCCCGATGATCAGCTCACGCTGGCCGCGCCCGATCGGGATCAGGGAGTCAATGGCCTTCAGGCCGGTTTGCATCGGCTCATGAACAGACTTGCGGGGAATAATCCCAGGAGCCTTGACGTCAGCCATGCTCCGCGACACATCAGGCAAAGCGCCCTTGCCGTCAATCGGATTGCCCAAACCGTCAACCACACGGCCCAGAAGCCCCTTGCCAACCGGAACATCCACAATGGAGCTGGTGCGGCGAACGGTGTCCCCTTCACGGATCGAACGGTCATCACCAAAAACAACAACACCGACGTTGTCTGTTTCCAGGTTAAGAGCCATTCCCTTGATGCCGCCGGGAAACTCGACCATTTCACCGGCCTGGACCTTGTCCAGGCCATGAATGCGGGCAATACCGTCACCGACGGAGAGCACACGACCAACTTCGGCGGATTCAGCTTCGGTGCCGAAGCTGGCAATCTGTTCCTTGAGGATAGCGGAAATTTCCGCGGCGCGGATTTCCATCACCCGACCCCTTTCATGGCAAGCTGAAGACGTTGCAGCTTTGTGCGAACGCTGTTGTCAACCATCCTTGACCCAATTCTTACGATCAGACCGCCAAGGATGGACGGATCAATTGTGGAGCGGACAGCGACGTCCTTGCCCACAGCCTGACGCAAGGCGGCAGACAGGGCTTGGGACTGGCTGTCGGAAAGCTTTCTGGCAGAAACAACCTCGGCCGTTACCTCGCCGCGCGCGGCGGACAGGCGCGCCAGATACGCCGCTATAATGCCGGACAAAGCTGGCAAGCGACGGTTTGTGGACAAGAGACCAAGAAAATGACGCGACAATTCGGAAAGACCAGCTTTCTCGGCCAGCGCGACAATACCCTTCCGGTGTTCCTTCCGGGTAACAACGGGAGAGGCGATCAGGCGCCTCAGGTCAGCGCTCTCATCAAGCATGGACTGGAACCGCCGCAAGTCTCCGGCCACCTGGTCAAGCACACCGCGTTCCTCGGCAAGCTCATACAGCGCCAAGGCATATCGGTCTGCCAAACCTTTTGTTCCTGCAATTTCGGATGACACGTTCTGCTTGCCCCGGGAAAACAAAAGAATACAGGTGGGTAGAAATCTTCTGAAAGCTGTTTTTCAAACGTCTGGAAACCGGAGAAAGGATCAAGGCCCCCTCCGGCGCGGTTGGTTGGTAACATAACGCGTCCTGCGTTGCAAGCACCTGACGCCCACACATGCTGTCATACCCGGTACAATCCGGTCACAGAAAACTGTACGGATCGACATCAATCTGGACCCGCACCCGCCCGGACAGAGGAACACGGGAAAGCCACGACCGCACGATCGGTTGAATGCGCACACTGCGCGGCGCCTTCAACAACAAACGCCAGCGGTACAAACCTCTCAGTAAAGCCATGGGAGCCGGGGCAGGCCCCAGAACCTCAACCTCCGGCATGGACGGTGCCACCCGGGCCAGGGCACGTGCTGTCTGTTCGACACGGGACGCATCCGGGCCAGAAACGATCAAGGCGGCCAAACGTCCGAAAGGCGGCATTCCCATCAAACGACGCCCCTCGGCCTCCGCTTCCAGAAACACAGCGGGATCCCCTCCGGCCAGCGCCTGCAAAACAGGGTGGGAAGGCTGGAAAGTCTGGAGGAGAACCTTTCCCGGTCGATCACTGCGTCCGGCCCGGCCGGCAACCTGCGACAACATCTGATAGGTTCGCTCCGCCGCGCGCAGATCACCACCAGACAAACCAAGATCCGCATCAACAACCCCGACCAGTGTCAGGAACGGAAAATGGAGCCCCTTTGCCAGCACCTGCGTGCCAACCAGAATATCTACATCACGGTTCTGCACCTGCTGGACCAAAGACGCAACGGCGCGCGGCCCTGACAGGGTGTCAGATGCAACCAGCGCCATGCGGGCATGAGGGAAGCGGCCTGCCACTTCCTCAGCAATCCGTTCAACGCCCGGGCCGCAGGCTGCAAAATCATCCGGCGCTTCACAGGACGGGCAAAAGTCAGGACGGGCAACATAATATCCGCAATGATGACACTGCAGACGCGCATGGCGGCGATGCTCCACCAGCCACGCCGTACAATGCGGACACTGCAAACGATGCCCGCACGTCCGGCACAATGTCAGGGGGGCATAGCCGCGACGGTTCAGGAACAGCAGTGCCTGCTCTCCCGCAGCAAGAGTCTGCTCCAGGGCATTCACCAAGGTTGGTGCCAACCATGACGGGCCCCACGCCCCCGGCTCGGGACGATCACGACGCACATCCAGAATATCGACGTCCGGCAGAACCGCTGCACCATGACGGCTGCCCAGATGCACACGATCGTAGCGCCGTTCCCGCCCGTTGATAACGGTCTCCAGGGATGGCGTCGCTGATGCCAGAATAACCGGAATGCCCGCCAGATGCGCACGGGCCACAGCCATGTCACGGCCGTGATAGACCACACCGTCTTCCTGCTTGAAGGCCGCCTCGTGCTCTTCATCCACAACAATCAGGCCCAGCTTGGCATACGGCAGGAACAGCGCAGACCTGGCCCCCACGATGACAGAGGCTGTCCCGTTGGCAACCGCGCGCCAGGTCCGCCGCCGAACAGCCGACGAAAGATCGGAATGCCACTGCGACGGCAAGGCGCCAAAACGCACCCGGAAACGCTCCAGCCATTGCGCGGTCAGAGTAATTTCCGGCAACAGGACCAGCACCTGCAAACCAGCCCGCAGCGCAGAGGCAACGGCTTCAAAGTAAACCTCCGTCTTGCCGGATCCGGTCACGCCTTCAAGGATCGTACAGCGGTATCCATGCCCTACAGCATCTACCAGCCGGGCTGCGGCCCGCTCCTGATCCGACGACAGAACGGGGCCGGCAAGGGTCCCGTCCGGCATGGCATCAGCGGGCACACTATCGGCAACAGCCTGCAAAAGGCCGGCCTCCGCAAGACCACGCACAACCGATACGCTGACACCAGCCAGCCGGGCCATATCCGACAGGGATAACGGAACAGCCTGCCCGGCCATGACATCACGCACCCGCAGCCGTGCCGGCGTCATGCGAGGCATTTCCGCACGATCTGGACCATCACCAGCCCAGCGCCACAGGGAACGGGCAGGCTCCTCCTCCAGCGCATCGGCAACAGGTAAAACCATCTTCAGGACAGCGCCGGGGGACGCCATTGTCCAGGCCGCAACCCACTCCACAAAACGCCGCGAGACGGCAGGGATGTGGGGGGCATTCTCAAGCACCGCATCCACCGGCCGAATGCGAGCGCGATCAAGCATGCCCGCCCCCGGCCCCCAGACAATGCCGCAAACCATCTTCCGCCCCAACGGAACCCGCACCGCAGTGCCGGGCCTCAGGGTCATGCCGGATGGTACACTATAGTCATAGGGCCCCTCCACAGGCAGCGGCAAAAGAACTGCCACAATGCTTCCTTCGACAAAACAAGCATCATCAGCCCCGCAGTCATCCGCAGGCAAACGCGGGGACAGGGATGAAAGGGCAATGTCTGGGGTGGGATTGGACTCCGGCATGGGCTACACTCTAACCGGACGGGCCCAAGGATACCATGCCTTCGTAAGCCTGAATTCCGATCCTGCGTATTCAGCCACAGAGATTCTCCTGCCATGAAATTCTTTCTTGATACCGCCGATGTTTCCGAAATTCGCGCCATGGCCGACATTGGCCTTGTCGATGGCGTGACCACCAACCCGACCCTGGTTGCCCGCTCGGGCCGCAAGTTTGTCGAAGTGGTTCGTGAGATCTGCGACCTTGTCCGTGGTCCGGTCAGCGCCGAAGTGACCGCGACCGACTTTGACACCATGATGCGCGAGGCAGAAGTTCTGCGCCGCATATCCCCGAATGTAGCCGTCAAGGTTCCCCTGACAGCCGATGGGCTGAAGGCATGCCGTGCCATTACCGGCGACGGGGGCATGGTCAATGTCACGCTGGTGTTCTCCGCTGCACAGGCCATTCTGGCTGCAAAGGCCGGGGCAACGTTTGTATCCCCGTTTGTCGGACGGCTGGATGACCTGTCCCACGACGGAATGGCCCTGATCGATGACATTGCCACGATCTTCGCCAACTATCCTGCCATCCAGACCGAAATTCTGGCCGCATCGATTCGCTCGCCCCTGCATGTGGTCGACGCAGCCCGCATGGGTGCCCACGTGGCCACCATGCCTGCCAAGGTCATGGAGCAGATGATCAGCCACCCACTGACACGCAGCGGCCTGGAAACCTTCCTGTCCGACTGGGCCAGGACCGGCCAGTCCATCCTGGAGGGCTAGGGTGATGAACCCCGGCACCCGAGATCCGGTTCCACAGCCCCTGTCACCTTCGGACGTGGAACTCTTCCTGAAGTCCAACCCGGATTTCCTGATGGAGCGACCGGAGCTGATGGCATCCCTGCTGCCGGACCGTGATCTTGGGGCCGGGGTGGTTGATTTCCAGGCACGTGCCCTCAAAGCCCTGCGCACAGAAGCTGACGAGCTGCGGGCAGGAGCCCGGGAGGTCATACACACCGCCCGCGAAAATATGAGCCTGCAGAACGCAACCCACCATGCCGTTGTCGCGCTTTTGGGGGCCGAAAGCCTGCAAGACCTGATGATTGCCCTGACCCAGGATGTACCCATGATGGTGCACGTGGATCTGGCGGCCCTGATCTGTGAACCAGGCCTGCCCCTTCCCCTTGCCGGTCAGGTCATCCAGGTTCCGCATGGTGAAATTGACCGGCTGCTGGGGGACAGTGACGTGCGTCTGCGTCCTTTCTGCGGAACCGGAGCAGCTCTGTATGGTGAAGCATCGGCCTTGATCCGCTCCGATGCGCTGGTGCGCTTGCGACATTCCGGCCACCCCCCTGCGGTTCTGGCCCTGGCCAGCCGGGACACGGGAACCTTTGAACCCGGGCAGGGAACCGAACTTCTGGTTTTCCTTGCCACCGTCCTTGACTTCTGCCTGATACGCTGGCTGACCCGTGACTGATCTCCACACCTGTACCGCCGCCGACCTGCACCACGCCATTGATGAATGGCGCAGCTGGCTCTCGGCAGAACGACGCTGCAGCACACATACGCTGGATGCCTACACCCGCGACCTGGCAACTTTTCTGAACTTTCTTGTTCATTTCCACGGCACCGTTCCTGACCTGCCTACCCTGACAGAGCTGAAAGGGTCTGACTTCCGGGCCTTCCTGGCCGCACGAACGCAGGAAGGGCTGTCACGCCCCTCGCTGGCACGCGGGCTGTCAACGTTGCGCAACTTTTTCCGCTTCCTGGACCGGGCGGGTTTTTGCAGCAACCCGGCTTTGAAAACCGTCCGAACCCCCCGCCAGCCACAACACCTCCCCCGCCCCTTGAGCGAAGATGCCGCGCTGGAAGCCATTGCAAGTGCATCAGCCCTGCACGATGAACCATGGCTGGCAGCCCGGGACACCGCTTTACTTCTGCTGTTGTACGGATGCGGCCTGCGCCTGGGGGAAGCCCTTGGCCTGACAGTCAGCCAAAGCCCGGCTTCAGACAGTATGGTGGTCACCGGCAAAGGCAAACGGCAAAGGGTCGTCCCCGTGTTGCCGATGGTCCGGGAAGCCATTCTGAAGTATCGCAACGCATGCCCATGGCCGGAATACCCGAACCGCCCGCTGTTCCTGGGAACACGGGGCAAGGCCCTGAACCCGGGCGTTGTACAGCGTCAGGTGCGGCGGTTACGGGTGCTGCTCAACCTTGATGAAAACGCAACACCACACGCCCTGCGCCACAGCTTTGCCACACACCTCCTGGCCGGCGGAGGAGACCTGCGCACCATCCAGGAACTTCTGGGTCACGCCTCGCTCAGCACAACACAGCGCTACACAGCCGTGGATGACAGCCGCCTTCTGGAGGTGCATCGCTCAGCGCACCCCCGTGCCTGAGAACAGAAGACCTAGGCCAGCATGGAACGCAGCATCCAAGCCGTCTTTTCGTGCACCTGAAGCCGCTGGGTGAGCAAGTCTGTTGTTGACTCGTCGCGGGCATCTTCCGCCAGGGGAAAAACATCCCGCGCCGTACGGGCAACAGCCTCGTGCCCTTTCACAAGCTGGGCAATCATGTCCTCGGCTGCTGGCACGCCGGTCTCTTCCTTCAGGGACGTCAGTGCCGAAAACTGCTTGTACGAACCAGGCGCATAAGCTCCAAGGGCGCGGATACGTTCTGCCACCAGATCAACAGCCAAGGCCAGTTCATTGTACTGGGTTTCAAACATCATATGCAGGGTATTGAACATCGGACCGGTAACATTCCAATGGAAATTATGGGTCTTGATGTAAAGTGTGTAGGTATCGGCCAGAAGACGGGAAAGACCATCAGCAATCTTCAGTCTCTGTTTTTCGGGAATACCGATATCAATTTTTGTTGCCGGTGCAGAAGCCGTCTTGCGGGACATACGGTTTTCCTTTCGCCATGCAGGAAAAGACGATGGGAACAACCCAGATGGTATGACAGCGCAACAGAGACGTACAGACATATTCCTGCCGCTACACAGACTCTGCAGGACCAGACCATAAACACGCTGATATAGATTTCTTGAAGTTTGATCAACCTTATGTATTTTACATTCGCAGGTCGGACTGTCGGGCCCATAACTCGTCTTTTGCCTGGGTGAATGTGCCGACAAGCCCGGGGTATCCCTGTCAACAGGACACAACGGGTCTTCATGAAAGGATCGCCGTGTTCAGCAAATCGTCTGTCAAGCATGACGGCATGTCCGCCGTTGATCATAAAACCCTGTGCCTGGCCGCCCTGGGGGGGGCACTGGAGATTTATGACTTCATTATCTTCGTGTTTTTTGCCCTGACAATCAGCCAGCTGTTCTTTCCACCCGAAGGACCGGAATGGTTCCGCCTTTTACAGACAGTGTGTGTTTTTGCAGCGGGCTACTTGGCTCGACCGCTTGGTGGCATTCTGATGGCTCACTTTGCCGACAGACACGGGCGCAAAAAGGCATTCAGCCTCAGCATCCTGATGATGGCCCTGCCCTGCTTTGTTATCGGTGCGATGCCGACCTATGCTGAAATCGGGTATCTGGCTCCGGGTATTCTTCTGCTGTTGCGCATTATTCAAGGCGCAGCCGTCGGGGGAGAAGTACCCAGTGCCTGGGTTTTTGTGGCAGAACACGCGCCGGCTCACCGCCGTGGCTATTCCCTTGGTCTATTACAGGCGGGCCTGACCTTGGGCTATCTGCTTGCCGCAATCGTCGCGACCCTGCTGGCCAAAACCTTCACCCCGGAAGAGATGCTGGACTACGGCTGGCGCCTGCCTTTCCTGATTGGCGGCTTTTTTGGCATCACCGGGGTTTGGCTGCGTCAATGGCTGAACGAAACCCCACTGTTCATCCGCATGGCCGCCATGCGTGACCGTTCCGGAAAATTCCCCTTGGGCGATGTGGTACGTACACAGTCTGCATCATTGATTCCGGCTGTCATCCTGACATGTGTGCTTGCATCTGCCGTCATTGTTCTGGTGGTTGTAACACCAACCATGCTGCAAAAGCTGTTTGGCATGTCGGCCGAGTCCACCTTCTCTCTCAGCTGCGTTGCCATCATGTGCCTGAACATTGGCTGTGTTATCGCCGGCATGGTGGTGGACAGGATCGGAGCCTGGAAGGGCGTTATGCTGTACAGCCTGCTTCTACCGATTGGCGTTGCGGTTCTGTATGCCGGTATTCTGGGGGGAGGCGCCTGGCTCGTTGCGGCCTGCGTGGTGTCCGGCCTGTGCTGTGGCATTGTCGGTACGGTTCCATCGGTGATGGTTGGCCTCTTCCCCACAGAAATGCGGGTATCAGGCATTTCGTTGACTTACAATATTGCCTACTCCCTGTGGGCCAGCTTTACCCCACCCCTGCTGATTGCCCTGATGCCGGAAAACACTTGGATCTGCGTGTGGTTTGCCTTGGGCATGGGGGTTGTTGGCCTGATCACCGCATCCCTGTGCCGTCATCGTTCCGTCCGGATGGTATCCATTCAGGGAACAGCGGCATAAGTATCAGGACGCCACAAAAAACCCGGCCATATGGCCGGGTTTTCTTCAGACAAAGTACCTGTTCAGATATGCAGGGGACGTTTGTCCACAGCCAGCATGGCTTCCTTGATCGCTTCTCCAAGCTGGGGATGCGCATGGCTGGAACGGGCTATATCTTCGGCAGAAGCCCCGAACTCCATACCTACAACCACTTCCTGAATCAGATCACCGGCCATGGCTCCCACAATATGGCACCCCAGAACGCGGTCTGTCTTTGCGTCCGCCAGCACCTTGACCAACCCGTCGGTCGTATTGTTTGCACGCGCCCGCCCGTTGGCCGTAAAGGGGAACTTGCCAACCTTGTAGGCCACGCCGTCTGCTTTCAGCTGTTCCTCTGTTTTCCCGACCATAGCTATTTCAGGATCAGTGTAAACCACAGACGGAATAGCCCCATAGTTGACGTGCCCGGACTGGCCGGCCAGAAGTTCAGCTACGGCCACTCCTTCTTCCTCGGCCTTGTGGGCCAACATTTGCCCGCCGATCACATCACCAATGGCGAACACGCCTTGGGCCTTGGTCTGATAATCGTGATCAACGGCAATAAAACCACGGGAGTCCGGAACAACACCAATGCTCTCAAGACCAAGTCCCTCGGTATAGGGGCGACGGCCGATGGCAACCAGCACCACATCAGCATCCAAGGTCTCACCGGCACCACCCTTTGATGGCTCCAGCTTCAGGGATACACCCTTCTTGCCCGTAGAAGCGCCCGTGACCTTGTATCCCAGACGGAAGTCCATTCCCTGCTTTTCGAGAATTCTCTGGGCCTGCTTGCGGATCTCGCCATCCATTGGCGGCAGGATAAAGTCCAGATATTCGACGACTGTCACCTCCGCCCCCAGGCGACGCCAGACCGACCCCAGCTCCAGACCGATCACCCCGGCCCCGATCACCACCATCTTCCCCGGAACAGACGACAGCGACAGCCCACCGGTGGACGAAACAATACGCTTCTCGTCAATGGTAACACCCGGAAGCGGCATAACGTCCGACCCGGTGGCAATCACAATATTCTTTGCCTGCACCGTCTGGGCCTGGGCGCCACTGACCTGGACAGTGCCCGGCGCGGTAATCTTGCCGGCGCCCTTAATATAGGTAATCTTGTTTTTCTTGAACAGAAACTCGATACCGCCGGTATTGTCCGAAACCACCTTGTCCTTGTGCGCCATCATCTTGGGCAGATCCAGCCGGACACCAGAGACGGCAACACCAAGATCACCCATATGGTGGGCCGCATGCTCATACATGTGTGTGGCATGCAACAGGGCCTTGGATGGAATACAGCCGACATTGAGGCAGGTCCCGCCCAGTGCGCCGCGCTTCTCGACACATGCGACCTTCATGCCAAGCTGAGCCGCCCGGATGGCGCAAACATATCCGCCCGGCCCCCCGCCAATGACAACCAGATCGTAGACTTCCGACATGCGATATACCCTTCCGGAAAGGATGTGACAAACCCCGCGCCCCGGGGGCGGAAACAGATAACGGAGGGCTGGATTCCCCGCCCTCCGTCAACACACAACTAGATATCCATCAGGATCCGTCCCGGATCCTCAAGACATTCCTTCACCCGCACCAGGAACGTGACCGCTTCCTTGCCATCAATGATCCGGTGATCATAGGACAAGGCCAGATACATCATCGGGCGGGCCGCAATCGACCCATCAGGCATGACCATCGGACGCATCTGGGTCTTGTGCATTCCCAGAATGCCCGACTGCGGCGGATTGAGGATAGGCGTCGACATGAGGGATCCATAAACCCCACCATTGGAGACCGTAAACGTACCGCCCTGCATGTCTTCCATGGTCAGCTTGCCGTCACGGGCCTTCTTGCCAAAGTCACCAATTGTCTTCTCGATCTCGGAGAAACTGAGGCGGTCGCAATCCCGGACAACCGGCACAACCAACCCCTGAGGCCCACCAACCGCCACCGAAATGTCGTAGTAGTTCTTGTAGACAATGTCATCGCCGTCAATTTCGGCATTCACTGCCGGAATTTCCTGCAAAGCCTGGACACAAGCCTTCACAAAGAAGGACATGAAGCCAAGCCGCACACCGTGGCGTTTCTCGAAGGCGTCCTTGTAACGGTTGCGCAGCTCCATGACACGGGTCATGTCCACTTCGTTGAACGTGGTCAGCATGGCAGCCGTGTTCTGGGCATCCTTCAAACGTTTGGCAACGGAACGACGCAAGCGGGTCATCTTCACCCGTTCTTCACGCGGGCCACGGGCCATGGTTGCTGCTGCACCCGGCTGCATCGCCGCCGCAGCCTGGGCAGCCGGACCAGGAGCCGATTTGCCGGACGCAAGAAACGCCTGTACATCTTCCTTGGTCAGGCGGCCATCCTTGCCGGATGCCGGTATCCTGGACGGATCCAGGCTGTGCTCCTCCACCAGCTTGCGCACAGCCGGCGACAATGGATGATCAGCATTGGCACCGGAACGAGCCGCAGGAGCGGGCGCAGCAGGTGCCTGTGCTGCCTTGGGCGGGGCCGAAGCCGCAGGAGCCGGAGCAGCAGAAGACCCGGCAGAGCCGGCAGCCCCTTCGTTGATCCGCCCCAGAATGGCACCCACAGCCACCTCGGCACCAACATCGGCAACAATCTCTGCCAACGCACCGGAAACCGGGGCATTGACCTCGACCGTCACCTTGTCGGTTTCAAGCTCGACCAATGGCTCATCGGCCTTGACCGCGTCGCCCGGCTTCTTGAACCACTTGGCAACGGTTGCTTCGGAAACAGATTCACCCAGGGCGGGGACTTTGAGTTCGGTAGCCATGACGTCCTCGATTGTGTCGTCGTATTACGGCGGAGCAGCCCGGCAATCAAGCCGGCTTGCCCGGGGTGGGTGCCCGTCGGAAGGGCTGTGGCAAATCCTTGAAAGCCCAGGACAGTGCCTGTTCAACCAGCAGAGCCTGTTCGGCATTGTGCTTTTTGTAACTGCCTGTCGCGGGGGAAGCCGAAGCCGTACGACCGACATAATGAGCTTTGCCGGTCTTGTGGCCCATTTCTTCCAGAAGAACATCCAGACGCATCTTCACAAAGGTCCAGTATCCACCATTGGCCGGCTCTTCCTGACACCAGACAATCTCTGCACCCGGATAACGGGACAACTCGCGGACAATGGCAGCCTTTGGCCATGGATACAGCTGCTCGACCCTTATGATTGCAACATCGCCGATATCCTGATCCATACGGGCCTGCAACAAATCATAATAGACCTTGCCACTGCACAGAACGACCCGACGCACCTTCACATTTTTCTTCAGGTCGCCTGGCTTCTCGCCAATCACACGCCGGAATGCAGACCCCGGACCAAATTCTGACAACGTGCTGACTGCCAGCTTGTGCCGGAGCAGGGATTTCGGAGTCATGATAATCAGCGGCTTGCGGAAATTCCGGCGCAACTGACGTCGCAAGGCATGGTAATAATTGGCAGGCGTCGTCAGGTTGCAGACCTGCATGTTGTCCTCGGCGCACAGCTGGAGATAACGCTCCGGACGGGCGGAGGAATGCTCCGGCCCCTGCCCTTCGAAACCGTGCGGCAACAGGACAGTCAGGCCCGACAGGCGCAGCCACTTTGACTCCGAAGACGCGATGTATTGGTCAAAGATAATCTGGGCCCCGTTGGCAAAGTCCCCGAACTGGGCCTCCCAGAGGGTCAGCCCATTGGGTTCTGCCATGGAATACCCGTACTCGTAACCAAGCACCCCGTATTCCGACAGTGGACTGTCCAGAACCTCGTACTGGGCCTGGCCTGTACGGATGTGATTGAGGGAAACATAGGTTTTTTCGCTTGTCTGATCGACCAGAACCGAATGGCGCTGCGAGAATGTACCGCGCCCGCAGTCCTGACCGGACAAGCGAACCGGGTGACCTTCCAGAAGCAGGGTCCCGAAGGCAAGGGCTTCACCGGTTGCCCAGTCAATGTCCTTGCCTGTCTTGAACATGTCTTCCTTTGCCTTGAGCTGGCGCAGGATCTTCCGGTTGACGTCGAAATCCTTCGGTGGCGTGTAAAGGGCGCGACCAACATCTTTCAGGACATCAAGCGGAACCTGGGTATCATACTCCTGGCTTTCCTCTTCATCCGAAAGACGGGTCAGCCCCTTCCAGCGACTTTCAAGCCAGTCCGCCTTGTTGGGCTTGTAGGAGGCAGCCGCCTGGAACTCCTGCTCCAGATGCTGCTGGAAGGCATCATAGATACCGTCAGCCTCGTCCGATTTCAGAACACCGTCCGCAACCAGACGCCCGGCGTAACGCTTGCATGTCGTTTCATGCGCACCGATCCGGCGGTACATGTTTGGCTGCGTGAACGCCGGTTCATCGGATTCATTATGGCCGTGGCGACGGTAGCAGACAATATCCAGAACCACATCGGAACCGAAGGCCTGACGATACTCGACAGCAATGCGAGCCGCGTGGACAACAGCGTCCGGATCATCCCCGTTGACGTGCAGGATCGGGGCCTGCACCATTTTGGCAATTTCAGTGCAATACGTTCCTGAACGGCTGTACTGGGGCGCCGTTGTAAAGCCGATCTGGTTGTTGACCACAACATGAATGGTCCCGCCAGTACGATACCCTTTCAACTGGCTCATCACAAAACACTCGGCCACCACCCCTTGGCCAGAGAATGCGGCGTCGCCATGCAGAAGAAGCCCCAGAACACGGGTCCGGGCTGTATCACCCAGCTGGGTCTGACGGGCACGCACCTTGCCCAGAACGATGGGATCAACGGTTTCCAGATGCGATGGGTTGGCCTGCAGTGACAGGTGAACCATCTTGCCGCCAAACTCGCGGTCAACCGATGTTCCAAGGTGATACTTCACATCGCCGGATCCCTGAACTTCGTCAGGATTCGAGGAATTGCCCTGGAATTCAGAGAACATGGCCCGGAATGGCTTGCGCATGATGTTGGTCAGCACATTCAGCCGACCCCGGTGGGCCATGCCAATCACAACTTCCTCGATACCCAGCTGGCTACCCCGGTGCAGGATCTGTTCGATCGCCGGGATCGTTGCTTCCCCTCCCTCAAGGCCGAACCGCTTGGTCCCGGTGTACTTGACCTGAAGGAATTTCTCGAACCCCTCGGCTTCGCACAGACGCTCGTAAATGGCCCGACGCCCAAGGGCAGGACCATCACCCGGCGCACGGGGGGCTTCAATTTGCTCCTGTATCCAAGCCTTCTGGTCCGGATACTGGATGTGCATGAATTCCACACCGATGGTATCGCAATACGTTTTCCGGAGCAGAGTCAGGATCTGGCGCAGCGTAGCCTTTTCCAGCCCAAAAGCGTCATCAATGAAAATTTCGCGGTCCAGATCGGCTTCCGTGAAGCCATAGGTACGATAATCCAGCTCGGGATGTGGTGTCGGTTCGTTGATCCCCAAGGGATCAAGGGTCGCCATCAGATGGCCACGGACCCGATACGTCCGGATGATCATGAGTGCGCGTATGGAATCAAGGGCCCGCGCACGGACCTCGGCTTCTGATACACCACCCCCACTGCCGGGCTTTTTCTTGTTGCCCCCGGCCGGGGCATCAGCATCAGCGGCGCCAATAACCTTGGTCTTCGAACGTCCCCAGACCGGACCGGATACCTCCCGCGCCAAGGCTGCGGGTTCATCCATCAGTTCCTTGAACATGCCGATCCAGCTGGGATCGACCGACGACGGATCGTCGAGGTACCGCTGGTACAACTCGGCGATAAAGGCGGCATTGGCGCCGGTCAAGAACGAAGCTTCCACGCTTCCTGTCCTTTACGTCATACCCGTTGTTGAACAAACCGCGATCGGACCGGGATGTTCCGGCGCGGTGCGGGCCACATCACACAAACGCATCCCGACAAAACGGATGCGCAGGAAACCGGAAACCACAACGCGTGACAACCGGTTTCCCCACCATCACCTCAACCCTTCATCAACGACAGCATGGTGCTGCCAAGAGCGGAAGGGCTGTCCGCAACCACAATGCCGGCAGAGCGCATGGCTTCCATCTTGGCATCAGCCGTGCCCTTGCCGCCGGAGATAATGGCACCGGCATGGCCCATTCTCTTGCCCGGCGGTGCTGTCACCCCGGCAATGAAACCGACCATCGGCTTTTTCACCTTGCTCTTCTTGCTGAACTCGGCTGCTTCTTCTTCGGCAGATCCACCAATTTCACCAATCATGATGATGCCCTGGGTTTCCTTGTCGGCCAGGAACATTTCCAGGCAATCAATGAAGTTGGTTCCATTAACCGGGTCACCACCAATGCCAATGCAGGTAGATTGCCCCAATCCAGCAGCCGTCGTCTGGGCCACCGCTTCATACGTCAGCGTACCGGAGCGTGAGACCACGCCGATCTTGCCGCGCTGGTGAATATGGCCGGGCATAATGCCGATCTTGCACTCACCCGGGGTGATAACACCCGGGCAGTTGGGGCCAACCAGACGGCTGCGCGATCCGGACAAGGCCCGCTTGACGCGCACCATATCCAGAACCGGTATCCCTTCGGTGATGCAAACAATCAGCTCCATCTCGGCATCTATAGCCTCGAGAATAGCGTCAGCCGCACCCGGGGGAGGAACATAGATCACCGATGCATTGGCACCGGTTTTTGCCCGGGCATCAAGAACTGTGTCGAAGACCGGAAGATCCAGATGACGCGACCCACCCTTCCCCGGGCTGGTGCCACCCACCATCCGGGTACCATAGGCAATGGCCTGCTCGGAATGGAACGTACCTTGCTTGCCGGTAAAGCCCTGGCAGATAACTTTGGTATCCTTGCCAATAAGAACGGCCATTTTATTTTGCCTCCTTCACGGCTTTGACGACCTTCTCGGCCGCGTCCGCCAGGTTGTCGGCGGCAATAATGGGCAGACCGGACTCACGCATGATCTTCTTGCCAAGATCAACGTTCGTGCCTTCCAGACGGACCACCAGAGGAACATTCAACGATACCTCACGCGCAGCAGCCACCACGCCCTCGGCAATAACATCACACCGCATGATCCCGCCAAAGATATTGACCAGGATCCCTTTAACGTTGGGATCACGGAGAATGATCTTGAAAGCTGTGGTCACACGCTCCTTGGTCGCACCACCGCCAACATCCAGGAAATTGGCCGGTGAACCACCATAAAGCTTGATGATATCCATTGTCGCCATGGCAAGACCGGCACCGTTGACCATACAACCGATCGAGCCATCCAGCTTGATATAGTTCAGGGCGTGGAGAGCCGCCTCGATTTCCGAAGGGTCTTCCTCATCCTCGTCACGCAGGTCGGCAAGTTCCTTGTGACGGTACAGGGCGTTGTCATCAAAGGACATCTTGCAGTCCAGAGGGATGACCGTGCCATCACCGGTCACAACCAGCGGGTTGATCTCCAGCAGGGCAATGTCCAGGCCCAGGAAACACGTGTACAGGCTTGCCAGCAGCTTGCCGAAAACCTCGACCTGCCCTCCTTCCAGACCCAAGGCAAAGGCAAGCTTGCGGCAATGGAAGCCGGAAATCCCCGAGGCGGGATCAATATCCTGAACAATGATCTTTTCCGGGGTGCGGGCAGCTACTTCCTCAATGTCCATACCGCCTTCGGTGGATACCATGACCGCAACACGCGACGTAGCACGGTCAACGAGCATCGACAGGTATAGTTCACGGCGGATGTCACAACCGGATTCAATGTAAACCCGCTTGACTTCCTTGCCGTCCGCGCCGGTCTGATGGGTCACCAGTGTCTTGCCCAGCATCTGTCCGGCATTCACCTTGACGTCATCAACGGACTTGACGACACGAACGCCACCCTTGTCTCCGGCGGCAGATTCCTTGAACTTGCCTTTTCCACGCCCACCGGCATGAATCTGGGACTTTACGACAAAGACCGGTGACGACAGGCCAGAGGCCACCTTGGCAGCCTCATCAGCGGTATAGGCAACACCGCCCGCCAAAACAGGAACGCCAAACTTCTTCAGCAGTTCCTTGGCCTGATACTCGTGAATATTCATGTTTCAGCCTTCTCCTGGTTTGCCCCCCGGGGGGAGGACTGTTGTGACCTACCCCTTGGGCATCAATTCCCGGGACTTGGCAATCAGGCCACGGACGGAATCAACGGAATGATCGAACATTTCCTTTTCGTCCTTGTTGAGCTTGATCTCGACGATCTTCTCAACGCCCTTGTCGCCGATAATAACAGGCACACCAACATAAATGCCGTCCAGCCCGTACGGTCCGTCAACCCAGGCGGCGCAGGGCAACAGACGGCGCTGGTCTTTAAGATAGGACTCCGCCATCTGGACCGCAGAGGCAGCCGGCGCGTAGAATGCCGACCCCGTCTTCAGCAGGCCGACGATCTCGGCCCCTCCATCACGGGTCCGCTGAACAATCTGGTCCAGCTTTTTCTGGGAGATCCACTTCATCTTGACAAGATCCGGCAACGGAATGCCGGCAACCGTCGAATAACGAACCAGCGGCACCATGGTGTCACCATGACCACCCAGCACAAACGCGGTAATATCCTTGACCGAGACCTTGAATTCCTCGGCCAGGAAATACCGGAAGCGGGCGGAGTCAAGAACACCGGCCATACCAACGACCTTGTGATGGGGCAGGCCAGCCGCTTCGCGCAGCACCCACACCATGGCATCAAGCGGGTTGGTAATGCAGATCACAAAAGCCTTGGGGCAATACTGACGGATCCCCTTTCCGACAGAAACCATGACCTTGGCATTGGTTTCGATCAGGTCATCGCGCGACATACCGGGCTTGCGGGGAACGCCGGCAGTAACAATCACGACATCGGCACCGGCAATGGCAGAATAGTCCGTGGCCCCGGAATAGGCGGCATCAACACCTTCCACCGGCGTGGATTCGGCGATATCAAGCCCCTTCCCTTGCGGGATACCGTCTGTGATGTCGAACAGGACGACATCGCCCAGTTCTTTCAGACCGATCAGATGCGCCAGCGTGCCGCCGATGTTGCCAGCACCGACCAGAGCAATCTTCTTGCGTGCCATGGAAAATCCCCTCGTATGATTACGAACTGCGCGAATGCCAAAGGCCAAGTCCGCTCATCGCGTTTCCCGGACGGGTACCGCGCGGGAGTCGACAACCCCGACAGGCGGCCTTCGATAGCCTGATTTTGCACGGAAAGCAAGCCGCCAGGACACACACTTTCCGGTATCACACAACGACATACCCACCTGAAAACAAGTCGGCACGCCAACACCGCAGGCATAAAAACATACCGAAAGAAAAGCACCTGCAGACAAACAGTTTCTTTCTCCGGACACACAGGCAGAGGCATCCGCAGACTGTGCCGCAGACCATGTCTCTCAAGGCAAAAGCCCGAACCGTCCAAGGCCGGTCCCGGCAACACCTGTCTTGTGCCTGTGGGGACCATTGTCGCGATCGACCCCTCTTGACCATGCTGCATCGCATGCAGCCGTCCAAACAGCACCGTATCCCGTACCATACGCCATGCCAAAGGTTTTGACGGCTGTTTTTCGCTCTGGATGCATGATGGAAAACAAGACCCCGTGCCAAGGACACAAACACGCGAATCTGCCCACGACATCAGACACAACAAGGGGAAAAGTGATCATGCCACATGACGTGCGCCAATATAGCTCTCCGATTGCATTTCCATCAGCCTTGACACCGTTCTCTGGAATTCAAAAGCTCCATCCCCGTCGGGATACAAATGCTCCGGATCCGCCTCGGCCGACAGGACAAGCAAGGTTTTATGGTCATAGAGAGCATCAATCAGCATGACAAAGCGGCGAGCATGATCACGGTTATGAGGCCCCAGAACGGGCACACTGTCCAGAACAACAGCATCATACGCAGAAGCAAGATGCAGATAATCGGTCGCTGCCAAAGGACGCTCACACAAGTCACGGAATGAAAAACGGGCCACATCCCCGGCAGCAAGGGGCACAGGAAGGGCACGCCCGTTGATATCCAGCTGTACCGGCACGGCTGACAATCCCCCGGCCAGGCGGGTAAATGCATCGTCAAGCGCCCGATCCGCGTGCGATCCAAGCGGAGTATGGTAGATCTGCGCTCCCTTCATACGACCCAACCGGTAATCCGTTGGCGACGTCAATTCCAGCAAATCAAGCCGCGCTTTGATCATGCTGATGAAGGGCAAAAATTTCTCACGCTGCAGACCATCCTTGTAAAGTTCATCCGGAGCACGGTTCGAGGTCACAACGATCACCGCACCAGCACGAAACAATTCCTCGAAAATACGACCGATGATCATGGCATCGGCAATATCGCGAACCTCCAGCTCATCCAGACACAACAACCAGCTTTCCTGTGCCATGCGCCGTGCAAGGGGTGGCACAGGATCAGTCCCGTCACGGTCGGGGCTTTTGCGCCAAGCATGAACAGCCTTGTGGAAATCACGCAGGAATTCATGAAAGTGGACTCTCCGGCAAGCCTTGACCGGGGCTGTATGGACAAAGACATCCATCAGCATCGACTTTCCGCGTCCAACCGGGCCATACAGATACAAACCCTGGGGCGGATCCATGTCGGGAGACATCCGCGCAAAACCAAAGCGGGCACGCCACCCGCTGCGGCCTGAAGAGGGCTGATAGCCTTTCAGGGCGTGATGCAGCGAATTCAACTTTTCCGCTGCCAGCTCCTGCACAGGATCAGCGCGCAGACACCCCTGGGCAAGGCGGGCGCGATACAAGGACAGGGGATCGTCATTCATGGCGGTTCAGGGTCCACGTTAGATGTCAGCACAAGGCTGCAAAGCGTTAGACCAAAAACAGAAAAATACCAAGGGCAGGAAACCGTACCCTGCCCCGGGCGCGTCAGGACGCCATGTTCAGACGCGCCACCAGAACCTCCATCACCTGGGAGGCATCCTGATGCCAAACCTGACACGTTCCAGCATTAGCATGCCCACCACCGCCATACTTCAGCATCAGCTCACCGATGTTGGCTTTCGAGGATTTGTCGAAGATCGACTTGCCAACAGCAAAAACCGTCTTTTCGTTCTGGAAGCCGCGCATGATATGTATGGATACATTCGCATCCGGATACAGCGCATACACAAGGAAACGGTTGCCGACATAAATCGGGTCCTCTTCCCTGAGATCAATAATGGCCACCTTGCCCTTGACCGTTGTGCAACGACGCATCTGGACCGTGAACTTTTCCTGCTGCTCGAAGTAAAGGTCGATTCTTTCACGGACATCAGGCAGGGCAAGAACATCCTGAATGGTATGATCCAGGCAATAATCGATCAGGTTCATCATCAACTGGTAATTGGAAACCCGGAATTCCTTGAACCGCCCAAGCCCTGTCCGGGCATCCATAAGGAAGTTCATCAGGTTCCAGCCTTCCGGCTTCAGAACCTCTTCGCGAGTGAAATTGGCGGAGTCGCCCTTGTCAACGGCCAGCATCATATCTGCCGTTACTTTCTTAATGACCTTTTCGGCACCATAGTACTTGTAGACCACGCGCGCCGCCGAGGGCGCATCCGGGTCAATGATATGATTCTCGGGCTTGCCACCGATCCTTATGGTTTCTGACAGGTGGTGGTCAAAAGCCAGATGAACACCCGGGACATACGGCAGGTTGGTTGTGATGTCACGTTTTGACACCTCAACTTTTCCATCTTGCATGTCCTTGGGATGGACGAACTTGATATCATCAATCATATCAAGCTCTTTGAGGATCATGGCACAGACCAGACCATCAAAGTCACTGCGGGTCACAAGACGGAACTTGGTTTCCGACATCCGCACACTCCCCTGATCATCGCCGGACAGCCGGCCAACCCCGGCCACGATACAACAGGCAACACGATACCTTCCCACCCGCCATCAGGCAACACGTGCCTGCATAACCGTGTCCATATGCGCAAGCCGGAAAAATAACTGACACACCGACAAGCACCGGATCGTGCTGTTTTCAGAACATTTGCGAGAAAGAGAATTGCATAAATATAATCTTACGTTCACATTATGACGAATAATAAGAACTCTGCCGGAACACCAAGGAATGTCCGGAGAGCAAGGGAGACAAAACACCATGAATATCGTGGAACTGCGTGATTTCGATGACCACGAGCTCGTTGTGCTGGCTACAGACGTCGACTCCGGGCTGAAAGCTGTTATTGCCGTTCATTCAACAATTTCCGGCCCGGCGTGCGGCGGGACCCGCATGTGGCCCTATGCCTCACACCAGGAAGCCGTCATCGATGTCCTGCGACTCTCGCGCGGAATGACCTACAAAAACATCATGGCCGGGCTACCCCTTGGTGGCGGAAAGTCGGTCATCATCGGGGATCCGACGCGGCACAAGTCCGAAGCCCTGCTCCGGGCCTTTGGCCGCAAGGTTGAAGCCTTGGGTGGTCGCTATATAGCAGCCGAAGATGTTGGTACCTCACCGGCAGACATGGACATCATTGCCACTGAAACGCAGCACGTTGCCGGAACCGGGCGCAAGAACGGGCTGGGCGATCCGTCTCCCTTCACGGCATGGGGCGTTTTCCATGGCATTCGGGCAACCGCGACTGAACTGTTCGGAACCCCGGACCTTCAGGGCCGCACCATCGCCGTACAAGGCCTTGGACATGTCGGACACTATGTATGCAGCCATCTTGCAACAGCCGGGGCCAAGCTGATCGTATCAGACATTGATCCTGCCCGTATTGATTATATCGTTCGGGAATATGGTGCCGTTGCAGTTGACCCAGACCGTATCCATGCCGTGGAGTGCGATATTTTTGCTCCATGCGCCCTTGGTGCTTCGCTGAACCCGGTCACCATTCCGGATATCAAAGCCAAGGCTGTCGCCGGGGCTGCCAACAACCAGCTTGCAACACCGGATATGGCAATGGAGCTGCAAAAGCGCAGCATTCTTTACGCCCCGGATTATGTGATCAATGCTGGCGGGGTCATGGCCATTGCATCGGATATAGACGGGACCTTCACGACCGAAGGGCTGCGGAAGAAAGCGGCTGCCATTGCAGAAACGCTGAGTGGAATCTACCAGAGAGCCCGCTTGGGTGGTCAGACAACTGCAGACGTCGCTGATACCATAGCCCGCGAACGTTTATACGAAATAAAGGCTAATCGCCAACGGTCGGTCGCTGCCTGAGAAACCAGGAAAAAATAGACAGAAAAAACGGGTGCGGTGCTTCGTGCGGCAAACGCCGATGTACTGCGCCTGTTCCTCAGTGACCTCTCGATAAGTCACGAGCACTTCCACGCAGACGATTCTGCGCGGAAAAGAAAAACAACCCAAAGACGATCGCTGAAAACGATCTACGCTTGACCTTTGGGAATCTCCGTGCATAGTGCGTGTGATAATGATTATTACATGCAGAGGGTGCCATGTGTCCTGACATCTGCCCGGCACGGGAAACAGATCGCCGTTCCGCGCCATACGCGCACCGCTTTACAAATCTCCGATACAGAAACACCCCTGAATCACAGCCGGGCACCAAACCATAACGGCACAACGTTCAGTCAAGCTTATCGCCTGCATGCAAGAACGCTGCGCCTTCTCCTGCCCTGCCCTTTTTTCATGAATTCCCGCCCGGAAATCTGCCGGCCTGCCGGTCCCGCACAAAAAAACAATCAAACGAGGTGAGCAAGACATGCCCAAACATTTCGGGGCCCCGCTGTTCGGGGCCGGTATCCTCCTTCCCTTGATAGCCAGTGTGGCCCAGGCCCAGACACAGCCTGCGCCAACAACCACGCGGCTAGATGCCGTTACCATTTCGGCCACACGGACAGAACAAACCGCCATCGACACCCCGGAAGCTGTCAGCGTTGTCCGGCGTGAAGACATCGAGAAACGCCACCCCGGGTCCGTAGTTGAACTGCTGCGTGACATTCCCGGCGCCAGCTTCTCCGGTGGGCCGCGCGGCACTGCTGTACGCCCGACCATTCGCGGTCTGGGCGGGGAACGCGTCGTGGTGCGGCTGGACAATGCGCGCCAGAACTTCAACGCCGAACACAAGGGACGTATTTTCGTCGAACCCGAATTCCTGCGCCAGGTAGACGTGCTGCGCGGGCCGGGATCAACCCTGTTCGGATCCGGTGCCCTGGGCGGGGTCATGAACATGACCACCGTTGACGCCACCGACTTCCTGAAACCGGGACAGATGATGGGGGGGCGGGTTTCGGCGGGCTATGCCAGCGCCAGCGACAAAAAGCGCGGCAGCCTGATGGCCTATGCCCGCCCGATGGAAACACTGGATTTCCTGGTTGGCGGCAGTGCCCATACCCAGGCCGACCTGCGCCACGGCAACGACACCCACCTGCCCTATTCGGCAGAGCGGAATCGTTCCGCCCTGTTCAAGGTTGGCATCAATCCCGATACCTTCCACCGCATCACCTTGTCGGCCCTGCGCTATGACGGCGACGAGAAGGCGGGTGCAAGCGCTGAAGACTTGGTAGGTTCGCGAAATCTCGCCGTTGACCGTGAAACCAAGCAGGACACCTACACCCTGTCGTGGAACTACAAGAACCCGGCAGACAAACTATTTGACGTTCAGGCTACCGTGTACCGGAACCAGGCCGATATCAACGAGAAAACCCGGGCAAGCGTGCGCCACGATACCCGCAAGCAAACCGTCAACGGTGTGGACGTGGCCAATACCAGCCGCTTTTCGTTCGGCGATTCTGCCCATAACCGCCTGACCTATGGCGTCGAGTATATGGAGGAGAAACAGGAAGGCCGGCGTGATGGCATCCCCACCGCGGGCTTCTACCCCGATGCCACCATGAAAACGACGGGTGTGTTTATACAGGATGAAATCACCCTGTTCACCGACTGGACCCTGACCGCCGGTGTCCGCCACGACCGCTTTGACCTGTCGCCCACCGACCGGGCCGGGCGCGACGGCAGCGCCACCTCGCCCAAGGCGGCGCTGTCGTGGCGGGTAACCCCGTGGTTCATGCCCTATGTGTCCTATGCCGAAGCCTTCCGGGCCCCGAGCCTGAAAGGCTTGTACAATCAAGGCGTACATTTCCCGATGGGGCCGTTTGCAAATAACACCTTCGTTCCCAACCCGAACCTGCGCCCGGAAAAAGCCCGCAACGCCGAACTTGGTGCCAGCTTCCGGTTCCAGAACCTGGCTCTGGAACGGGACAGCCTGCGCCTGAAGGTGTCGGGGTTTGAAAACCGGATCAAGGACTACATAGAACAAACAGTGGGGGCAACCACAACCACCACCAGCAACGTTCCCAACGCGCGGATCCGTGGGGTGGAGCTGGAAGCCGCCTATGACGCCGGGATCGTGTTTGCCAGCCTGGGGGCTTCAAAACTGCGCGGAGACAACCGCAGCAGCCATACCCCGCTGGAAAGCATCCCCGCCGCCAAGGCTGTGACCACCATCGGCACCCGCATTCCCGGCACGGATCTAGAAGCCGGCTGGCGCACCCACATGGTGGCGGCCCAGAACCGCGCCAAAGCCGACAAGAAAAGCGGTGGTTACGCGATCCACGATGTCTTTGTCAGCTGGGCACCGGAACAGTTCAACGATGCCCTGCGCGTAAACCTGACAGCCGACAACCTGTTTGACCGGTATTACAAACCCCACGAGTCAGCAATCTACGCCGCCGGTCGTGATATCCGCCTGAGTGCTGTGATCCAGTTCTAGGCAACCGTTTCAACCGGCTTTGTGCATCTGCCGGCGGAACAGCGGTCGCACCCCGCCCCGCCGGCCTTTTTCCCGAAGGAGACACCTGTCATGACTTCTCAATCACCCGCCACCACCGACCTGCAACACGCCTGGGCATCTCTTGCATCGGGAACAGCCCGCCGCTATGCCCGCGATCTGGCTGCCGACCTTGGCTCAACCGAAGCCCAGCTGGTCGCGGCCGGCTGCGGGCACGATGTTGTGCGCCTGGACGCCGACTGGGCTGAACTGATACAGGCGCTTCCCGCCCTGGGTCCGGTCAAGGTCATCACCCGTAACAATGCCGTTGTTCACGAGAAAACCGGCGCCTTTGGCAACATCAACATCAGCGGCGGCAGCGGCGTTGTGTACAACGGCGGCATTGACCTGCGCCTGTTCCTGGGGCGCTGGCACCACGGGTTCTCTGTCAAGACCGAGAATCAGCGCGGAATTCGGCGTTCACTACAATTCTTTGATCTTGACGGAACGGCGGTACACAAGGTCTTCCTGACCGCTGATGGTAACGTTGATGCTTGGGCCCGCCTGACAGAGCAATATCGTTCTGATAACCAGTCAACCGAGCTGAATGTTGTTCCAGCCCGCACCCCTGTCGAGCGCCCCGACGACCAGATTGACGTGGAAGGGTTGCGGGCGCACTGGTCTGCCCTGCGCGATGTCCATCACTTCCACGACATGCTGAGGGAATTCGGGGTTGACCGCCTGCAGGCCATGCGTCTGGTCGGCCCGGATCTTGCCCTCCAAACCAGTACCGATGCCCTGCGTCGCACCCTGGACATGGCTGTCAACCAGAAAGCCCCGCTGATGGTCTTTGTCGGCAGTGCCGGCTGCATCCAGATCCACACCGGGACCATACAGCGGGTTATGGAAAAGGATGGATGGCTGAACATCATGGATCCGGATTTCAATCTTCACGTCCGCAGCGAAGAGATTGCCGGCACCTGGGTGGTTCGCAAGCCCAGCATAAACGGCATTATCACGACCCTGGAACTGTATGACACACAGGGGCGGAACGTCGCCATCCTGTGCGGGAAAAGGCACGGGCAGGAGCCCGAGCGCGAAGACTGGCGGGCAATTGTCAAATCCCTGCCCGGTCATGATCGCCACGCCGCTGTCGCATGAAACCACAGCGTTGTTTTGTCAGGGTCGCCATACTTGCGGCCCTGACACTGGCAATCCTGCCTGTATGTCCAGTTTACAGCGGTCAGACACCACAGCGGATTGTTTCCGTCAGCGCCCCGATCACAGAGATTGTGTTTGCCCTGGGTGCCGGGGATCGTGTTGTCGCCGTGGATACTACCAGCCAGTATCCCGAAGCCGCAGCACAGCGCCCCAAGGTTGGCTATATGCGGACCTTGGCCGCAGAAGGCATCCTGTCGCTGGAGCCTGACCTGCTTCTGGTGCCGGCAGATGCCGGACCACCCCATGTCCTGTCGCAGATACGGCAGGCCGGTGTGCGAGTGGAGACCCTGCCTGCCGCAATGACCCTGGACACACTACGCAGCAACATTCACCACATCGGGAACTGGGTTCACAGACCACAGGAAGCCGATGATCTGGCCAAGGATCTGATGGCAACCCTGAGCGCCATACAACGCCCTGCAGAATCCAGTGCACCCGGTGTCCTGTGCTTGTTGTCAGCCGGGGCCGGCCCGCCGATTGCTGCCGGCCGCAAGACGGTGGTGGACTACTTGATCCGGCAGGCCGGGGGGCGCAATGTCTCCAGTCAGACGGAAGGCTTCAAACCGCTGTCCGGTGAAGGTGCCATGATGATGGCCCCGGATATCCTTCTGGTCGGTGATCACACCCTTGGCCCTGACAAGAACACCGATGCGCTTATCCGGATGCCCCAGATTGCGCCAACACCTGCGGCACAGAATAAACGGGTTGTGGTCATCGACAGCACGCTGCTGATGGGGCTGGGGCCACGCACACCGCAGGCTATCATGGATCTCGCCCGATCCTTTGGCACAGCAGGGGATGGACCATGGCCTGCCCACTGAACCAAGGAAACACGTCCATGACAAGAGAAGGCAGGCACATTGTTGTGCCCGGGCTGGTCATCCTTCTGGTTATCACGGTTGTGACAGCAGCCTGTACCGGCAGTGTTTCCATTCCCGCAGTCCATGTTTTGCAATACATGGCATCCCATACCGGACTGACTGATGCAGGAATCCCCTGGCAGCATGAGGCTGTTCTGGGCAGCATCCGCCTGCCCCGGATCTTTCTCGGCACGCTGGTTGGCGCAACCTTGGCTGTCTCCGGGGCCAGCTTGCAGGCCATTTTCCGCAATCCGCTGGCTGATCCCGGACTTGTTGGCATTTCCAGTGGCTGCGCGCTGGCAGCGGCCGGGGCCGTTGTCTTTGGAACAACACTGGCCGGGGAGCCATGGTTTCTGCCAATAGCCGCCTTTGTCGGTGGCATGGCAGCCGTTTCTGTCGTTCACCTTCTGGCTGCCATCAACGGGCGGGTCAACCCGGCCACCATGCTTCTGGCCGGTATTGCGGTCAATGCGCTATGCGCAACCGGTATTGGCCTGCTTGTCTATCTGGGCGATGATCTTCAGATGCGCCAGTTCCTGTTCTGGACCATGGGAAGCCTGAGCAACAGTGACTGGAGCCAGATTGTACCCGCATCACTGATCATGTTTTTAACCGTGTTTCTTCTCGTCCGGCAATCGAACCAGCTGAACATCCTCGTCCTGGGGGAGAGGGAAGCAGGGCACTTGGGCATGGATGTTCCACGCTTCATACGGTGGAGTACCGTTCTGGTCAGCCTGGGCGTGGGCGCAGCCGTTTCGGTCTCCGGCATTATCGGCTTTGTTGGCTTGATTGTGCCTCATCTGGTTCGCTTGGCGATCGGAGCCGATCACCGTCTCCTCCTTCCCGGAGCAGCACTGGCCGGGGCAATCCTGATGACACTGTCCGACACAGCCGCACGAACCCTTGCTGAGCCGGCAGAAATGCCTATCGGTCTTTTATGCAGCCTGATTGGTGCGCCGTGCCTGGTCTGGTTACTGTTTGGTCACACCCGGAGAAGCACAGCATCATGAGCCTGGATTTATCCCGCATTCATGTTCAGCTCGGTAACCACGTTATCCTGTCTGACATCAGCCTGTCTGTACATCCGGGGACCATGACCATTATTCTCGGTCCCAATGGATCGGGAAAATCGACCTTGCTGTCTGTCATGGCTGGCGAACGCAAGCCCGATTCCGGTCAGATACAATTGGACAACACCCCTCTGGAGGCATGGCCGCTCAAGGCATTGGCACGACGTCGGGCTGTTCTGCCGCAAAACCCATCTCTTCAGTTCGGGTTCTCAGTCACCGAGGTTGTGCAACTCGGGCTAAGCCCGCATCAGGCAAGCACATCCCGTCATGATGCCTGCCTTGTAGATCAGGCTCTTCAGAAAGCCGGCATTCATCACCTGGGGGCACGTAATTACCTGAACCTGTCGGGTGGAGAACAACAGCGTACGCACTTTGCCAGAGTTCTGGCACAACTGGCCGATGGCAAAAACGAAAAACCGGGATACCTGCTTCTGGATGAGCCAACGTCGAGCCTGGACCCAGCCCACCAGCACCAAATCCTGGCGCAGGCCAAGGCGCTCGCTCGCCAGGGAAACGGGGTTGTTGCTGTCTTGCATGATCTTAATCTAGCTGCTGCGTGGGCAGACCACATCATCCTTCTGGCTGACGGGAAGATTACAGCCACGGGTCACCCGGATGATGTTCTCGTGCCGGATATCATAGAGCAGGTCTTTACTATCCGAACACGCATCCTCGACGATAATGGGGCACGGATTATCATTCCGTACCTGCCTTCATGTGCTGAAAACGACAGCAAGAAGAGTGACTGTCTATAAGGCTTAGGGGGGGTGTGATCCAGTACATAAAAGAGTATACGACACGCACGAACAAAAGGATCTGTAGATCAAGACCAGAGTTCCATGCGTTGGTCGCGGCGGCTCTCAATGGAATGAGAGGCTCATTCAATCACGTTGGCTTTATAGAGAGAAAATCGCATCACCCGATCTCATTTCTCAATTTTTTTTCTGCAGCTCTGACTCTTCTGAACTTCTGCTCATCACAAAAAATCCAGTCAGAACTCGTATCCTTGCAGACATTAGCCCCGAAATTCATGATCTCGTCTTTCTTGGGAATATTTTGTCTCTACTTCTTTGAAACATGGGCTTCTAAAGAAGCTCATATCCCACTTGTCTCATTCCTGACCTATGCTGCAGGTGGTATCCTGTCATCTGTTTTTCTAAAAGAGAAAATCGGCCTGATGAAAATGCTGGCCTTTGCCGCCATTCTACCAAGCGTCTATTTTATTATTGCCCATGAAGTCGGCATATCGGGAAGCATGACTGGCATTATACTGGCCCTTCTTGGTGGGCTGGGATGCGCGCTATTTATCTTTGCCTCAAAGTTGCTAAAAATCGGATCTGGACTTGCCCATCTCGTATGGCTGTTCGGATTTGGAAGCCTGTATCTGACAATACCTTATGCCATGAAGGGATTTTCAATACCAAGCCCACCTGTTGCCATTGCCATCCTCGGGCTTGTCATATTCCCGACGATTGGAGACTTCTACTTCACCACAAAAGCGATACAACACGGCAATGCAAGCAGCGTCCAGATTATTGAAAGCAGTGCCCCCCTGTTTGCGACCCTTTTTGCCATTGTGTTCTTTGGGGAGAGTCTTGGTGTGGCCGACTGGCTTGGGGCGCTCATGTACAATGACAAGTCTTCTTCTCACCCTGAAACGAGAACAAGAGACTTTGCCGGAACGCACATTCTATCCATGATACCAAAGCTGGATAAATTCAGGTTCAATCTTGGTTCTGGGCTAAAAAAGTAAGATGGCTGTATAGATCCAAAATCAGATCAATGCTGCCCCCCAACCGCACCAAGAAAAATCATGCTATAATTTTGTGAAATAAACGTAAAGGTACCGTAGATGAAAAGGTTAACTGAAGAATAGCTCATCTGTCTTTTGCGTACGAAAAAATATCCAGACGATCCATCAATCAGGACAGCCATTGAATGGCAATCTCAATGTAACTTTTTCGTCTCCATAAAAAGCGCATATTTTTTGGATGAGTCTATATTTTTGGTTGCGGGGGCAGGATTTGAACCTGCGACCTTCAGGTTATGAGCCTGACGAGCTACCGGGCTGCTCCACCCCGCGTTTGTTTTTTATTTTGTATAGAAGCAAGTTTTTTTTGAATTGAGAGATGAGAAGACCTGGCGGCGCCCTACTCTCCCGTGCCTTGAGGCAAAGTACCATTGGCGCAGCTGTTTTTCACGGCCGAGTTCGGGAAGGGATCGGGTGTTTTTCCAGCGC
>NZ_JAAVTF010000008.1:0-109253 GCF_012102665.1 Haematospirillum sp. 15-248 | reverse complement strand
CCTTCCGTCTCTTCACTCTGTAAAACAGCACCAGACACCAACAAAACCAGAAAAACCAGTCCCTCAGCGTCGGGACGCACCTTCTAAGCCCCAACGCAAAAATCGTCAACACAATTCCTTAAACAAATAACAAAAAAAATGCAGAATGCTCTCTCCGGGGCTGCCTGACGCATTCTTTTGATTTTAATTTTCAAGTAAATCTACTTTAAGGTGTGTTTCATGTTCCCTGATCAAACAACATTCCTTGCAGGACCGGCTATTTTTACCGGAATGGAGGTCCTGGTTGGTCATGGTATTCTGATACAGAATGGAATTGTCTCTGACGTACTGCCATCGGATAAAGCACCAAGGGGCACCTATCGCATTAACCTGCCTGATGACAGCTTCCTTGTTCCGGGCTTTTTTGATGCACAGGTCAATGGTGCCGGGGGCCTGCTTTTCAACGATGCGCCCAACGAAAAGACAGCCCGTCATATGGACCGTATCCTACGGACGTTTGGCGTAACGGGCTTTCTTCCAACCCTGATTACCGATAACCCTGAAAAAATGCGGCAAGCTGCCGACACTATTCTCCATTTGGTGGATGACAAAGAAAGCAGTATTTCAGGCCTTCATCTTGAGGGGCCTTTTATCAATCCGATAAAACGAGGATGCCACAACGACGACCTTGTTCGTTGTCCAGAGGAAGAAGACATCCGTTTTCTCGAAAGACTGGGCCTTGCTTTACAAGAAAAAGGCGCTCGTCTCTTGCTGACGGCTGCACCGGAGACAATGCCAGAGGTTTTTGCCCGGCATCTTGTCAGGTCAGGTGTTGTTCTGTCCATGGGGCATAGCGAGGCGACCTATGAACAAGCCTTGACCGCCTTACGGCATGGCTTTTCGGGTTTCACACACCTGGGCAATGCGATGAGCCCTGTCCGGGGGCAAGATCCCGGCCTTCTGGGGGCAGCTCTTTTATCAGCACCAAGGACTTGGGGTGGATTGATAGCTGATGGTATTCACGTCCATCCGGCTTTGGTTCGTCTTTTTTTGCGGGAGGCGCAAAACAAGGGGTGCAAGCCTTTCCTTGTCAGTGATGCTATGCCCCTGTTGGGAACCGGGGACAGTGTATTTTCACTGTATGGAACACCCGTGTTCAGACGGAACGGGCGGCTGGAAACAGAAAATGGAACGCTTGCCGGCGCTGATATCTCTATTCTCCATGGACTTAAATGGGTTCTGTCGATGACAGACATAAAGCGGGAAGAAGCATGGCGTATGGCATCCCTTTATCCATGTCAGTTTCTGGGACTGGACCAGAGCATGGGACATATAAGAAAGGGAATGCGCGCCAACCTTACCCTGCTAAGTCAGGATATGGATATATTGGCAACGTGGGTGAACGGTGTCAGCACCTCTCTATAACTAAAGGAAACTTTATGACCTTTACCATTTGGCATAATCCACACTGCTCAAAATCACGCCAGGCGCTTTCCCTTTTGCAAAGCAAAGGGGTAGAGCCTGATGTGGTTTTGTACCTGAAAACACCCCCAACGCCGGATGTCCTGAAATCTGTCCTCTCAAAACTTGGTATGAGACCCATCGAGCTGGTGCGACAGAAGGAAGCACGTGAGGAGGGAATGTCTCCGGAAACATTGTCAGACAATGATCTCATTGCCTTTATGTGCGCTCACCCCAAGGTGATTGAACGACCTGTCGTCATACATGAGGAAAAAGCCTGTCTCGCCCGTCCGCCAGAGAATGTTCTGGAACTTCTGCCCGCATGAAAAAAGGAGGGATTATCCCTCCTTTTTCGTCTTCAAGACCCCAAATAACAATCAGTTGTTCATGGCTTCAAAGAAGTCATTGTTATCTTTCGTTTCCTTCAACTTCCCAAGAAGGAAGTCCATACCATCCTGCGTACCCAGCGGGTTGAGAATACGGCGCAGAACCCACATTTTCTGTAAAGTCTGGCGATCAACCAAAAGCTCTTCCTTGCGGGTACCGGAACGATTGATGTCAATTGCCGGGAATGTCCGCCTGTCAGCAAGTTTACGGTCCAGAATCAGTTCGGAGTTACCGGTTCCCTTGAACTCTTCGAAGATCACTTCATCCATACGGGAACCCGTATCGATCAGGGCCGTTGCAATAATGGTCAGGGACCCGCCTTCTTCGATATTGCGTGCTGCACCGAAAAAGCGCTTGGGCCTTTGCAGGGCATTGGCGTCAACGCCACCGGTCAGAACTTTTCCTGAAGATGGAACAACCGTGTTGTAGGCCCGGGCAAGACGGGTAATGGAATCAAGGAGAATAATCACATCCCGTTTGTGCTCAACCAGCCGCTTGGCCTTCTCGATCACCATTTCCGCAACCTGAACATGGCGGTTGGCCGGTTCATCGAACGTTGAGGAAATCACCTCCCCCCGGACACTGCGGGCCATGTCGGTCACTTCTTCCGGGCGTTCGTCGATCAGAAGAACAATCAGATAGGCATCGGGATGATTGGCGGCAATTGAGGTCGCAATGTTCTGCAACATCACCGTTTTACCGGTTCGCGGTGGTGCGACAATCAGGCCACGTTGCCCGAAACCAAGCGGCGATACCATTTCAATAACACGGGGCATCATGTTCCGGTTGGTCGGATCATGCGTTTCCAGCTTGATCTTCCGCGAGGGATACAGAGGCGTCAGGTTATCAAAGTTAATGCGGTGCCGGACCGATTCCGGATCCTCGAAATTGATCGTGTCGATACGCAACAAGGCAAAGTACCGCTCCCCGTTATTGGGGGCACGGATCTGGCCTTCAACCGTGTCACCCGTCCTCAGGCCGAAATGACGAACCTGGGTCGGGCTGACATAGATATCATCCGGACCTGGAAGATAGTTGGCTTCGGGAGAGCGCAGAAAGCCGAAACCATCCTGCAAAACCTCCAGGACACCGGTTCCATAAATTGCCGTACCACGTCCGGCAAGCGACTTCAGAATCCCGAACAGGATATCCTGTTTCCGCAGACTGCTGGCATTCTCAACATCAAGTTCTTCGGCCAATTTCAGAAGATCGGCCGGTGTTTTCTTTTTCAGGTCCTTCAGATGCATACAGGTCTACCAGTCAGTATGCCCCGGTTCCGGTCTTCGCCTGTTCTGAACGATCAGGAGGCACGGTCGGAGACGATGGAGAAGCCGCCTGGACCTTTTCTGCACTGGATACAAAACCCCGTTCCGAACGGCATGAACCAATCTTGGGGAACAAGGACAGAAACGTGTCTGGAAAAGGTAGCGGATAAGGGAGGGAAGAAGCACGGACCAAATACATGACCGTAACTTCCATACCGGTACCGTTAAAATGAACCGTGTCCCGTGTCAACGTTTTCCGTATACGGCGCAATGTTTCAGAACGGTTTGATAATAACCAGAATAATAATTCCCAGCAGAAGAAGTGTGGGGATCTCGTTGGCAATGCGGTAAAAACGATGGGAACGCGTATTCTGCCCGGCTTCGAAATCCCTGCGCCAACGGGCATAAAAAGCGTGGCAAACCGCCATGCCAAGGGCCAGGACAATCTTCGCATGCAACCACCCCTGCCCTTTCAGCCAGTCTGGAGCCAAAAGAAGGCCGGTTGAGAATACAATCACCATTGAAGGATTCATGATTGCCCGCAACAAACGGCGTTCCATGACCTTGAAGGTTTCAGAAAGCGCTGAATTTCCTTCCCCTTCTGCGGCGTGATACACATAAAGCCGCGGCAGATAGAACAGGCCGGCCATCCAGGTGATAACCGCGGTCACATGCAGGGCCTTGATCCACAGGTATGGGTCAGACCCCACAGGCATCGATGCAAACATCCGCTTTATCCTTTGTCGTACGATCCGGTGCATGAGGGCACCGTGTTTTATCATCGCGGCACAGTTTCCGGTCATGGCAGGAACGAAGCTGACCGGGGACCAAGAGCGTTTTCCGGACCTGGTCAGCCAATCCCCTGATAAAATGCGGGTCACACTGGACCGTCATAATCCTGTTATAGGATGGCACGCCGCTTTCACGGGCAAGGGCCCCATATTCGATGTCCAGCTCCACCAAGGTCTCGGAATGTTCGGACACAAAAGCAACCGGCACCATCACAACCGCAACCCCGTCTTTTCCGGCCCGGATAATTTCATCATCCGTTGACGGGCCAATCCATTCCAGGGGACCAACACGGCTTTGATAGCAGACCGTCCAGTCCAGGTTTGTGGTATCCACCCCCAGAAACCCCAAACGACGGACCAAGGCATCACAGGTCTGCTCCACTTGATCCTGATAGGGATCTCCGGCTGCGATCACTTTTTTTGGCAAGCCGTGGGCCGAAAAAAGGACGCGTACCTTCGTAGGAAGGTTCGAAAGGGCATCTCGAATTTTCAGGGCCAGGGCATCGATCAAGCCAGGTTCATCGGGGTAACAACACAATGTGGACGTGGGCACATCAAGCTTCTGCTTCAAGGCTTCTTCGGCCCAGAGCTTGAGTGAGGATCCTGATGTTGTTGATGAATACTGCGGATAAAGGGGAAGAAGAACAATCCGGTCTGGGGAAAACTCTTTGACAGACTGGACCGTTTCCACCGTCATCGGATGCCAGTAGCGCATGGCAACAAAGACTTTTACCGTCTCGGCAACGCCAGACAGCTCCTTTTCCAAGCTTGTTGCCTGAGCTTTTGTTTGCTCAAGCAGTGGCGATTTTCCCCCCAGATGCTCGTAAATTTCACGGGCAACCGGCGCCCTCCGCGAGGAAATAAGCTTTGCCAGAAGCCAACGTACAGGCTTTGGTGCACCAATAATCGCCGGATCATTGAAAAGATTGAACAGAAAAGGTTTTACTGCTTCCGGGCGATCCGGTCCCCCCAGATTGAAGACGACAACAGCCAACCTTTTCACGCTACTCTCCCGGGGGTAAAAGAACGGACACGCTCGACAAGACGACTTACGTTTTCCGGTGGTGTTGCAGGCAAAATGCCGTGCCCCAGATTGAAGACAAAGGGACCATGCCCAAGGGAATGGAGAATGGCATCAACGGCTTGGTCAAGGTACTCTCCCCCTGCCAAAAGAGCAACCGGATCCAGGTTTCCTTGTACCGTCATGTGTGGCTGCAGTGTCCGGGCAGCCCATTCCAAGGGGACTGTGGTATCCAGACTGATCGCATGACAACCACTCTCGCGGACAAACTGCTCGTATAGAAGACCAGCCCCGCGCGGAAATCCTATAATCGGGATATCGGGATGACGATCCTTTATCGCACTGACAATGCGTTGCACAGGTTCCAAAGCCCATCGGTAAAATTCTTTTTCGGGCAGTACCCCCGCCCAACTGTCAAAAATTTGCAGCGCTTCAGCACCAGCTTCTATCTGCCCACACAGGTAGTCAACGGACGCATCTTCCAGAAGGGCAATCAATCGCGCGAAGTCTTTTGGCCTTGAATACGCCCAAGTTTTTGTTCTGGAAAAATCCTTTGAGGATTTTCCCTCTATCATGTACGTCGCAACAGTCCACGGTGCTCCACAAAAACCGATGAGGGTTGTGTGTTGTGGAAGTCGTGAAGCAAGACTGGATACCGTCCTGAACACCGGATCAAGGTGAGAACGAACTCTGTCGGAATTCAGGGCATCAAGGGACTGTGGTCCTTCCAGGGGTGGTAAGCATGGTCCCTCCCCTTCGCGGAAGGATACATTCTGCCCAAGTGCATCGGGAATAACCAGGATATCTGAAAACAGGATGGCTGCATCCATCCGGTAGCGGCTTATGGGTTGGAGTGTGACCTCTGTTGCCAGCTCTGGCGTATAACACAGGGACAGGAAGTCGCCTGCCTTTGCCCGTGTTTCCCTGTATTCCGGCAGGTAGCGTCCAGCCTGGCGCATCAGCCACAGGGGAATTTCTGCTGTTTTCTGTCCTGCAAGGGCTTTTAGCAAAGGTTTTGTAACAGGTGGCACGGTCAATCCTTTTCCTTGTTTTCCATCTGAATATAAAAGTTTCTTGTTAAAGGAAATGTAGTGACTTGTTGATCCCTGTGAATAAAGGGGATTACCGTTGTTCACGATCCTGTCCACATTATCACGGTGGATAATTATGTGGGCACTGATCCACGTGAAAAAACAGGGGAAAATGTGACGCTATGCCCCTGTGTAACAAGAGTCGCTCTTTTTGTCACAGGCTGTTGATGATGTGGGTTTCATCCGTTGTGGCAACTTGTACACGGTCTTCACATTCACTATCGGATTCTTATGAACAAGGGGATTGTCCCGTGACTGAAAGCAGGGAAAACAGGTATGAAAAATAACCTGTTTTTAGAATCTGGGTCTTATCCCCTGTTATCAACGGCGTTTGGGTTATCTTGTGGACAGAAGGGACAATGTGGTGATGGCGGATACACGGGTCCTGTCAATTCATCTGGTATCTGACTCCAGCGGAGAAACCATTTCCGGTATTGCCCGTGCCTGTCTGGCCCAGTTTGAACACCTTGCCTTGCGCCATCACGATTGGTTCCTGATTCGTACATCAGGGCAGACCCGCCGGTTGATACAAGGAATCAGGGATGATCCCGGACCTGTTTTGTATACAGTTGTTGATCCTGATATCCGTGCATCCCTGGAGCAGGAATTCATGGACCTGGATGTCCCGTGCATCCCGGTCCTGGACCCGGTTCTGAATGCCCTGTCCGCATATCTGGGAAGTCCGGTCTACGGCAAACCTGGACGGCAGCATGTCGTTGATGCCCATTATCTGCGCCGTATGGATGCGATCCAGTTCACGATTGACCATGATGACGGTCAGTTACTGGATGGTCTTTCCGAGGCGGATGTCATTGTGTTCGGGGTTTCAAGAACATCCAAGACACCGATGTGTATGTATCTTGCCAACCGTGGCCTGAAAGCGGCCAATATTCCTGTTGTTCCCGGTGTTATCCTGCCATCCGACTTATTTTCAATCCCCGGGCCGCTGATTGTGGGGTTGACCCGGGATCCCTCTGTTCTTGCCGATATCCGGCGTCATCGGCTCAAAATGATGGGGGGAGATATCGGTTCTGTGGATTATGCCGACGAAGATCGGGTTCGGGACGAAATGAACCAAGCCAGAAGGCTTTTTACCCGGCATGCCATTCCGGTTATTGATATGACCCGTAAATCAATTGAAGAAGCAGCTGTTACGGTTATGCAGCTTTATGCACAGAAACGGGGCAGTGTATAACAGGAGCTATGGAAACAGTGTCTCAACCCGGTGTTGTTCTTGCCTCTGGCAGTGTGACCCGTCGTCGTATCCTGAGTGATGCCGGTGTACCGTTCCATGTTGATATTCCACATGTTGGTGAAGGCGCCTTGAAACAGTCCTGCCGTGATAACGGCTTGACGGTGGAGCAGACTGCGCTGGAACTTGCTTGTGCCAAGGCGCTTCAGGTGTCAGAGCGTTATCCGGAAACCCTTGTCTTGGGGGCAGACCAAATTCTGGAGTGTGACGGGATATGGTTTGACAAACCCGGTGATTATGGACAGGCAAAAAAGCAGTTGATGATACTTTCCGGAAAAACGCATCGTTTGGTATCTGGCGTAGCCCTATGCATGAATGATCATGTTATGTGGAAAAAAACAGATAATGCTTTTATGACAATGCGTTCACTCTTTGAAAAACACATTGAAAAGTACCTTTATAAAGCTGGGGATAAAATCTTAGCATCCGTTGGATCTTATCAGGTGGAAGCTTTGGGTGTTCATCTTTTTGAACAGATGGAGGGGAGCTGGTTCACGATCCTTGGTCTCCCGCTTTTGCCGGTTCTGGATGTTTTGCGTCAGCATGGGATTGTGGATCCATGATAATAAGTGGACATGCAAAATTGGCGGGTATTCTGGGATGGCCGGTATCTCACTCAGCTAGTCCTTGTTTGCATGGGTTCTGGCTTGATGCCTATGGTGTTGATGGTGCCTTTGTTCCCTTGCCCGTTCACCCGGATGATCTTGAGTTGGTTGTGCGGGCCTTGCCGCGTATGGGGTTTTGTGGTGTCAACGTGACAATCCCGCACAAGGAGGCGGTATTGAACCTGTGTGACAGTCTTTCAGAAACAGCTCGTGCGGCAGGATCGGTCAATACCCTGACGTTTTCCACAGATGGATCAATATACGGCGATACGACGGATGGGGATGGCTTTATGCGCAATGTGCAGGACCAGGCTGGTCCTGTTGATTCTAAAGGTCCGGTATTGGTTCTTGGTGCGGGTGGTGCAGCCCGGTCAATCGTGCTCGCTCTGATCAGGGCCGGGTTTCAGGATGTTTTGATTGCCAACAGAACACCTGAAAAAGCAGAAGCCATTGCGCGTGACCTAGGGGCGGGAATTACAGTTGTTGAATGGGATAACCACAAGCGATTTTTTCCGTCACTTTCCCTTCTGGTCAATACAACAAGTCTGGGAATGACAGGTTGTCCGCCGTTATCGCTGTCCCTGGATACCCTGTCGAAACAGGCTGTTGTATGTGATATTGTGTATAAACCGCTGGAGACGACATTTCTCGCCACGGCACGCAGACGTGGCAACAGGGTGGTTGATGGCCTTGGAATGCTCTTGCACCAAGCATGCCCGGGGTTCCGGTCTTGGTTTGGTGTGATGCCAACTGTGGATAATGTGTTGCGTGATCACGTTATCAAGAGCCTGAATTTAGTATGAATATTCTGGGAATCACAGGTTCGGTCGGAATGGGGAAATCCACGGCCTGCCGTATGCTGCGTGTTCTTGGCGTTCCCGTTCATGATGCTGATGCGACGGTGCACGCCCTGCTTGGCCCGGCGGGTGCCGCTGTTCAGGCTGTTGCTGCGGCCTTTTCCGGTGTTGTCCGTAATGGCGTGATTGATCGGGCTGCCCTCGGTGCTTGTGTTTTTCAGGATCCGGAGGCCCTTTCCCGTCTGGAAAACATTGTTCATCCGTTGGTCCGTCAATCGGAGCAACGTTTCCTCAAACAGTATCAGCGTGCGGGCTTTCCCCTTGTTGCCCTGGATATCCCTCTGTTGTTTGAAACAGGGGGAGAGGATCGCTGTGATTATGTTGCCGTTGTCAGTGCACCGTTTTCCATCCAGAAAGCCCGGGTTTTGTCCCGTAAAGGAATGACGGAGGAGCGTCTGTGCGCTATTCTGGCACGGCAAATGCCGGATCATGAAAAACGCAGGCGTGCGGACTGGGTTGTGCCTACGGGGCTTGGGCGTGGGGTAACCTTTCGCAGCCTGCGCCGTATTGTCCGGTTGCTCTCTTCAAGATCAGCGAGTTGAAACAGGATGCGTGAGGTTGTCTTTGATACGGAAACAACGGGCTTTGATCCTGCAGAGGGTCACAGGCTTGTTGAAATCGGGTGTCTGGAATTGGTTCATCTTGTTCCGACAGGAAGAACCTTTCATACGTATCTGGACCCTCAACGGGATGTGCCGGCCGATGCGGCCCGTGTTCATGGGCTGACAACAGAGTTCCTGTCCGGGAAGCCGCTGTTTTCTGAGAAAGCACAGGACTTTCTTGATTTCATTGCGGACTCCCCGCTGGTTATCCACAATGCCGCTTTTGATATGAAGTTCATCAATGCGGAGCTGGTTGCCCATGGCTTTCCGCCCGTTCCGTTCGAGCGGGCTGTTGATACGCTCCTGATGGCACGCCGCCAGTTTCCCGGTGCACCAGCAAGCCTGGATGCCCTGTGCAAGCGATTCAATATTGATAACAGCCGCCGTGACAAGCACGGTGCTCTTCTGGACTCTGAACTTCTGGCTGAAGTTTATCTGGAATTACGTGGTGGCCGACAGCCCGGCTTGGTGCTGTCAAATGCCCCTTCTTCCGGCAAGGTTGGCGGGGAGAAAGCTTCCCCCCGTACCTACCGTGAACCCCGTCCGCATGCCCCCACCCCAGAAGAAGTGGAGGCACATCAGAACTTTGTTTGTAGCATGGTAAAAGAAGCGTTATGGCTTCAATACGATAAGAGCTGAGACAAAATTTTCTTGCCCGGCGCAAATCCTGATCTAAAGGATAAAGCGGGAAAGATCAGACTTGTTTGCCATGCCATCCAGCCTTTCGTGTACATCGTTTGCTGTCAGGGTAATGCTTTCGCCACTCCGATCGGTTGCCGAGAAGCTGATTTCCTCCAGAAGTTTTTCCAGAACGGTGTGTAAACGCCTAGCACCGATATTCTCGACAGCCGCATTGATCTCGGTCGCAAGTTTGGCCACAGCGTCAATGGCATCATCTGTAAAAGCCAGTGTCACGCCCTCGGTCCCGATCAGGGCCTTGTATTGTTCGATCAGGTTGGCTTCCGGCTCTGTCAGGATGCGGCGGAAATCATTCTGGCAAAGCGGCTGAAGCTCAACACGAATTGGAAGACGACCCTGCAATTCCGGAAGGAGATCGGATGGCTTGGCAACGTGGAATGCGCCGGATGCAATAAACAGGATATGGTCTGTCCGCACCGGGCCGTGCTTGGTCGTTACGATGGTTCCTTCGATCAGGGGCAGCAGATCTCTCTGAACTCCTTCCCGGGATACATCTGCCCCTCGGCTTTCTGACCGGACTGTGATTTTGTCCACTTCATCCAGAAAGACGATGCCATTGTTCTCAACAGAGAATATAGCCTCCTTGACGACCTGCTCTTCGTCCAGAAGCTTGTCGGCCTCCTCGCGCAGGAGAATATCGTAACTGTCCTGTACGGTCATCTTGCGTGTTTTGGTCATTCCGCCAAATGCCTTGCCGAACAGGTCATTCAGGTTAAGCATCCCCATCTGCGATCCGGGCATGCCGGGGATATCAATTGTTGGCATGGATGGATTGGCCGTATCGCGGAGCTGCAGTTCAATTTCCCGGTCGTTCAGGCTGCCCTCGCGCAACATCTTGCGGAATTTCTGACGTGTTTCCGTACTTGCCTTTTCCCCGACCAAGGCATCGAGAACCCGCTCTTCGGCGTTCACCTCTGCCTTGGCATTAACCTGTCGCCTCAGGCGGACACGTGTATCCTGAACAGCGGTTTCTGTCAGGTCGCGGATGATGCTTTCAACATCACGGCCGACATACCCCACTTCGGTGAATTTTGTTGCTTCAACCTTAATGAAAGGTGCTTCGGCCAGTTTTGCCAGACGGCGCGCAATCTCTGTCTTTCCGACCCCCGTTGGCCCGATCATAAGAATATTCTTGGGCAAGATTTCTTCACGCAAAGCTTCGGGCAATTGCTGGCGACGCCACCGGTTTCGCAGCGCTACGGCTACAGCCCGTTTGGCATCAGCCTGCCCGACAATATGGCGATCCAGTTCAGAGACAATTTCACGGGGGCTGAACGCTGTCATTTACAGGCTCTCCAGAACAATATTTCGGTTTGTGTATACGCAAATATCGGCAGCGATCTTCATGGAGCGTCGCGCGATCTCTTCTGCATCAAGGGCTTCGATATCAACCAGTGCCCGCGCGGCTGAAAGGGCAAAGCTTCCCCCAGAACCGATACCAATCAAGCCATCCTCGGGTTCAAGAACATCACCGGTTCCTGACAGAACAAGGGAAACATCGCGATCAACAACGGCCATCATGGCTTCAAGGCGGCGCAGATAACGATCGGTTCGCCAGTCCTTTGCCAGTTCAACACAGGCATGGGCCAACCTGCCGGGATGTTGACGGAGCTTTTCCTCAAGGCGTTCGAACAGAGTAAAGGCATCAGCAGTTGCCCCTGCAAATCCGACCAGCGCAGTGCCGTCACCAATGTAACGCACTTTTGTTGCATTGGATTTTATGACCGTGGAGCCGAGAGTGACCTGCCCGTCTCCAGCAACAACAACCCGACCGTTTTTTCGCACAGAAAGAATTGTAGTGCCGTGCCACACGGCAGGAGATGAATCAGACATGGGTCAGCGTTTCCAAAAAAGCACGTTGTACGGAAACACAGTGTTTCCGAAATCCCTAGATGGGCCATTGTAATAGACGGGTCAACACTCTATCGACAGCGAACAATCAAGAATTGTGTTTTTACGGAATAACCATTATAGTCCGTGCCTGTCAGGGTTTGGCTGTTTTGCGCAAGACTGTATAGGATCAACGGCTTGCGAGTTTCTGCCAAGAGAGGTATAGGGTGTGAATTCGGTTCTTCGCTCGGATTGTACAACTGATCAGTTTAGTACTCGTGAGGTGCTCCGTCTTTTGCGGGGCGTCCATGGTGCCTTGGAAGGTCTGAAGAAAGATCTTGAAGAAGGAAGGGTGATCGATCGCCGCTGTGGTGAAGTCATTCACTTCCTCGACGTTTCGCAGGCCATTGTAGAAGAAATTATGGCCGATCACGTGGTATGACCGGCCATGGCGCTGTGCTTTTTTTTGCGTTTCTGATTTAGTCGCGTCGGCTCATACTGTTCAGCAATTCCAGAATATTGCGACGCATTTCGGTGCTGGGGAGTTTCCAGAAAAGGCGGACCAGCTCCATGGTTTTGTTGCGCGAGAGAGGGTCTTGTTCATAGGCGGGCATGGGATTTTCGCCCAATCCTGCGTTTTGGAGCAAGTTCTGTGTTGGGCGATGTTCTGTGACGTCTTGTCCAATATCCTTGAAGAAAAAAGAAACATCGACGCCAAGGACACTTGCAATATCATACAGGCGGGATGCTGACACACGGTTATGCCCGCGCTCATATTTTTGTATTTGCTGGAATGTGACGCGGACAGCTTCTCCAAGTTGTTCTTGACTCAACTTCATGAGTCGCCTGCGCAGTTTCAGGCGTTTTCCAACGTGTATATCAACAGGGTCTGGTCCGTATTCTTTCGCCGTGATTGGTTGTCTGCTGCGGATCTTTATTCTGCTCTCACTATTCACCTTGGACACCATGATGTTTTCAGATTTTAGAAGTATCGTCATTCTTGATTGAACAATAGCGACCCTTTTTTCCTTATGCTAGTTGAAAGGCATGACAGGTAGCCCGTATTGAGTGCAATTGATATCTAAAATGTAGATCAAACACATATGGTTAAGGTGAGCGGGACACCTGCCTAAATTTCCCCTTAAGGTAATAAGTAAAATGTAATACAACCTTATTTTTTTAAGTATCACCATTGTTTATTTATAATAAATATTAATATACATGACCATTAAAGAAACAATATGTGCACTTTTTTGTGTGCAAGATGAAATGATGCGATGGTTCATGGCTCTCTGGGGATATACGCGGGTGACCGCTTTGTGCTATCAGCAGATCCAGCTCTCACAAGATTCAGGAAAGATCTGTCCATGTCTGCTTCTGGTGCTATTCTCCGTATTCGCAGGGCGCTGGTTTCCGTTTCTGACAAGAAAGGCCTTGTTGATTTCGCCCGCTTCCTTGTGGGTAAGGGTGTGGAAATCCTGTCTACTGGTGGGTCTGCCGCCCTTCTTGCCAAAAACGGGATCGCTGTGCGCGAGGTTTCTGACGTAACCGGTTTTCCTGAACTGCTGGATGGGCGTGTCAAAACCCTCCATCCCAAAATTCATGGTGGTCTCCTTGGTGTACGGGGTAACAGGCTTCATGAAGAACAAATGGAGCAATACGAGATCAAGCCAATAGATCTTGTGGTAGTCAACTTGTATCCGTTTGAGGAAACGGTTGCAGCGGGTTCAGATTTCCAGGACTGCGTAGAACAGATTGATATCGGTGGGCCGGCCATGATCCGCGCCGCGGCAAAGAACCATGATTCCGTGACGGTTGTTGTTGACCCATCTGACTATGCCCGTGTCATGGAAGATATGACCGTGCACGACGGGGCAACCAGCCATGATTTGCGTCGGCAATTGGCCGCTGCGGCTTATGGCCGGACGGCATGCTATGATGCCGCTATCTCAGATTGGTTCTCCCGGCAGGTTGGAAGCACCTTCCCGTCTTGTATGGTTCTTGCCGGTCGTTTGAAGCAAACCATGCGCTATGGTGAGAATCCTCACCAGAGCGGGGCTATTTATCTTACGGGAGAGCAGCGTCCCGGTGTTGCAACAGCAACGCAGATTCAAGGTAAGGAACTATCCTACAATAACTTTAACGATACCGATGCGGCTTTCGAGCTGGTTGCCGAGTTTCCTCAAACTGCCTGCGTTATTGTCAAGCATGCCAACCCGTGTGGGGTTGCTGTTGCCAATACAGTGCGCGAGGCATACCACAAGGCCCTCTCATGTGATAAAGAGAGCGCCTTCGGGGGTATTGTTGCTTTCAACCGCTCTCTGGATGCAGAGACAGCACGGGATCTCTGCGACCTGTTTCTTGAGGTTATTATTGCGCCTGGCATTGATCCTGAGGCCAGCCGTATTCTTTCTGCAAAAAAGAATGTCCGTGTTCTTGTAACGTCCTCTCTTCCGGATCCCCGTTCAGGTGGGCCGCAGGTCAAGGCGATTGCAGGCGGTCTTTTGATGCAGGATCGTGACACTTTGGTGGCAGGCGAGGATTTAAGGGTTGTCACCAAGCGTCAGCCATCGGAGCAGGAAATGCGAGATATGCTGTTTGCCTTTACGGTTGGCAAGCATGTCAAATCGAACGCGATTGTTTATGCACGGAATTTGATGACCGTTGGCATTGGTGCAGGGCAAATGAGTCGGGTTAATTCCTCCCGCATAGCTGCCTTCCGTGCGGCTCAGGCTGCAGAAGCCAACGGCGAGAGCCAGAGCTGGGCTGTGGGGTCCGTTGTATCCTCAGATGCATTTTTTCCCTTTGCAGATGGTCTCCTTGCTGCAGCAGAGGCCGGTGCAACAGCCGTGATACAGCCGGGTGGTTCCATTCGTGATGAAGAAGTGATCAAGGCCGCTGATGATGCAGGCCTTGCCATGGTCTTTACGGGCATGCGTCATTTCCGTCATTGAGATGGTGGAAGGGTGAGATGTTTCACGTGAAACATCTCACTCAGGCTTTTCTGCCTTCGGGGCAGAGGCCCCTGCTTCCTGTGATCCGATCACGCGTTCGACACGGGCTATGTTTTTCTGGGTGACGGTTACATTCTTGGTCATGCCTTCGGCGGCATAAACTTCCAGAGCCAGCGAGAAACGCTCCAGCGCTTCCCGCAATATAGCCATGTCATTGCTGCGCTTTCCTTCGGCAAAACGGCACGCGCCGATATTGTTTTGTATGTTGGCCCATTGTTTTGGCTTCTTTTCCCGGCTCCAGACTTCGGTGATGGACTCAAAAACGCGACTGGCACGTCCCAGTATTTCACTGTTTCCCGAGAATTCCCCTATCTGGGTCATGACGGACCCCATGTTGTTCTGAAGCTCTGCCCATGAATCCGGCCGCCATGCCTTGTTCCAGGATCGTGAGGCTTCAAAGTAGGCATCAACAGCAGAACGCATGAAAGGGATTTTACCCGTTGACTGTCCAAGGCGGGCCAGGACCCGGGCCATCTGGGTGTTCAGGAAGGCATTTTCATCCGGGAACAGTTCCAGTGGGTATGTTTCCGCCGCCATACGGAAGTGGCTGACAAACTCTTCTGTTTTCTGGAAGTCATCGTTGCGTAATGCCAGATCGGTGGATAAAACGGCAAAGCGCGCCCTAGCCGCACCAACCTGTGCTGCTGTCAGGCCTTCCTTGGCCTTGGCCAAGGCATCCTTGGTCAGGTCTAGAGCCTTTTCCAGCAATGCTTTCTGATCTGTACGAAAGCCAGAGGTTATCAGTGCCCCAGCATAGAAGAGTTGAATCGATGCTTCCCCTGCGGGGGACAGTCCACCCATGCTGCTAACAAGTTCGTCTATGCTTTGCGGAAGCTCTCTTAGCCGGTCTGAACGATTACGGCGTGTACCGTCTGTGTCACAGCATATGGTCGTCAGGGCCGCAACTCCTACAATCTCGTCTGTTCCATTCAGGGGGAGTGGAAATTCGACAAGATCACCGGAGAACAGAACGCAGCTTACAGCTTCCGTATCCAGCCTAGCGGGTATAAGGCGCAGGCGAAGGGTATTGTTGGCGGTTATATGTCCTCCCAGAATGCCGCCAACCTCTTCAGATGCCGCCATTATTCTGGCTTTTCTGACCATGGCCGCCAAAGAGCTTGGCAAAACCTCGTTGTCATCAACAGGCGCTGTGATTTCGGTGGTACGTACGATCGACAGGCCGGGTATCTTGGCCAAAGACTTTGCAATCGCCTCTGTTACCGAGCCGTTTGTGTCATTTTCGAATGTCAGTAGAAGAACGCGAAGCGCAGCTGACCCGCCAGAATCGTCTTCATCAACGTCCCCGGCCCCCCCTGGTTTTCCTGAAAGCGCTCCGAATATTGCCTTCAGGATATCCATCAAAACATCAAAAAACGACATGGATGTCCTGTAGCCTGGCTGATCTTTCCTGCAAGAACGGTACGGTTATCGCGCCTTTCCTTCAAGGCCGATGCCTCGATTCGTGCCGGGGATGCCACGAATCACGATCAGGAAATCGCTATGAATCCCTAGAAATCACTGCATCGACCGTTGCGTTCCCAGTCACCGAAGCGCGTTGGTTCCGCCCCTCTTGGGCCGCCAATTTCGGTCACAGAGGCTTCTTCTTGTTGTTTTTCTGGCTCTGGATCAGGGGACGGGGTTCCAGCAGGATTACCCGGGACAGGGTCTGGAGGAGCAGACATAATAAAATCCTTGCAGAACAGAATGTTAGTAATGAAGACTTGACGTATGGATATTGCGCCCCACGTCATAGCATAGACGGAACGCAGGCGTGTGTCTGCGTCAGAAGGTAACAGGCTAAGGATTTAAGGTTATGCATTTTGCCCGTACGGCTGTTCTTCTCGCTGCGATGACCGGGCTTTTTCTGGCCGTTGGCTATCTGGTTGGCGGAGCTGGTGGTGCGCTGATGGCCCTGTTTATGGCCGGGGCGATGAACATGTTTGCGTACTGGAACTCCGATCGTCTGGTTCTGTCCATGTATGGGGCCCGGCCCGTTGATCGTACGTCTGCACCCGGGCTTTATGGGGTTGTGGAGCATCTGGCACGCCGTGCTTCCATGCCGATGCCAAAGGTCTATGTCATAGACAACCCGCAACCCAATGCTTTTGCAACGGGCCGTAACCCCGAGAATGCAGCGGTTGCCGCAACAACAGGCCTGTTGGCTCTTCTGAATGAAGAAGAAATTGCCGGTGTGATGGCCCACGAACTGGCCCATGTGCGCAACCGCGATACCTTGACCATGACCATTACAGCGACATTGGCTGGTGCGATCTCCATGCTTGGTAACATGGTTCTTTTCATGGGAGCATCACGGGGTTCTGAAGAAAGCAACGGCAGCCCACTCGGGTTTGTTGGGTCCCTTCTGCTGATGATCTTGGCCCCCTTGGCGGCAATGTTGGTGCAGACCGGAATTTCCCGTAGCCGGGAGTATGAAGCTGATCGTATTGGTGCTGCCATTTGCGGCAACCCTCTGTGGCTTGCCAGTGCTCTTGCAAAGCTGGAACGCGGAGCTAGCCAGATTGACAATCATGCAGCAGAAGCCAACCCGGCAACGGCCCATATGTTCATCGTGAACCCCCTGCACGCACGGTCGATGGACAATCTTTTCTCAACACACCCCGCAACGGCTAACCGGATCAAGGCTCTTCAGAGTATGGCGCAGGAATACGGTATACATCCGCACGACCGTAAAATAAATTCATCTGAAAGAGACGGGCGGCAAACATCACCATGGGAAAAAGAGCCGGGGCACCGTACTGGCCCTTGGGGTTGAGAGCTGTTTGTCATAACCCAAAACGAAACGGGAGACTTTGTTTATAGTTTCCCGTTTTTTATATAAGTTCTGCGAAAATATTCCGGACGTATTTAGTCGAAAAGACCTGCCATTTCGTTTTCCTCGTTCTTCAGAGCATCGTCCCATGCGTCAATCAGCGCATCTTCAGGCAGAAGAAGGGATGGCTTCTTCACCTCTTCTTTTCGGGGAGGATGCTCCTGTTTCTTTGCAAAGCCCATGGCAAAGGCATAGTCGCCCTCTTCCTCGTTCCCTTCTGCGCGGCGTTGGTCCGAGCTTTTGTTTGTCGGGTTGTTCAGGCGGTAGAGGATATCATCAAGCTGCGCCAGACTTTCATAGTGAATAAGAATACGGCCGCCGCGCCCTTCAAACTCTATGTTGACTTTTAGGCCAAGGATACGGGCAAGATCTTTTTCCAGGGCCATGGTGTCAGAGTCTTTGCTTGCCCTGCCCTGTTCGGGCTTGGTTACCTTGTTTGCTGGGGCCTTGCGTTTGCGCACACCTCCCTTTTCTGTTGCCAAGCGTTCGGTTTGGCGAACATTCAGGCCTTTCTTGACCACAACATCTGCCAGTGAAACCGGGTCTTCCGCATTCAGCAGGGCGCGGGCATGTCCGGCAGAAAGGGACCCATTGCGCAGGAGAACTTTCACGGGATCGGGCAGCCCCAGAAGGCGCATCATGTTGGCAACATGACTGCGGCTTTTTCCCAGTGTTCGTGACAGGTCATCCTGATTGTGCTGGAACTCTTCCTGTAGACGGCGATATCCCTCTGCCTCCTCAAGGGCTGACAGGTCGCGACGCTGGAGGTTTTCGATCAGTGCAACCTCAGCGGCATCCCGATCGGAAAAATCACGAATGAGAACAGGGACTGTCTGTCTCCGGGCAATCTGTGCGGCCCGCCAGCGCCGCTCCCCGGCAATGATTTCGTAGCGCTTTGAATCCTCGGGAAGCCGGCGGACCAGAATAGGCTGGATGATGCCTTTTTCGCGTATGCTTTGGGCCAGGTCATCCAGGCCCTCTTCATCAAACTGTTGGCGCGGCTGGAACCGACCAGATTGCAGAAGTTCGACAGGAACATCAACGGAGGTTCGTGTTGTTGCGCGTGCGCTTCCGGCCTTCCCTGTTTCGGAGACAGCTTCATCGCTATCTTCCCCGAACAGGGCAGAGAGCCCTCTCCCCAGTCCCCGGCGTGGTTTTTCCTCGCTCATATCGCCATCTCCCGCTCGCGTTTGAACACTTCCCCGGCTAGGTGAACGTAAGCCTGTGCCCCGGAGCTGCGCAGGTCATACAGCAAAACAGGTTTTCCATGCGACGGTGCTTCGGATACCCGTACGTTACGCGGAATAACCGTATTGAAAACCTTGTCACCAAAATAGCCGCGTACGTCACTTTCGACCATACCCGACAGGTTATTGCGTTTGTCGAACATGGTCAGAACAATACCTTGAATACCAAGGTGTGGATTAAGGGTCCGTTTGACCCGGTCAATCGTCTTCATCAAATGGGAAATACCCTCCAGGGCAAAGAATTCACACTGAAGAGGAACCAGAACCTCATGCGCGGCAACAAGGGCATTCAAAGTCAGCAGACCCAGCGCAGGGGGACAGTCTATCAGGACGTAATCGTAGTCCTGTACCGCCGATGACAGGGCTTTCTTCAGTCGGAATTCCCGCTCTGTCATATCCACAAGTTCCAGCTCTGCCCCCGCAAGATCAACACCGGATGGGATAATGCTCAGTCCGGGGACGGATGTTCGGCACACAACTTCCGCCAGCGGGAGATCTTCGGTCAGAATTGCGTATGCATTGCGCTGACGTTGTGCGCGCTCGACACCAAGGCCGGTTGATGCATTCCCCTGTGGATCCATGTCGATGACAAGGACACGCTTCTTGACCGCAGCCATCGCGGTGCCAAGGTTTATGGTGGTTGTGGTTTTCCCTACCCCACCTTTTTGATTGGCCACGGCAATAATTTTTGGGCTTTTGGCCGGTAGATCATAGCTCACGGCGCACCTCGCTCAGTCGCAGAATGGTCGCGTTTGCATCGGTCAGGCTGGGGAACGTTTCGGTACGTAGTGTCCATGTTTGTTGGGCTCCGGTCAACTCGATATCGGCAGTCTGCCCTTTGGGGAACAGGCAAATTGTGTGCTCAGTCCTGAACCTGGATGAAAGATCCAGTAGCTTGTCCAGCGATGCCAATGCCCGCGATGTGACAACATCGGCCGGGCACACAGTGGCGGATTCAATACGGGTGGCATGAACGGTAACGGATGTACCTGTTTCCCTGGCGACCTCACGCAAGAATGCACACTTGCGTTGGTCTGATTCAATAAGATGAACGGTATCAAACCCCATTATCGCAAGGACCATGCCGGGAAACCCAGCACCGCTTCCCATATCTACCAAGGTCTTTGCCCCTTGTGGGAGCAGTGCCCACAGTTGTGCAGAGTCAAGGAAATGCCTGCGCCAGAGATCTTCCAGTGTAGATGAAGAAACAAGGTTGATGCTTTTCTGCCATTTGCAGAGCAGGTCTGCATAAAGGGAAAGACGCTCCATCGTTTCACGTGAAACGCGCGATGCGGCCTGAAATTCTTCGCATGTCAGCGGGACAGACAACGACGGGTGCTCCGTTATATCGGATAGGTGTTTCACGTGAAACAACGGGGAAGGGCTGAAAACCTTCCCTCTGTATACCCGGTCGTATCTTTATTGGAAAGCCTTCAGGCTGCAGTATCGCGTCGTTTCCGGACATGAACCAAGAGGGCTGTCAGGGCTGCAGGTGTGATACCCGGTATTCGCGCGGCAGCGCCCAGTGTTGTGGGCTTGGTCGCATCCAGCTTGAGTCGGACTTCAGCCGAAAGACTTCCAATGCTGTGGTAGTCGAGATCATCTGGCAGAAGAAGATCTTCATCACGCCGATAGGCCGCAATGTCGGCCATTTGACGTCCTATGTACCCGGCATAGCGCCCTTCGATTTCCAGCTGTGTTGCGATATCGGGAGCAATTACGCCAAGTTCTGGCCAGATCTGACGCAAGCGGTCAAACGTCACATTCGGATAGCTGAAAAGGGCGAGGGCGTTGCGACGAACCCCATCCTGGTTGATGCGGATGTCGTAAGGCTCCAGCTCTCTCGGGGTTGCGGAAAGACTTTCCATCAGCGCCCGACCTTCTGCCATGGCCTTTTCCTTTTTACGGAAAGCGACCGTGCGATCCGAACCCACGACACCGACAGCGATTCCCTTTCCGGTCAGGCGCAGGTCTGCGTTGTCAGCACGCAGTTGCAGCCGATATTCCGCGCGGCTTGTGAACATACGGTACGGTTCCTGTGTCCCCAGTGTGACCAGGTCGTCAATCATGACACCAAGATAGCCCTCGGCCCGATCGGGCACAAAAGCATCATCGGCGGCAGCACCACCCGCCAGAAGGGCTGCGTTGATCCCGGCGACAAGACCCTGTGCCCCTGCCTCTTCATAGCCCGTTGTTCCGTTGATCTGGCCGGCAAGAAACAGACCCTTTGCTTTCTTCAGTTCAAGCGATGGGCGCAATTCGCGTGGATCAACAAAATCATATTCTATGGCATAGCCCGGGCGCAGGATCGTGACAGCCTCCAGCCCCGGAATGGAGCGGATCAGAGCCGTCTGCACATCTTCCGGCAGGCTGGTTGATATGCCATTCGGGTAGACAGTCGGGTCGTTCAGGCCCTCTGGTTCCAGAAAGACTTGGTGGCGGTCCTTTTCCGAAAAGCGAACCACCTTGTCTTCAATGGAAGGGCAATAGCGTGGCCCCACACTCTGGATCTGGCCGGAGTACATCGGGGCACGATCAAGGTTGGCACGAATGATGGCGTGCGTTTCTTCGGTGGTCCAGGTCATGCCACAGGCGATTTGGGGCGTTGTAATATGCCCTGTCATGAAGGAGAAGGGTTCCGGCGGGTCGTCGCCGGGTTGCATCTCCAGCCCTTTCCAGTTGATTGTTCGCCCGTCAAGGCGTGCCGGAGTACCGGTTTTCAGGCGCCCGAGAACAAGCCCCAGGCGCTCCAGCGTATTGGACAAGCCGAGTGATGGCGGCTCATCAATCCGTCCGGCAGGCCATGTTTTTTCACCCAGGTGAATGACACCCCGCAGGAATGTGCCGGTCGTCAGAACAACAGCACCAGCCTTGTATGCACGCCCGCTTGCTGTCAGTACGCCCGACACACGTCCGGACCGGTCCAGGATCAGGTCTTCGGCCGATCCGGCTTCCATGGTCAGATTGGGGGTACCGGCCAAGATGTCCTGGACAGCCTTTCTGTACAGGGATCGGTCGGCCTGTGCTCTCGGTCCGCGTACCGCCGGGCCCTTGCTCCGGTTCAGCATGCGGAACTGGATACCGCCCTGGTCTATTGCCCGCCCCATGACGCCATCGAGCGCATCAATCTCGCGCACAAGGTGTCCCTTTGCCAAGCCGCCTATGGCGGGGTTGCAGGACATATCCCCTATGGTTTCTATGCGTTGGGTCAGCAGAAGTGTGCGAGCGCCCATACGGGCTGCTGCGGCTGCCGCTTCGGTGCCGGCGTGTCCGCCCCCGATTACGATAACGTCAAAGTGGCTTTTCATTGCATTAAACAATCAGTGGTGATCACTATCCTGTCGTGGCGACAAGCGGCCAAAACATGCACATGCATAGCATGAAACGCAAGCCGGTGGTATACGGCCAACCCTGTTGCAGGGGATAACACTACGACAGACTCATCAACTTCATGCTTTATCTTGATTTTTTTATTTACCAATACAGAAGTCGCTGAAAATAACATCCAGCAAATCATCAACCTCTACCCGGCCTGTAATACGGCCTAGGGCACGGGCTGCAAGACGAACGTCTTCCGCCATAAGCTCAAGCATTGGGGCGTGTATGGCGCGTAACAGGCTGTCGCGGCAATCCTCCAGGGCATCCCTGTGCCTTTGGCGTGTCAGCGCCGGGGGTGCACATGCCCCTGCGTTCAGACACTTCGCCACCATGGCTGTCAATGTTGACAGCAGTTCCGCCATGCCCTCCCCGCTGTGCGTTGACAGCAGCAAGGGGCGCGTGCCAGAAATTTTTATCATTCTGTCTGGATGCGTTGTTGCCACGTCGCTCTTGTTCAGTACCACCAGCGTGCTGGAGTCAACAAGAGACAGGGTTTCTTCATCCAGTTCAGGCCACTCTGTCAGGTCAAACACGGCAATCTTGAGATCAGCACTACTGGCACGTACCCGTGCCCGGCGTATCCCCTCTGCCTCTATGTCCTCATTGCTGCTGCGCAGGCCGGCTGTATCGGCAATGGTGACCGGGAATCCTCCCAGATCCAGATGGACTTCGATGATATCGCGTGTGGTGCCGGCCCGGTCGGAAACAATGGCGGCTTCCCGCTGTGCAAGCGCATTGACCAGGCTGGATTTTCCGGCATTGGGACGACCGAGGACAGCAATCTGGATGCCGTCACGGATGCGCTCACCGCGTCGGTTGTCCGAGAGATAGGTATCAATGGCTTGCACCAGTTCTTCCAGCCCGTTTCGTGCCGAACGATCCAGATCGGGCGGGATGTCTTCATCCGGAAAGTCTATGTGCGCTTCCATCCACGCCAGACGCCGAACCAGCTCCTCCCGCCAGATGTCATATAAGCGTGCCAAGGCACCGTCCATTTGCTGGAGTGCCTGGCGGCGTTGAGCATCCGTTTCGGCCTGTATCAGGTCTGCCAGGCCTTCGACCCGGGTCAGATCCAGTTTGCCATTCAGAAAGGCCCGGCGCGAGAACTCGCCGGGTTCGGCAATCCGCACCCCATCCAGACGACGAATGGCCTGCAGCAAGGCATCAGTTACGGCCTTTCCACCATGTCCCTGGAATTCAGCGGTATCTTCGCCCGTAAAGCTGGCCGGCCCCGGGAACCACAGGACAAGTCCGTCATCGATAACATCCCCTGTTCCGGGGTCACGAAACAGGAATCGTGTTGCCTTGCGTGCTTCTGGCAAGCGGCCACAGAGTGAGGTAATCACGTTGCGTGCCCGTGTGCCGGAAACGCGGGTTACGGCAACACCAGCCCGGCCCGGCGCTGTGGCTGTTGCAACAATGGTATCGTTGGTGATCATTGGGATGCCTGACGGGCTTCCAGGTCAGCGGGGATGCGATCCTGTGGATTCAGCATCAAGCGCTCCACACGTTTTCCGTCACGGATATGGTCAACCAGGATGGCATCAATATCCTCCCGTGTTCGTGGGGCGTACCACACACCTTCCGGGTAGATGACCAGCACTGGTCCCAGCTCGCACCGGTCCAGGCACCCTGCCTGCTGGGTGCGGATACGGTCTGTCAGCCCCAGCTCTTTTGCGCGTGCCTTCATGTAGTCACGTAGTTTTACGGCACCTGACCGGGCGCAGGAACCACGGCTGTGGCCTTCCGGGCGTTCGTTTGTGCAGATAAAAACATGGATGCGGTAATAAAGGTCGGGATCCGGGCAGGACACGGGGTATTCCTCGTACAGGATTCTCTGGCGCTCCTTTTATGGGCCCCTGTTGCCGCTTTTGTCATCCCCTGTGAAGTGCGACCAGAAAAATTTCTGCATCTGCTCCAGGCCCTGAACCTGGGCCGGTAACCAGCTTTTCATAAGGGTGTCCGGGTCAACTGCCTGCAACTGGTTCATCATTTGTTTATGTATTTCGGCCAGAAGCGCATCCTGCATGGGGCGGACGTCCGGTAATCCCAGAAAGGTGCGGGCTTCTTCAGGCGTACAGTCGATATCAATCTCGATTTTCATGCCAACCCTACGATCTGGTTGATACGGAAAGCGCTTTTCCGGAGAACCCCCCCGGTCTGCCGTGCCTGCACACTCTACCTGTGAATATCCCGGCTAAAATTTGTTTTGTGACAGACTTGCCTGCGTGGCAAGACCGCCGCTAATTTGGCTTTGGTTTTGTCTGTCTGGATGGATTTCTAGAGTGCCTCATGTTGTTTTGCACAGTCCCCTCGGGTGGATGACCCTGTTTGAGGCTGATAATTGCCTTGTTTCCCTGGATTGGGGGCGGGGTATGGAGGCGGGCTGTGAGGAGACCCCCCTTCTGAAAGAAGCCGGGAAGCAGCTGGAGGCATGGTTTGACCGTCGCCTGGAGCACTTTGACCTGCCCCTTGCCCCGGCCGGTACTACATTCTCTGCCCGTGTACGCGATGCCCTTTGCGCTATTCCTTTTGGCACAACACGAACCTATGGCGATCTGGCGCAGGCTGTATCATCGTCTCCACGTGCTGTGGGTATGGCGTGTGCGCGCAATCCCTTGCCTATACTTGTTCCCTGTCATCGGGTTTTAGCTTCGGGAGGGCGTCTTGGTGGGTATTCTGCGTTTGATGGCCTGCAGAGCAAGGCCTGGCTTTTGCGTTTTGAGCAAAGTGCGCCGGTTACATCCTGACAGGATGTTTCACGTGAAACATAAAGAGACGTAAGGTATCAGGAGCGTCTGCTGCGTTTTGCAGGCAGGGGGGGCTGTATGCGTACCAACAGGGCATCCAGAGTGGCAACAGCTTCATCGTCCAGGTATCGAATACAGGCCCCGAGGCGGTTGGCAAATGCTGTGGCCTGCGGCGACAGGCCAGAGGTATCAAGCGTTACTTTGGGTCTTGAAACCTCGGCCAGGTTTTTCAGGGCTTCGGCTTCATCCCAGATAAGTCCGAAATAACCGCATAACTCCAGAACAAGGCCGGGACCAGGTTTGCCCCGTTTGCCATGTTCCAGGGCAGACAGATAGGCTGCGGATACATTGAGATCAGCAGCCATCTGTTGCAGGGTTATGCCCCGCTGGCGTCTCAGGTCACGAATTCTGGCTCCAAACGGGGTCACGTGCTGTGTCCTGCTATACCTGCTCTGGAGTATTTTCCTGTTCAGGGCGCGCGGCTTCTGCCAGTCGATGCCGATAAAGAGCGGCAAAGTCGATCGGCTGCAGCATCAGCTGCGGGAAGCCGCCGTCGCGTGTCACATCGGCGATAATGTTCCGGACAAACGGGAACAGCATTCTTGGCGCCTCGATCAGCAGCAGGGGTTGCAGGTGATCTGCTTCAACCGGGTTTGCCTGAACAACGGCACCGTAGGCAAGCTCCAACATGAAGGCGGTCTCGGCCCCAACGTCAGCCTTGACTTCAACATGCAAAACAACTTCGAAGACATTGCCATCCAGGTGGCGTGCCTTGGCATCAGCCCCAAAGGATACGGCCGGAGCCTGTTCGCGCATTTTGTGGAAAATGACCGGCGTTTGCGGTGCTTCGAAAGACAGGTCCTTGATGTACTGGCTTTCAATGGCCAACATCAGTGGTGGCGTGTCTGACGTATTGTCTTCCGGTGTCGTTGTATGATTCTGTGCGTCGGTCATAAGGGGCTCCCCGTTTCAGATTGGTTGGCATACCCCTAGCATGGAATGCATAACCACGGAACCCTGCGTTATCCACCTTGTTCATTCAGCAGGATCGGGTCTGGCCATTCCGGTCATATCCGGCAGAAATATCGCGGTATTCACCGTCTATTTCAGGACCTGATGTTGCATGGCTTTCTCCTGCATCATCCGATGGGGTAGGTTGGTCTTCGTGTTTCTTGCGCCTTTGGGCCAGAAGGGCTGCCGTGGTGCGACGCATGGACGGGATCAGCAGGAAAAGCCCCAAGGCATCCGTGAGGAAACCCGGTGTGACCAGAAGCAACCCGGATACGACCATAAGGGTTGCCTCAACCATGTCTTGTAGAGAGATAGTATTCTTTGCCCAGGTCCGGCTGTCCAGAGGTGCTAGCCCGGCCCTGTTCAGGACAAGAATCCCGCTCACCCCCGTTACGACAACCAGAAAGACGGTTGGCCACAGGCCGATCGCAAGATCAACAAGGCGAAACATGGTTATCTCGGCCACGGGAAAGATAACAAATAAAATAAGAAGAACCTGTGTCATGCTTGCCCTATACTGCTACAACCCTTATCTAGACCTTCAGAGCTGGTCCGGGATTCCCGATGCCAGTGTGTGTGGTCTGTGGCGGTGGTGTTACAGACCCAGTGTTTACCGACAGTCAGGACTGCCATGAACCAGGGAATCGCGTTCATCGACATCATCTTTTTGGCCCTTGTCGCCGGGTTTCTGATCCTGCGGCTGCGCAGTGTTCTGGGCCAGAAAAACGGCAATGAGAGGCCGCGCGATCTGCACGGTCGTACGCTGGACCAGGATACCGGGGACAACGTGATCCCCCTGCCCGGTCGTTACGACAGCGACATCTCAGATGAAAGTCTGTCTGTTCCGGGGCTGGTGGATGTGATGAAGGCTGATCCTTCCTTTGTGCCCGAGGAGTTTCTTGGTGGCGCCCGGCGTGCCTTCGAAATGGTGATCGAAGCCTTTGCCCGCGGCGACAGGGAGACTCTGCGCTTCCTTCTGGCTGAGGACGTATACCGCAGCTTCGAGGGGGAAATCCAGACCCGGGAGAGCAAAAACCTGTTCCTGGAGACGGGACTTGAGTTTATCCGTTCAATTTCCTTCATAAAAGCTGAACTCGCCAAGGATGTTGTCTTGGTGTCTGTTCGCTTTGTAAGCGAGCAGATATCGGTTACCCGTGATTCGGAAGGCCGAATCGTCGAGGGGGATCCCAATGAGACGGTCGTGATTACCGATGATTGGACATTCATGAGGGATCCACGTTCTGATGACCCCAACTGGAAGCTGGTTTCAACAGCAGCTCCATCTGCCTGAATGGGTTTCTTTCTATGACTGTATCTGTTCGTACCGTTCTACCCCGGCTGTTGGCCGGGGTTTGTCTGTTGGCCTTGGCTTCCTGCGGTGGTCGTGGGCCGGGTGAACCGCCTCCCATTCCCTCTGAACAGCAGCTGAAGCCGGTGTCTTTTTCGGCTCTTCCCGGTTGGGATCAGGATATGCAGGTAGAGGCCCTGCCCGCTCTCAGGCGTTCCTGCGATTCCTTCCAGCGTCGTCCTGATGCAAGCCGATGGGTTGGCCCCGGTTCCTTGGGCGGGACCGTAGAGGATTGGCAGCGTTTCTGTTCCGACCTGCATCGTGAATTCCCGCCCTCACGCTCCGCGTCTTCTGCTTCTGTCAGGGAATTTCTTGAGGCGCGTATGCAGCCTTGGTCTGTCAGTTCTTCCGGTCGTCCTTCCGGCACATTTACCGGGTATTATGAGGCGGAGCTGAAAGGATGCCTGAAGAAAACGCCGCGCTGTCAGGTGCCTCTTTATGGGCCTCCGCCGGGTGTTGTCACGGATACCAGGAAGGTTCCTCCCCTGCCCTCGCGCGCGGCAATTGAAAATGGTGCCCTGAACGGGCGTGCGCCTGTCCTGATGTATGCCGAAGATCCCGTTGATGTGCATATCATGCAGATACAGGGGTCGGGTCGCGTTATTCTGCCTGATGGCAAGGTGCAGCGGCTTGGTTTTGCCGGCAGCAACGGCCATGCGTTCAAGGGACTGGGTCGCATCTTGCTGGATCATGGCATTCTGGGGCCCGGGCAAGCTACCATGCCGTTCATTCGTGCGTGGCTGAAGGAAAACCCGGATCGGGCGGGTGCCTTGATGCGTGAGAACCCGCGCTATACGTTCTTTCGCGTTATTCGCGGGGATGGGCCTGTAGGGGCTCTGTCGGTTCCCTTGACAGCCCGGCGTTCCATTGCAGTCGATCCGCGGTATGTTCCGCTTGGGGTGCCGCTGTGGCTCAATTCGGTAGATCCAGATCATAAACCCCTGCGCCGGCTTATGGTGGCACAGGACACGGGATCGGCCATCAAGGGCGTGGTTCGTGGTGATTTCTTCTGGGGTCCCGGTGAGCAGGCCCTAGCCAAGGCCGGGCGCATGAAAAGTGCGGGAACCTGGTATTTGCTTTTACCCCGGCACAGTGCGCCGACCCATTAATTTTTCCAGCCTGACAGAGAGATATATTCCATGAGACCTTCCGGCCGCCTTGCTGACCAACTTCGCCCAGTGACCCTTGAGACCGGCTTTATCAAGCATGCAGAGGGGTCGTGTCTGGTGAAGTTCGGAGATACCCACGTTATTTGCACGGCCTCTGTCGATACCCGTGTTCCCCCTTGGTTGCGGGGACAGGGCAAGGGATGGATTACGGCAGAATATGGTATGTTGCCCCGTTCAACAGGAACACGCACCGACCGGGAAGCCGCCCGGGGCAAGCAATCCGGGCGCACACAGGAAATACAACGTCTGATCGGACGATCCTTGAGGGCCGTAACAGACCTGTCAAAGATGGGTGAGATGCAGGTCCGGATCGACTGTGACGTACTTCAGGCGGATGGAGGAACCCGGACAGCCTCCATTACCGGGGCCTATGTGGCCCTGGCCCAAGCATTCCGTCATGCCTTGTCTGCCGGGCTTGTGTCTGCATTTCCCCTGACAGACAGTGTTGCAGCCGTATCGTGTGGTCTTGTGAATGGTGTGCCGGTTCTGGACCTGGACTATGAAGAGGATTCATCAGCCCAAGCCGATGCCAATTTTGTTCTGACCGGTACCGGGAAGGTGATTGAAGTGCAGGGAACAGCCGAAGAGGCGCCCTTTTCCCGTGCAGAACTGGATGCCCTCATGGATCTGGCGGAAAAAGGTGTGCGCGAGCTTGTTGCCTTGCAGAACCGGGCCTTGCTGGTGGAGGCATAAGGCATGGCACGCCGGTTTGATGGTTCCCGACTGGTTGTTGCCAGCCATAATGCGGGGAAGGTGCGGGAAATCCGTGACCTTTTTCGTGCATTTCAGGTTGATGTCGTGTCCTCTGCTGATCTGGATTTGCCGGAACCCGAAGAGACGGCAGCAACATTTTCGGGTAACGCAGCTATCAAAGCCCTTGCTGCTGCAAAGGCTTCCGGGCTTCCTGCCCTGTCCGATGATTCTGGTCTGTCAGTTTCTGCGCTTGGCGGCGAGCCGGGGATTTACTCGGCCCGCTGGGCTGGCCCGGAGAAAGATTTTGCCGGTGCCATGCGTACTGTTCATGACCGTCTGAGTGATCATCCCGACCGGTCGGCTTGCTTTGTGTGCGCATTGTGCCTGGCTTGGCCGGACGGGCACACGGAAACGTTTGTCGGACAGGTCGATGGGTCCATCTGCTGGCCACCGCGTGGTGATCGTGGTTTTGGCTATGACCCGTTTTTTGTTCCGGACGGGGACAGCCGTACCTTTGCCGAGTTTGTTCCGGAAGAGAAACATGCCATCAGCCACCGTGCCCGTGCATTCCAACAGCTTGTGAAGGCGTGTTTTGACTAACGTACCCTCGCTGTTTGGTTTGTATGTGCATTGGCCTTTTTGTGTGTCGAAGTGCCCGTACTGTGATTTCAACAGTCATGTTGCCAATCATGTTGACCATGATCGTTGGTGTCAGGCGCTGCTGCGTGAACTGGATTACTACGCGGCCCTTACTCCCGGGCGTGTGCTTGGCAGTATTTTCTTTGGCGGTGGTACGCCTTCGCTGATGGCGCCGCGTACGGTTGAGGCTGTTCTGGAGCGTGCTGCTGCCCACTGGACGTGGGCTGCGGACATTGAACTGACGCTGGAGGCGAATCCCGGTGCCATAGACCGCGAGCGTTTTCAGGCCTTTCGGTATGCCGGAATCAATCGTGTTTCGCTGGGAGTCCAGTCCCTCGTGCCTGAAAGTCTTGGCTTTCTGGAACGGCGGCATGGTGTCCGTGAGGCACTGGAGGCGATCGAGACCGCAGCCCGGCTGTTTCCCCGCTTCTCCTTTGACTTGATCTATGCCCGTCCCGGACAGACCCCCGCACAGTGGGAGGCAGAGCTGTCGCAGGCTCTTGATCTGGCGACGGGTGGTCATATTTCTCTGTATCAACTGACCATCGAGCAAGGAACCCGTTTCCAGCAGGATCTGGCCCGGGGTGTCTTTACCCTTCCCGAAGATGATCTTGCGCTGGAATTGTGGGCTGTTACCCATGCCCTGACCGCAGCCAGCGGTATGCCCTATTACGAGGTTTCAAACCATGCAGTTCCCGGGCAGGAAAGCCGCCATAATCTCCTGTATTGGCTTGGTGGTGAATATGTTGGCATTGGACCCGGCGCGCATGGCCGGATCTGTGTCGATGGGATGTTTCACGCAACACGCCAGCATCGTGCGCCAGATGTGTGGCTGAAAACGGTGCTGCGTGACGGTCATGCAACGCGGCAAAACGAACCGCTGACGGCACGCGCGCGGGCCGAAGAGAACATCATGATGGGGTTGAGGTTGCGTCGTGGTATTGACCCGGATGAGTTCCGCTTGGCCTGTCATGGCTTTGACCTGTCTGATCTTCTGGACTGGCCAATGCTGGCCATGTTGCGTGCCGAGGGACTTGTCGCAGAGGGCTGGCCACTGCGGGTCACGGATCGCGGCATGCCGGTGTTGAATGCGATTATCGGGGCCCTGGTGCAATCATCGTGATGTGCCGTCGTTTCACGTGAAACATCAGTCCCTGTTGCGGCGGAGAAGGATGTAAAAGGCCCCTTCTCCGCCATGTTCCGGCCTGGCGGCGCTGAATGACAGGATATGCGGCCGGATGCGGGCATCATTCAGCCAGCCGGGGAGAGCCCGTCGCAAAACCCCCTCGCCCCGCGTTCCCTTGCCGGTGATGACAAGAAGGCACCGGTAGCCGCTGCGTATTGCCCTGTTCATAAAATTCAGGAGATTGGCGTGGGCTGTATCCTTGCCCATACCATGCAGGTCGATACGGGCATCCACATGCATTTTGCCCCGTTTGAATTTCAGGGCTGTTCTATGGTCAACGCCCGGGCTTTTTCCGGGCTCCAGGGGTAGGAACGGTTTGTTCCTCGGCGTGGCTGTCCTCAACAAGGCAGGTGACTGGATCGGTTTGCCGGAAGGTGGTGTGTTTAAAGGTAATTCTGTTTCCGGAGTATCTGTTTCCGGGGCATCGGTCCTGACAAAGGGCAAGCGACCGGATATGGGATTGACCGTGCGGGCAATCTCCTCCCAAAGCCGGGCTTCGTCCTGTGTCAGGGTACGTCGGTAATGCCGCCGTTTATTCGTGTCCATTGCCTCGGGCCGCTCTCTTCCTGCGGCGAGCTGTAACACGCATCGTTCACCGGGTCTATGTGCCGGATGGATTATGTCGGTCTGATCCTGCGTCCGGGCGCGGGTTGCTCATCGCCTGTGACGGCCTGTGACCGGACCGGCGGCACAAAATCCCCACTTCCTGACAAGGATGCCCTGAACGGGGCCCCCACGTCTTCACCCGGTGCGGGTTTGGGAAGATTGCGACGGACAAAGGAGCGCCAGTCACCCTGTGGTGCCTCCACCATTGTTGTCGGGCGGTCCGTGATGTAGAGAGCGAACCCCCCGAATTCCCACAGAGTTTCAAATGCGCCGAAACTGTGCCCGATAACACGGCGGGCGCGATCGTGAATCTTGCGCTGGGTCCATGGGCGAAGCAGCACGCCGTAAAGCAGCATGGTAAACAGAAGTGCCATGGTTCCCGCAACAACACCCCCAAAGATGAGAACCAGAAGCGATACGATGACAGGAACCAAGAGTGGACCAATAGCCTCCCACGGATTGAAAATCGGGGAGGAAACGCCATTCAGCTTCCGGTAGTTGACCAGAAGCCCAATCATGTTGCGTTCGTGGGCGGCAACAATCCTGTTGTACAATTCTCTGTCTTCAGCGGTGTGGCGAACCATCTTTCCCCCGGCTTTTCCGGCATTCTGTCATGCAACGGATAAGAGCAATGTTTCACTGTTCACACCCCTACGCCAAGCTTTTTGTTTGTCGTGCAGCCGCTTCCCGGATCTGTTTATGTTACCTGAGTACTGCATGTTATATTGAAAGAGGGCGCATCTCCTGCCGGTACATTGACGTCGGGGGAGTGGCTGACTACATTCCAACACGTATGGGACCATTGTGTGGTACGGTTCCGGATTCGATGCAAAAGGTTCGGGCAAGGCCGTGAAAACCATGCTGCCAATAGCAGAGCTGAACGAGCGTAGCCGCGAGGTTTTGCGGCTGGTCGTTGAGTCGTGGGTCCATGATGGGGAGCCGGTTGGTTCCCGTACCGTGTCCCGTCGCCTGTCGGTTGGCTTGTCGCCGGCCAGCATTCGCTCTGTTATGGCTGACCTGGAAGATCTTGGGCTTCTGTATGCGCCTCATGTTTCGGCGGGTCGTCTGCCGACTGAACATGGTTTGCGTATGTTTGTCTCTGGCCTTCTGGAAGTTGGGCGCCTGAGTGATGACGAGCGCAGCCGTATTGACAGCCATTGTCAGTCAACAGGCCGCAGTATGGAGCAAATGCTGTCCGAGGCAACGACGGCTTTGTCCGGCTTGTCGCGTTGTGCCAGCTTGGTTCTGGCTCCCAAGACAGACAGCACGTTGCGTCATATCGAGTTTGTCAGCCTGGGCCCCGGGCGTGCCTTGGTGGTTATGGTGACCAGCGATGGTCTGGTCGAGAATCGCCTGATCGAGGTGCCGGCCGGTCTTCCTCCCAGTGTTTTGCAGCAGGCATCAAATTTCCTGTCGGTTCGTCTGGGCGGGCAGACCTTGGCTGATGTGCGCCGCCTTGTTTCTGCCGATCTTGACAGCCGGCGTGCCGAGCTTGACGAACTGACTGCCCGGGTTGTAGAGGCTGGTCTTGCGATATGGGGTGGTGACGAGGATCAGGGTGCGCTGATTATACGGGGGCAGTCCAACCTGTTGCAGGATGTGCATGCCATCGAAGATCTTGAACGTATCCGCTTCCTTTTTGAAACCCTGGAGGCGCGTCAGCAAATGTTGCGCCTCCTGGATCTTGTGCAAACGGGTGAAGGTGTCCAGATCTTTATTGGTTCGGACAATGACCTGTTCGGGGCTGCAGGATGTTCCCTGATCGTGGCCCCCTATCAGAACAGCCGCGAACAGATTGTCGGGGCGATTGGGGTGATTGGGCCGACACGGCTGAATTATGCCCGTATTATCCCGATGGTGGATTATACTGCGCGGGTTATCGGGCAGCTTATTGGATAAAAAAGGCTGTGGTCTGCTGTGCGTGGGCCTGCCGGAGTATTGTATGGAAGAGACATGACCGAAGAGACTGACAAGATCATTCCAACCCCGGACACGGCACCTGATGCAGTTGTTCAGGAGACTGAAGCCACAGAGCTTCCGGAAGTAGAGGGTGCCGCAGAAGCAACACCCGAGGCCCGCATTGCCGAACTGGAAGCCGAGGTGGAACGCCTGAGGACCGAATATCTGCGTGCCCTTGCGGATTCCCAGAATACGCGGCGTATGGCCCAGAAACAGATCGAGGACAACAATCGCTACGCGGTGACCAATTTTGCCCGTGATGTGCTGGCTGTTGCCGACAATCTTGGGCGTGCCCTTCTGGCTGCTCCGGCAGAGTCACGGCTGTCCAATGCAGAGCTTGGAACCTTGGCGGTAGGTGTCGAGATGACAGAGAAGGAACTGTTGTCCGTCTTGTCCCGTCATGGCGTAACCCGGATTGAAAGTCTGAATTGTCCCTTTGACCCGCATCACCATCAGGCCATGCAGGAGGTCGAACGTACAGACGTCCCGACAGGAACCGTTGTCCAGGTTTATCAGGATGCGTGGACCCTGCATGATCGTCTGTTGCGTCCGGCCATGGTTGTTGTTTCCAAGGGCGGGCCAAAGCGGGATGATGCACCTGCAGGCGGAGACGATGCGCCAGCGCCGGTTGGGCACATTGACCAGTCTGTCTGATCAAGGCTGAAAATCCCAAGATCCCCTGTTTGAAACCCCTGGCTTTGGTCAGGGGTTTTCTATGGAGTCCGGTACCCGAAGATCGCCGATCCAACCCGGACGTGGGTGGCCCCATACCGGATGGCTTCAGTGTAATCGGCGCTCATGCCCATGCTCAAGGTATGAAGCTGGTAACGTTGTGCCAAGGCCTGCATGGTTTCAAAGAAAGGTCCGGGCGGATGATTGACAGGGGGAATGCACATCAAACCAGCTATTGCCAAACCCTGCTCACGGCAATCCTGGATGAAGCCGTCGGCCTGATCAGGCGCTATGCCGGCTTTCTGTGGTTCATTCCCGATATTGACCTGTACCAGACAGGGAAGAAAACGGTTCTGGCGCTTCATTTCTGTGGCAAGCGCCGTGGCAATCTTCGGGCGGTCCACTGTTTCAATAACGTCGAACAGGGCAACCGCTTCCCGGACCTTGTTCGACTGCAGAGGGCCGATCAGGTGGAGTTCAATGTCAGGGAAGCGGTTTTTCAATGCCGGCCATTTTGAAGAAGCCTCCTGAACCCTGTTCTCACCGAAAAGGCGTTGTCCGGCATCAAGAACCGGGGTAATGGCCGACGCGGAAAATGTTTTGGACACGGCAATCAGGTTGACTGATGCAGGGTCCCGCCCCGCTTCCAGCGCTTTGTGCGCGATCTGTTCCCGTACGGTGTGCCAGTGCTGTACCGTGTCCGGATGTCCCGGTAAAAGATCAGGGGAAGCCATGCGTGTTCTATCCTGATTCAAAGGAGTGTGTCGGCAGATGTCCTTTCGGACCCTAGCGATACAGGCTGCGAAACTCAATGCTTCTGCACGTGGAAACTGGCCTGCGGCATGTCCCGTGCCATGGCTTGTCTTCATGACAGATCCACGTGTGGGGGATCCAGTCGCGATTGTACGCCGGCTTCCACCCGGCAGTGCGGTGATCCTGCGCCATTATGATGACCGGTTTCGCTCTGATCTGGCCTTGCGCCTGCGTGATGCTACCCAGAAGCGGGACATCCGTTTGCTGGTTGCAGCAGACCATGCCCTTGCCGTGGCCTGTGCTGCCGATGGTGTGCATCTGCCAGAGGGCCTTTTGCGTCGTGCCCTGTGTTCGGAGCTTGTTGATTGGCGTCGAGCTGGTGGGCTGGTGACAGCCGCTGTTCATTCGCACCAAGCCTTGGTTATGGCGGGCAGTTTTGGTGTGGATGCGGCGCTGGTTTCACCGGTTTTTCCGACAGTCAGCCATCCGGGTGCTGCTGCGCTGGGGGTTTTTCGCTTCCGGGCCTTGGTCCAGAGATCCCGGGTGCCGGTTCTTGCCCTAGGGGGGATTTCGGCATCCACCCTGCCCCGTTTGTACGGAAGCGGTGCCTGGGGTGTTGCTGCGGTGTCTGCGCTGGCCTGAGTCTGATACCCATAAGAAAAGGGCAGCCGAAGCTGCCCTTTCCCCGTACCTGAAACCGTTGCCGGCTATCAGGTGTCACGCATCAGAATGCCAGGGACAGACCGGTAACGGCCACCCAGCCCTTGTTGCGATCGCTGGCTTTCTTGGAGTCCTTGTCTTCGAACTTCGTGTAGCCAACGCCACCAACCAGCATGACGCCCGGGCCCATGGTGTATTCCGAGGTCAGCTGGACAGCGCGCGAACGACGGCCCTTCTGGCTTTTGTCCTTCAGGTCACCCTTCAGGCCAAGGTCAGCCTGCTTGAGGTCGAGGTAGGACACCGCAATACCAAACGGACCGGTCTTGTAGCCAATACCGGCTTCCCAAGCGGAATGGTCAAAGGATCCCTTGACTTCCTTGTTGGCACCTGTATCGACACCCAGCTTTTCCTTGATCATGTGGTAACCACCACCGACTGTTACGCCGGAGTAGGACAGGCTCAGGCCGGCCTGGTATTCGTTGCGGCCCTTGCTCTTTGCTGTGATAGCATTCATGGTCAGTTCTTCGGCTTTGAGCTTGCTGCCGCCATTCAGCCAGCCGATATCAGCCTGCACGCCGACGCCACCAAAGGTGTTGGCATAGCCAAGACCAACGCCATAGGCGCGGGCGATTTTTTTACCGGTTGGCTGCTTCTCGTCGTGCTTCTTCTGGTTGGTGTCCGGTATGTAGCTGGCACCAAGGGTGAAGCCGGCGATGGAAGGCGACAGGTAGCTGATGCTTTCTGTGCCATTGCCGGTGGTGATGTAGCTGGCGTCGATGAAGTCAGTCTGGCGCAGCAGCTGTTGGGTCTTCTCGTCGCTTGTTATGGCAGCAGTGTCAGCAATGGTGACATTGCTCTTCGGCTTCAGAACCCAGTCGCCGCCGATCAGGCTGCCTTCGGAAATGCCACCGCCGAACAGGCGGTTGCCCATGTGCGGGGAACGGGCAGCCAAGGCGGTCATGGCGTTGTCGTCCACGCCGGCGATCACGGTACCGAATGCACCACCCATGGAGATGGCGTACTTGGAGACATGGTCGTCGTTGGTGTTGTTGGTGCCACCGGCTTCCAGCTCGTACTTCACGGCAATGGTCAGGCCATTGTCCAGGGTGGTCTTGCCCTTGAAGTGGATTTCGTTGTCGCCCTTGACGTCAACCTTGCTGGCTTCTTTATCGACAGCCTTCAGGTAGGTGTTGCTCTGGGACGCATAGCCAACGAACACGGAGCCAAAGCCGCCAACGGACAGCTGGAGCGGTTCAGCAGCAATGGCGGAACCGGCAATGGCAGAAGCAGCGACAAGGGCGCTGGTGCCAACAAGAATTTTTTTCATAACAGTTCTGATCCCTGTCTATCTGGTGATGCATACACACCACACAACTGCCCTTCCAGACCGGAAAAGAGTGCATGCATGTAATGCAGTGACAGCTATCTAGGGGATCGGTGCGTGTACCGTCAATCGTGTAACAACGACATTACACACGTATTTTTATAAGTGTTGCAGATATAACACATGCAAAAAACCAGCGATATACACTCAAATGCATAATGCTGACGTCTGATTGTTTGTTGTGGCGAAAACAAGGCAACAAAAAGGGAGCTGACAAGCAGCCCCCTTTCTGTTTTTCAGCCCGGTCCCGCCGTGGCAGGGCCAGATTTTATCAGAACGCCAGCGACAGACCGGTCACCGCAACCCAGCCGCTGTTCTTGCCGAGTTTCCGCTGATCCGCCGTCAGGCCGGCGGCGTTACCGCTGATGGTCTTGTCATCGTACTTGGCATAGCCCAAGCCACCGACCAGCATGACGCCCGGACCCATGGTGTATTCCGAGGTCAACTGGACAATACGGGTCTTGTCCTTGCCCGAGGAGTTTGTTGATGCAATCACCGGAGCCGTAGCTGTAATGTTTCTGTTCTTGTCAATCGAGGTTTCTGTGTACCCAAGCGCGATCCCATATGGGCCGCTCTTGTAGCCAACGCCTACTTCCCAAGCGTCAGCGTCGCTTGTGACAACGCTGTTTGTGCTTGGCAGTTTCTTTGCGGTGCTATACTTTTGGTCAATCAGGCGATACCCACCGCCAATCATGAACCCGCCATAGGACAGGGCCAAGCCAGCCTGGTATTCATTGTGGCTGTCTGCATCGGGATGGTCACCGGTCAACCAGCCGATATCAGCATTCACGCCCAGATCACCGAACTTGCCGGCATAAGCCAAGCCAACGCCGTAGGCATCCAAGGTGTTTTTGCCAAAGGGTTGATCTGCTTTGTTGCGCCCTTGGGCGGCGTCCGGCACATAGGTGGCGCCAAGCGTGAACCCAGCGATGGCCGGGGTCAGGTAGCTGATCGATTCGCTGTCACCATTGGTGTCAACGTACGTGGCATATCCGCCTTTTGCACCGTCAATCGTTGTAGCAGTTGTGTTTGTTATAGAAAGTGACTTTGGCTTGACAATCCACAGACCTTCGACCATGTCACCGTCCGACAGGCCGGCGCCAAGCAGGCGGCCACCCATGTGCGGGGCGCGGTTGGCAATGGCTGCCAGGGCATTGTCGTCAGCCCCGGCGATGATGGTCCCGAAGGCCCCGCCCAGGCTGATGTGGTATTCATCCACAACCTTGCCGGAAGGATCCTTGCCGCCAGCTTCCATTTCCACCTTGAAGCCAACGGTCAGGCCGTTGTCGAGCGTGCTCTTGGCCTTGAAGTGTAGTTCGTTGTCGCCCTTGACATCGACAGCGGTTACTTCCGTGCTGCTGTCTCCGAAGGTGCGCAGGGCCTTCAGGTATTTGTCTTCCTGGGAGGCATAACCGACGAAGACAGAACCAAAGCCGCCGACAGACAGCTTCAACGGCTCTGCCGCATTGGCCACGCCGGCCAGGGCAGAGGCCGCAACAAGGGCACTGGTGCCGATAAGAAGTTTTTTCATTGTTTCAACATCCCTGAATCTGGTTGGCCGGAACCCCGGCATTGCGCACACGCGCGTCCCATACAGGAGAACATTTCAGGCCCTTTTTTCCGGGTGGCAGCCCAAACGAAAGCAGGGCGCAGGACGGAAACCTTCCCCCGAAGGTGGGATTATCAATACATCCATGCCGTGTTGCGTCAACATATTGCACGCGAAATTGTGCTTATTTACCCACACTGTGGCCTTTGTGCAACGCTTTCTGTCGCCCCCGCAATATGAACAGGATGGGCGCTGTGAAGCCTTGATCGTGAAGTTCTGTCCGTGCAGACAGTTTTTCCGTTCCCCCTTTCTTGCAAGGACTGGTATAAGGGCGGGTATCACCGTCTGCGGCCCTGTGGCCCGGGCCCTGACCCGACAGCAAGAGTTTACGGATCGCTATGAAACGTATCGATAACATCCTTACCGGTTCTTCCGTTCGCGCCTGCCGTGGCCGGCAGTCCATGGTCACGGTGCTCCGCGCCGGGCTGGTTGCGTTTGCTGCATTGACCTTGACCGCCTGTCAGGGAACCGATGTTGACAGCCGCCCCTATGAAAAGCGTGCCGATGGCAGCTGGGGCCGTGGCGAGGAAGAGCGCGACACCATCTTTGGCAAGGGTGGCATCAACTTGCTGGGCGGAAAGTCCAAGGATGAAGATGCCGGTGGTGCCGGTGTTGCCGTCAACGCATTCCTGTGGCGTGCGTCTCTGGACACGGTTTCATTCATGCCCCTGTCTTCGGCGGATCCGTTTGGTGGTGTCATCATCACAGACTGGTACACGCCTCCGGAAACGCCGAATGAGCGTTTCAAGGTCAATGTCTACATTCTTGGGCGTGCACTTCGCTCTGATGGCCTGAAGGTTTCGGTCTTCCGTCAGGAGCGTGGGCGTTCCGGGCAGTGGGTTGATGCCGCTGTTGCCCCCGCTGTGACGACCGAATTCGAGAATGCGGTCCTGACCCGGGCCCGCCAGCTGCGCAGCGCGGCTGGTTCCTGAGATCTTTTTGTTTTTGCCTGTTGAACGGGGGATGGGCCGGTCGTCGTGGTGCGGCGTTGCCCTCCCCGTTTTCCGTTTTTCCTGTTTCCCCGGCTGTAGTGTTCTGCTTTGCCCGGCGGTATGCAGGACAGAAATACTGCAAGGCTGATAGGTATGACACGTCCGGATCGCTATAATATCAAGGAAACGGAACAGAAGTGGCAGAAACGCTGGGAAGACCGGCGTTGTTTTGAAGCCCGCCCGGACCCGTCGCGCCCGAAGTACTACGTCCTGGAAATGTTTCCCTACCCTTCGGGGCGTATCCACATGGGGCACGTCCGGAATTATACCCTTGGCGATGTTGTCAGCCGCTTCAAGCGGGCGCGGGGATACAATGTGCTTCATCCCATGGGGTGGGATGCCTTTGGTTTGCCTGCAGAAAACGCGGCTATCGAGCGTGGTGCGCATCCCGGTGCCTGGACCATGCAGAACATTGACGCCATGCGCGCCCAGATGAAGCCAATGGGTCTTTCTGTGGACTGGCAGCGCGAATTCGCGACCTGCTCGCCGGATTACTACCGCCATGAACAGAAGATGTTCCTGGATTTCTTGAAGGCTGGTCTGGCCTATCGCAAGGAATCCTGGGTCAACTGGGATCCGGTGGATAATACGGTGTTGGCCAACGAGCAGGTGGTGGACGGTCGGGGCTGGCGTACCGGTGCCCTTGTGGAGCGGCGCAAGCTCAGCCAGTGGTTTCTGAAAATCACCCATTTTGCCGACGAACTTCTGGACAGCCTGAAAACGCTGGACCGCTGGCCGGACAAGGTCCGCACCATGCAGGCAAACTGGATCGGGCGGTCCGAGGGCGCGCGAGTGCGTTGGGCCGTACAGGGCCGGGATGATGTGATTGATGTTTTCACAACCCGTCCGGATACTCTGTTCGGGGCCTCTTTTGTCGCTCTTTCTGCGCATCATCCTTTCACGACATCTTTGGCTGAAAGCAATGCGGACCTGAAAGCATTCATTGCTGAATGTGATCGCTTGGGAACGTCGGAGGAAGCTGTTGAGACAGCCGAGAAGAAGGGCTTCGATACAGGGTTATGCGTTGTGCATCCCCTTGATCCGTCATTGAGCATCCCGTTGTATGTGGCCAACTTCGTGCTGATGGATTATGGCACTGGTGCTGTATTCGGCTGCCCGGCCCATGATCAGCGCGATATGGATTTTGCCCGCAAGTATGGCCTGTCGGTTCGGACTGTTGTAGCCCCCGCCGATGGTGATGCTGTTGCCTTTATCGCGCGTCAGGACCAAGTATCCGAGGCATGGACCGGTGACGGGGTTATGGTCAATTCATCGTTTCTGGATGGCCTGGATACAGCTGCTGCCCGCAGAGCTGTCATTGCGCGGCTTGAAGAATCGGGAGCCGGCGAAGGGACCATCCAGTATCGTCTTCGCGACTGGGGTGTCTCGCGTCAGCGGTACTGGGGCTGCCCGATACCGGTGATCCATTGTCCGGCGTGTGGTGCCGTACCGGTGCCTGATGCTGATCTTCCGGTGCGTTTGCCCGATGACGTTTCTTTTGACAAGCCCGGCAATCCACTGGAACATCACCCGACATGGAAGCATGTCGCCTGCCCTTCATGCGGAACGGCCGCGCAGAGGGAAACGGATACCTTCGATACGTTCTTCGAATCATCTTGGTATTTTGCCCGTTTCTGTGATCCCAAGAACAGCACGGAAGCCTTTGCCCGCGAGCTGGTCCGTTACTGGTTGCCGGTTGACCAGTATATCGGTGGTGTGGAGCATGCTGTGCTCCACCTTCTGTATGCCCGTTTCTTTACCCGGGCCCTTAAGGCTTGTGGGTATCTGGATCTTGATGAACCCTTTGACGGCTTGTTTACCCAAGGCATGGTTTGCATGGAGACCTACCGATCCTCTGATGGCCGTTGGCTTGAGAAGGGTGAGATAGACAAGGCGCCGGATGGGTCTTGGATGTGTGTGGCCGATGGCAAGCCCGTTGTGGTCGGTCGGTCCGAAAAGATGTCCAAGTCAAAGAAGAACGGTGTTGATCCGGACAGCATTCTTGAAGCTTATGGGGCGGATGCTGCCCGTTTGTTCATGCTCTCGGATTGTCCGCCAGAACGGGATTTTGACTGGAGTGATGCCGGTATCGAAGGAGCCTGGCGCTTTGTCAACCGGCTATGGCGCATGGCTGGAGAAGCTATGGCTGTGGACGCGGTCCCTGCCCTTCCCATTGATACATCCGCTGCCGGGGCTCTGGTACGTTTTACGCACAAGACGATAGCCCAAGTCACTGAAGATCTTGAACGGCTGCGCTTCAATACAGCGGTTGCTCGTGTCCGTGAGCTGGTCAATGCTGCTGCCGCTTTAGACAAGGCGGATGGCCAGGCCTGTGCCGCTTTCCGGTTTGCCGTGCAGACGGCTGTACGCTTGCTGGCGCCGATGACCCCTCATATTGCTGAGGAACTTTGGGAAGAGTTCGGGCATACTGCCATACTGGCTGAAACGTCATGGCCTGTTTTTGATCCAGCGCTCCTGGAAGATGAGACGGTAACCATGGCGGTGCAGGTTCGGGGCAAGTTGCGGGGCACGATTGAAGTTGCCCGTTCGGCCTCCGAGGAAGAAATCCAGTCTATAGCCCTGGCACTGGACACGGTTCAGGCCCAGATTGCCGGGCATCCTGTGCGGAGGGTTATCATTGTTCCGGGCAAGATTGTCAATGTGGTGGCCTGATCGAACCAAAGCGGTGCGGGCGGGTGTTCTGGCCTGTACGCTGTTGCTGGCTGGTTGTGGCTTTTCGCCCTTGTATTCGGCGGGTGAGACCCAGGATGCGGGAGTAGCCAGGCAGTTGGCCGCTGTGGATGTTGGTATTATCAATGACCGGAGCGGGCAGATTCTGCGCAATGCCTTGGAGCGGAAGCTGGAACGTGCGGGCGGTTCTGTTCGTAAGCGTTACAAGCTTGACGTCACGGTAACAGAAAGTCGTGCGGATCAGGCCTTCCAAAAGGGAGGATTTGGTACCCGGGCGTCTCTTCGTACTGTTGCGAAGGCTGTGCTGGTCGAGATTCCCGGGGTAGGCCAAGATCAGGCTGCCCCGGAAGACCGGACGGGAAAGTCAAAAGTTCTGTGGCGGGGCCATTCCCAGGCGCTGGTAGCCTGGAATCTGTTGCCCGAGAACTATGCTGCTGTGGTGTCCGAGCGCGATGCCAGGACACGGGCCATGGAGCAACTGGCCGATGATATTGCGCGGTCTTTGGCCGTGTACTTCTCTTCCGGGGTTTCCGGCGAGCGGGACCAGATGCCGTGAAAATCAGCGCAGAGCGTGCGGATGCCTTCTGCCAGCGGCCTGACTCGTGTGTCCGGATAGTCTTGCTCTATGGTCCGGATGAAGGGTTGGTGCGCGAGCGTGCCCAGACACTGGTGGCGTCTGTCGCTGGTGATCCGGGTGATCCCTTCCGGGTTTCCGAGTTATCCTGTTCGGGTGTTGCAAAAGACCTTGCCCGGTTGGGTGAGGAGATCTCTGCCCTTTCATTGACCGGGGGGCGGCGTGTTATCCGTATACGTGATGCCGGTGATTCACTGTCCAAGGGATTGGCTGATCTGGTAGAAGACTGGAGGGGAGATTCCCTTGTCGTTCTTCAGGCTGGTGTCTGCGATGCCAAGTCATCCCTGCGCCGCTTCTGCGAGTCCCATGCACTGGCTGCTGCCGTGCCTTGCTATCTGGATGAAGGAGTTGCACTGGAGGCTGTGATACGGTCGCATATTGTGCGTTCGGGTTTCGAGGTATCCCGCGATGCCATGGCCTGCCTTCTGGCTTGTTTGGGTGGCGATCGCTCGGTGACCCGGCAGGAGCTTGAGAAGCTGATCCTGTATGTTGGTGCCGGTGGTGGTACGATAATACAGGCAGATGATGTTCTGGCCTGCATTGGTGACGCTTCGGCCTTGGCCATTGATGATTTTCTGTTTGCTGTGGCCGATGGAGATATTGCAGGCTCGCAACGTCTCCTGGACCGGCTTTCGGGGGAGGGCGTTGTGGGAGTATCCTTGTTACGGGCTGCCGTGCGTCATTTCCAGCGCCTGCATCTGGTTGGTGGGGCTTTGGCTTCTGGATATGACCGCGACCGGGCTTTGGGCTTGTTGAAGCCACCTGTGTTCTGGAAGCTGAGGGCACGTTTTCTCGCCCAGCTCGCCCGGTGGTCGCCGACTCGAACTGTCCGTGCCTTGGACCTTTTGTTAGAGGCAGAGATGAACTGCAAAAGGACCGGCATGCCAGAGGTTGAAATTGTAGCGCGGGTTTTCCTGCAATTGTCCCGGGCCGCAAGGGTCAGGGGCGCGTAGTCTTCCCGGCCTGTTCTTGTAGCCGGGAGTTGATTGTCCACAAAGCGGAGATAAAGCCGCAGATGACGTACGTTGTTACTGAAAACTGTGTAAAGTGTAAGTACACCGACTGTGTGGAGGTGTGCCCTGTTGATTGTTTTTACGAGGGTGAGAATATTCTGGTTATCAATCCGGACGAATGCATAGACTGTGGCGTTTGCGAACCGGAATGTCCGGCTGAAGCTATTTTCCCTGATTCTGAACCAAGAGCAGCCGAGTGGGCTGAGTTCAACCGGGAGCAGTCCAAGCTCTGGCCTAACCTTACCCGAAAGAAAGATCCTCTGCCTGACGCGGATCAGTGGCAGAACAAGCCGGGAAAGAAAGATATGGTCAGCTTGAAGCCGGGGGGATGAATATCCCCCTCTTTCTTGCGCATCGGCCTGCCTCTGCGTTGGATGCATGCCACCTATGCATAATTGAAAGCCATTGATTTATATGGATTTATGTTGGGCCGTATTATTCCCCTACAGAATCTATTGTATTTTCGTCTGACGTTGCAGGGCCGTTCGTGGTATAAACGCTGTTGTTAGCCCGGGTTGTGGCCGGGTCTTTGTTTCTCGCCTTTGAATTTTACGTTCTTGGCCCGGAATGTTCCGGGTTCTTCTGGTTTTGGGCTTTTGACGGCCATGATTGACGGCTTTCTCCGCTTTTGGTGGAAGCCGGGTGGGTGTGGTTTTTCCGGGCCCCGTCTGTTTTTGGGAAGCGACTTCAAGCACTGGTCATGCGGCTGGTTTTGAACGTTTGTATTTGAGAAAGAGAGAACAAGAATGTCCAACCTGACCTTTGCTGCTGGTGATTACGTCGTGTACCCTGCCCATGGCGTGGGCAAGGTTCTGGAAATCGAGAAGCGGGTTATTGGTGGTCAAGAGCTGGAGCTGTTTGTCATCAGCTTCGAGCGTGACCGGATGATTCTTCGGGTTCCGCTTGCGAAAGCCAAGGCATCGGGTTTGCGGCGTCTTTCAACCCGTAAAACCATGGATACAGCTTTGACCACGTTGACCGGGCGTGCCCGGATTCGGCGTGCGATGTGGAGTCGTCGGGCTCAGGAGTACGAGCAGAAGATCAATTCGGGTGATCCGGTTGCGATTGCCGAGGTTGTGCGTGATCTGTACCGGAATGCCAACCAGCCGGAGCAGTCGTACTCCGAGCGCCAGATCTATGAACAGGCGCTGGAGCGGCTTTCCTGCGAACTTGCTGCTCTGGAACAGATTGAAACCGATGCAGCGGCGGCCAAGCTGGAAAAGCTTCTTTTGGCAGCCTGATTGGTTCTATCCTGCTGTTTTTTTGATCTGGTGCGCCCGCTGTATTCAAGCGGGCGCTTCCGTTTTTGGGGAAGGCGGGGCATAGTCCGCGAGCTTGGGCAAAGAGTGAGGGTACGCGATGACCGGGGCGATTCCGTTCCGAAAGATGCATGGTCTGGGGAATGACTTTGTTGTCATTGATGCCCGAAAGAATCTGGTGGCTCTTGCCCCTGGCATGATTGCCCGCCTTGGTGACCGTCGGTGTGGTGTGGGGTTTGACCAGCTTGTGGTTCTGGAGCCTCCGCAGCATCAGTCGGCGGCTGTTTTTATGCGTATTTTCAATCCGGATGGGTCCGAAGCCGGGGCTTGTGGTAATGCTACACGGTGTGTTGCAAGCCTGCTTCTGGGGGACAAGTCTGATTTATCCGCCATCCGGATCCAGACCCATGCCGGATTGCTGGAGGCTTTTCGTGACGTATCCATGGGCGGTGTTGTTGTCGATATGGGAGCCCCATCCCTGGACTGGCAGTCTATTCCTGTATCCGAGGCGGTTGACACGCTGGAGGTTGCCCTGTCCGTCGGCGATCTTTCCCGGCCATCCCTGGTGTCGATGGGAAATCCCCACGCTGTTTTCTTTGTCTCCCGTCTTGATGATGTGCCCCTTGCTGTTCTGGGGCCACGCATCGAGAGCTATCCGCTGTTCCCGGATCGTACCAATGTTGAAATTGTCGAGGTCTGCTCCCGTGATCATCTGAAGATGAGGGTTTGGGAACGTGGCGCCGGCCTGACGCCTGCATGTGGATCAGGGGCTTGTGCTGTGCTGGTGGCCGCTGTGCTGCGGGGGCTTGCCGACCGCCGGGCCCGTGTTGTTTGCGATGGGGGGGAATTAACCATTGAGTGGCGTGAATCCGATGGCCACGTTCTGATGGGCGGGCCGGTTGCTTCCGTGTATACCGGTCTTCTTGATGAGGCCTTTACAAGATGACAGAATCCCTTGCCGTTGATGTATCCCGTGCTGTTGATGTACAGGATGAGCCGCACCTTGTAACGTTCGGGTGCCGGATGAATACCTATGAGTCCGAGGTGATGCGCGAGCATGCGCGCGCTGCAGGGCTTGGCAATACCGTTATCGTCAATACCTGTGCCGTCACGCGGGAGGCGGAGCGCCAGGCCCGGCAGGCCATTCGCAGGCTGCGCCGGGAGAACCCCGGGGCCCGGATTGTGGTGACGGGTTGTGCCGCCCAGCTGGATCCCGACAGCTTTGCCAAGATGCCCGAGGTTGACCGCGTTCTGGGGAATGCAGAAAAATTGAAGGCGGAGAATTGGCGCTTTGGTGCTAACCAGCCGGTTCTGGTTGATGACATCATGACGGTGAGGGAAACCGCCGGTCATCTTCTGGGGGGATTTGAAGGGCGTGACCGTGCCTTCATCCAGGTTCAGCAGGGCTGTGATCATCGTTGTACGTTCTGCATTATCCCCTTTGCCCGTGGCCCCAATCGTTCGGTTGCCCTTGGCCCTATTGTCGAGCAGGTGCAGCAGCTTGTTGACAAGGGATACCGGGAGGTCGTGCTGACCGGTGTGGATATCACTGCCTATGGTCAGGATTTGCCGGGCAAGCCGCCCCTTGGGCAGATGGTGCGTCGCTTGCTTCAGCTGGTGCCGGATCTGCCGCGTCTGCGTCTGACATCCCTTGATCCTGTCGAGATCGATCCTGACCTGGTTGATCTCTTTGGCTCCGAGCCTCGCTTGCTGCCCCATGTTCATCTGTCAGTTCAGGCTGGTGATGACATGATCCTGAAGCGGATGAAGCGCCGGCATCTTCGTCAGGATGTGCTGGATGTATGCGCGCTGCTGCGTAGCCGGCGACCGGATGTCGTGTTCGGAGCTGATCTGATCGCGGGCTTCCCGACCGAAACAGAGCCCATGTTCGACAACACCCTGCGTTTGGTGGAAGAGGCAGGGCTGACCTATCTGCACGTTTTCCCCTATTCTGTTCGTCCGGGGACACCTGCTGCAAGGATGCCGGCTGTGCCCGGTGATGTGATCCGCGCCCGTGCATCCCGCCTTCGTGAAGTGGGAGCCTTTGCTCTGTCGTCCTTCCTGGAGAAGCAGGTGGGGCGCACCCTCTCGGTTCTTTTCGAAACCGAAACAAGTGGTCATTCGGCCGAGTATGCGCAGGTGCGTGTTGCAACGCCGGTCCAGCCCGGGGTTATCCATGCGGTCCGGATTATGTCTTCGTTCGGGGTTGGTCTTGAAGGAACGGTTGTCTGATGAGTGAACATGACGTGTCGGTGCAGCGCAAAGGCTGGTTTGGGCGGCTTTTGGGTCGCGGTGACAGCAAGGTGTCTTCCTCGGAGCTTGATCAGAGCGTCGAGGCTGATCAGGCGTCTGTCCAGCCCTCTCAGCCAACCGATACGGAAGCACCGGCTGTTCCTGCTGATGATCCTGTGTCTCCGGTTCCGTCCGGAAAGGGCTGGTTGCAGAGGCTGCGTGACGGGTTGTCCCGTTCTTCGGAGCGTCTTTCTTCTGGAATTGGGGATCTTTTCCTGCGCCGGCGTCTGGATGATCAGGCTCTGGAGGACTTGCAGGATTTGTTGATTACCTCTGATATCGGCGTTGCTACAGCGACCCGCCTGACTGAGGTTTTGGCACGGGAACGATTTGGCAAGGATGTGACATCGGAAGAGGTCCGTTCCGTTCTGGCCGGTGAAATGATCCGCATCCTTGAACCCGTTGCTGTTTCCTTGGTTCCGGATTCTGCGTGTCGGCCTTTTGTGATCTTGGTTGCCGGGGTCAACGGAGCCGGGAAGACGACCACAATTGGAAAGTTGGCCCGTCAGTTCCGGGATCAGGGTTTGTCTGTGACCCTGGCGGCAGGCGATACCTTCCGGGCTGCGGCCGTGGAACAGCTGAAGGTGTGGGGAGAGCGTACAGGCTGTCCTGTTGTGGCCCGCGATTCCGGTGCTGACGCTGCTGGTCTTGTTTTTGATGCCCTGCAGGAAGCGCGCGCTCGTCAGGATGACGTGCTTTTGGTTGATACGGCAGGCCGTTTGCATAACAAGGTTGGCTTGATGGAGGAGCTGGCAAAAATTCGCCGTGTCCTGTCCCGTATTGACTCACAGGCCCCACACAGCACGCTTCTGGTTCTGGATGCAACGGTTGGCCAGAATGCCCATCAGCAGGTTGAAGCGTTCCGCCGGATGGTGGATGTCAGCGGGCTTGTCCTGACCAAGCTGGACGGAACAGCCAAGGGCGGCGTTGTGGTGTCCTTGGCGGCAACATATGGGTTGCCGGTGCACTACATCGGGGTTGGAGAGACAGCAGAGGATCTGCGACCGTTTTCTGCGACTGATTTTGCCCGCAGCCTGATGGGGCTTCCAGATCACGGCTGAGACTTTTATACCTGAATATGTTCCGGATCTGTTTTGGTATCAAAATGAACCAGGATCGTGAAGTCATCGGGCAGGTAGTCTTCTTCCAGCCGTACTGATCCTTGTCCCCCTCTGTCCTTGATCCATGTGTGTGCTCTGTCCAACCATAGGGCTGGATCTGCGTAGAACATCGGGCGCTTTGTTCTTGCCCTGTGGTGCAGAAGATTGAAGGCAAGCCCTTTTTTGCATGTTTTAGAAAAGCGGTCCAGGGTGTTCCTTACATAGTCTTCCCAGACCTGGGGGGGCGTATTGTCATGAAAATTAAAGGTTCCGGACACAAATCCATAGTCAACGCTTTCTGTGTTTCCCCTCGCAAGAACAAAATGTGCCCGCGTATCGTGGCCCGTACGCTGCCGGGCGAGGGTTATCATTTCTGTTGAGATATCGTAGCCGACATAGCGGGCAACAGGTGGTGTCTTGTGATCCTTGATCCTGTCCCACAGGGCACCCCACCCGCACCCCAGATCGCTGACGGAGACGGGGATATCCGGGGCGGCGGGATCCAGAAGGGAGAGGAGGACATCAAACCGCCGGTGCTGAACCTCTTCGGTAGACCAGCCTACCCCAAGAGGCGTATCTCCCTGAACCCGTACAACCCGCCCGTACCGGGTGGCGATGGCACGTACAAAGGGGGGCAGGCTGGGGAATGCAGCCTCTGTCATGAGGTTGGAATGCCTGTTTTCGCAAGGCGTTGCCGGATGTACTCAAGCAACCCGCTGCAGCCGTCTTCTATCATCTCGAACACTTTTTCAAAACCGTCCGGCCCGCCGTAGTAGGGATCGGGAACATCATCAAGTGACCGATTGCGGGCAAATTCCAGAAGCCGCCGTATCTTATCCGGCCCCACGTCCCTGGGTCTGATCGTATGGAGCATTTTCTCGTGGCTGCGATCCATGGCAATGATCAGGTCAAAAGCCCGGAAATCGTCAGGCTTGACCTTGCGTGACCGTATTGTTGACAGATCAACGCCACGTTGAGCCGCTGTTTCGCGGGATCGTGCATCGGTATATTCACCGACATGGGCTGCTGTTGTTCCCGCTGAGTCTGTCCGGATATACTGGCTCAGCCCTTCTCGTTCCACCAGTGTGCGGAAAACCCCCTCGGCTGTTGGTGAACGGCAGATGTTCCCTGTGCATACAAACAGAACGCAAATATCTTTACTGGATGTTTCCTTGTCCTGAAGGGGCATTTGTGTTCGTCTCTCTTCTTGCGTTGCCTGCGCTATGGATCGCGCCACAGGTTAGGACCCATCTGTTTGCCCCTTCACAGGGCATACCCCGTCTGATGCTCCTTCCACCCATCGGGCGATAACGCTGCGCAGGGCACCATCATCCCATGGCATGGCTGTTTCCTGATTGTTCGGGAAACCCGGAACCGGATCTGCCGTCAGGCTGAGCACGGAGGCAAAGCGTTGTCCGTTGGTTTCGTTGACAAAGATTTCCAGACGGGGAAATGGATCGCCGCCGTTTGCAAACGTATTTGTCCCGTATGTGATGGCAAACCCGCGCGTGCCGAACAGGCTTGGAGCCCGGTGAGCAATGCGACCCTTGCGGCAGAATGTTGATTTCTCGAGAAGGGATACCGCTACCTCTGATTCTGTTGGCAGACCAACAGCATCGTCCAGTCCCGCAACACCGGATATCACATCAGGAACGGGCGCTGTTCCTTGATGTGCATCTGCCGGCTGGGGCGGGGCTGACATGGTTGCCGTGCCGTGTGCCGCCTTGGCATCTTTTGGCGGTGAGGCTTTCTCCGACTTGGCCGGTTTTTGGTCCTTCATCTCGGCGGGTTGTTCTGCGGCCTGTGTTTCAGGTTCTGCATTGGCCGATGTTGCCTCGGGCGGTGGCGGCGGCGGTGACAAGGCCGAGACCATGGACGGAATCGCCGGTTCCTCTTTCTGGGGTCCCAGATCGATAAAGAATACAGCCAGACCGGCCACTACCGCTGTCAAAACAAACGCGGCGAGCCAACCAAGCAATCCGGATGATGTACGCTCTTCTTCCATAGAGCCGATATTTCACGATGTTATGGCGCTTGTCACGTCTTCAGGGTGTGCGTCCCGAAGCTTGGACAAGTACGGCAGCGGAATTCCGCAATTCCGCCCGTTCCACGTCATCCAGTTTTGGCATCAGGGTGCCGGCAATACCCTTGGCGCCGACAAGCCGGGGCAGGGAAAGGGCCACGGGTCCGATGCCTTCCACGCTGTCCTCGACGCGGGATACCGTCAGGATGGCATCCTCGTCAGCGCGGATGGCCTGGATGATACGTGCAAGCCCGCCACCGATGCCAAACCACGTTGCTCCCTTGCCTTCAATAATCCGGTACGCAGCACGCCGTACGCCGGCATCAATGCGTTGACGGACATCCTTGCTCAGCGGGCGTCCGACCTGTTGCGCGACATCAGCCAGTGGCACACTGCCTGCCGATGCGGATGACCAGCACAGGACTTCTGAGTCACCGTGCTCCCCCAGAACCCATGCATGGATGGAGCGCGAGCAGATCCCCAGATGCTCCCCCAGCAGCGCACGGAAACGGGCACTGTCAAGAATTGTACCTGATCCAATGACCCGGTCACGGGGAAGTCCGGACAGGCGCCATGCCACCTCGGTCATGACATCAACCGGATTTGTGGCAATCAAGAGTACCGGATCGGGGACGACATTCAGGATTGCTGGAATAATATCGGCAAAGACGGCTGTGTTGCGTTCCAGAAGTTCCAACCGTGTTTCGGTTGGTTTCTGGGTCACGCCGGCGGTAATGATGACAACACCGGCACCAGCCAGGTCTGACCAGCTTCCCGCCCGCACGCGTGCGGCGTGGGCAAAGGGCGTTGCATGAAGAATGTCCTGGGCCTGGGCTTCGGCCATCCGTGCATTGTGATCCACCAGCACGATTTCACTGGCATCCCCCCGCATCACAAGGGCATAGGCCGCTGCGCTGCCGACCATCCCGGCGCCGATGATTCCGACCTTCATCACAAACCCCTATAAATTATGTGTGTACAGGGGAGGACGTAGCACAGTCTTCTCTCTTGTTCCAGTGTCTATACGGTTTTTCTGGCTTGCTGAATCAGCGCACTGTCAGAGACGTTGTTCTATTCTGTTCGAACCAGCGGTGTACGCCTACGGTTATGACGATTGCCAAGGTTCCCCCCATGACAATGTCGGAAAGATAGTGAGCGGTCACTACGACACGTGAGAAACCGACCAGGCACGCTGTTGCCCCCCATACAAGCCGCCAGCGTGGGAACAGGAACCACAGGGCAGCCATGGATGCAAAAATCACCTGCGCATGACCGGAGGGGAAAGACGTGTGCCCTGAAAACGGCGCAAAACCATACAGATCCTCGGCAAACAGCATCTTCGGGCGATAGCGGCCAAAAAGCTGCTTGAGGACGGTTACGGCCAGCCCTGATGCCACCAGGGCAGTCAGTGCAAAAATGAAGCGGCGTGTCCGGGCCCGCCATACATCATACCGGTCCATGGTCAAGGCCAGCTTCGATGCCGACAGACAAATCAGGACCGCCAGAAGGAACCCGATATACCAAGGCCACCCGAGCCCAATTTCCGTTACAAAGGAAAAAAAGTGCCCCATGGGTGTATCCCGCATGTCACGCATAAAGAAGGCTAGGGGGCGGTCAATTGTCCACTGCAAAAGCAGGGACAGGATGAAGGCGCCAAGCAGTGCGGTTGTGCACGGCATGTTGCGGACCCACGCCAGCCATGAACGTGCGGGACCATGACCTTTCATTCCGGTATTTTCCCTTTAATAAAGATATGAAGCACAACAGGCTTCCCGCGTGAGTAATTCAGGCCGCTGATGGTGGTTGCTTCCTGTATATCGGGCTGACGGGATGCCATAGACAGAAAAGCGGGAAGCTCTCTTTCCTCTATAGCAGCGGCGCCTGCTTTTCCCTGTATAAGGGATTGGGCTGCGCCCGCCGCATCCTGCAACAGGGTTTCAGTTCCGCACAGGAAGACAAGGCTTGGTTCATGATAGCCAGCTGCAGCAAGGCGTTTGCCCGGTGCATAACGATCAACGGCAGAGGCAATTTCTTGGCTGACCCACAGGCTTTTCAGGCTGGGCAAGAGAGTTCCGATGATCATCGGAAAGGCCACGGCAGCTCCCGCCATGGCAAAAACAAGCGCAGGCAAAAAGTGCTGGCGCACGATACTACGCCACACCAATAGCATAACCCCACCCAACGCAACAGCAGGCAGGAGTGACCATAAGAACAACTCACCCTGGAGGTATATGGGCAGGGCAATAGCTGCTCCAGCCAGTCCGAGTCCGACCAGACTCCAGACTCCGTACCACAGCATGGGGGAAAGCCGCGATAAATCGGCGCGCGTTGAGTCGCGAACGGCCAGAACAGTTGTTGCAATCATCAAGGCCAGAGGTGGGTACAGCGGCAGCGTATAGTGAGGCAGCTTGGTTGGAATCATCTCCAGGACCAACCACGCAGGGATAGTCCAGGCGAGGAGGAAACGCAGCCCGGGCAGGGCACGCTCTTTCCACGAACGCCACACCGCAGGCCACAGAAACAGGGACCCGGGCCAAAGCGTTACCCCGACCAGAAGCAGGTAATAGCCGGGCGGGGCACCGTGGCTTTCCTGCCCGCCGAGCAGTTTGGGAATCAGGTCTTCTTGTATGGCTCGTGTTATGAAAGCGCCTTCCGTTTCCGCAGAGACGGCTGCCATCCACGGGGCGACCATGGCGATGCTGAGCACCACTCCCATCACGGGGCGTAGACCGTGCAGCCATGATGCCTTGCGATCTGCCAGACACAAGCTTATGACCGCCAGGATGGCAATCATGGGCGTGACCGGTCCCTTGACCAGAATGGCTGCACCCATTGCAAGCCATAGAGCCGGAGAGACCCATGACGGAGCTGCTTTCCCGCCACAGGACTGCATGTAAACCATTCCCATCCCACCCATGACGGCGGTGGTCAGGGCAAGAAGGACGGCATCCGTTTTGGCCAGGTGGCTTTCGCTGAACAGGAGCAAAGAGCTTGCCATGACCAAGGCGCCGACAAAGCCAGTGCGTCGGTCAAATAAGGTGCTGCCGAATCGGAATACCAGAAGTACTGTGGCCAGTGCAGCAAGGAACGATGGAACGCGATACGGCCACACTGCGGTATCGGCGGGATGGCTGAACAGACTGACGGCAGCAGCTTGTAACCAATAAATCCCGACAGGCTTCTTGGCCCGTAGCTCGTCCTGGAATCGAACAACAATGTAGTCGTTGCTTTCGGCCATTTGCCGCGTGGCCTGCACAAAACGAGCCTCATCACGGTCCATGACCGGAAGCATTGCCATGCCGGGCAGATACAGGGCGCAACACAGCAGGGCTAGAATAACCCAAGGCCGTATACCGGAAAGCAGGGCTTGCACAGACACCTCGTTGATGAAGAGGTCAGGGGTCAGGATGACCAAATGCCGGTTTTACCCGAGAAACAGGCGCACGCAAAGTCTTGTTGCCTTTTCTGCACGATATGGAGATCCGCTGTATTTTACCCTGCATGATGCGTTGTTTCATAGAATACTCTATGCGCTTTTTTTCTGCTTCATGGTGTGTGTCAGCCAGCGTACGCGTCAGATCAAAAATCTGACGACGGACAGACTTTTTGTTGATCTTGTTGAATGCAACCAGAAGAGATACAAGCTCGCGGGTTAATTCAGGTACGGATTCTTGCTGGTGTGCCTCTTCACGGGACATCGCATCGGGTAGATCATCAAAGAAATAGGTTACCGGGACTCCCAGCGCCTGACTGATATCCCACAGGCGGGATGCGCTGATACGGTTTGTTCCCCGCTCGTATTTCTGGATTTGCTGAAAGGTCAACCCCAGCGCATCGGCCAGAGTAGTCTGGCTGATGCGCTGTACGGTGCGGCAAAAACGGACCCTGGCGCCAACGTGTATATCAACCGGGTTTGGTTGACCTTCGCCGTACCCATAGGAATTCTCGGTTCTCATTGACGTTTTCATTGTTTAATGTCCTATCGTTGTTGTTTAACGTGAAGTGTGGTACCATAGTACCTATGGTTGTGAGGTTGTGTAGCGGTTCAGGGCATCGGCGATGGTTTGTGCGATGGCTTCGTTTTCATGACCCGACAGCGTGCAGACCGGGTTCCCGAAGGTCATGGCCAGAAGGCGCCCGTCGGTGTCGTACCGGCAGAGCGTACTACGGTAGACACAGCGTCCCTGTGCGTAGAACGGTTGTTCAGTATTATGGTTGCTCATGGTCTTTTCCTTGGCACACCTTCCGTGTTCAAACGTCACAGCATCGTCAATTGCACAGCATACCGCTGCCCCGACGGCAAAGACGCGGGGCGCGGATCCGGCTTCGATACAAGCAGACGAAAAAGGAAGGTTGTGTACAGACAGGTGCCGGCCATCTGTAGATGGGCGGGCACGTTATCATTGGGTATAATCAGGTCTCTTGCTCATGGTACCAAATATGTTTTTCTGTTTTCCTGCTGACAGGCGAGCGAGACATGCATGCAGCCAAAACTTCGATGGAAAAGGTTTGTTTCGGTTGATACGATGCTGCTGTTACAGTGCAGGGATGTGTTACTACACCATCATGTAGTAATAAAAATTGCAAGTTTTTCCACACCCTTGTCAGGGGATTGTTTCGGTGGTTGAAGATGTGAAGAGTCTAGTAGACTGCAAAAGCACGAAAGAATTATTTGAAAGCATTTGTTCTGAGGCATCAGGCTTGGGGTTCGAGCATGTTGCCTTTCTTGGTGTTGCCGGTGATGACGCCGCCTCCTTCGCGCTTGGCTACCCCTTTGTTTTGTCATCGCTTCCAGTGGAATGGCAGCGGAGGTATATTGATTGCTCGTACCATAAGCTCGATCCGACTGTGCGTTTGGCTCCGTTTGGATCCACGGTCATGATCTGGAGCAAGCTGCGTCGTCTGGCGCCAGACTTTTTTGACGAAGCTCGTTCCTTTGGTTTGTGTACCGGTCTCTCGGTGCCTGTCCGTTTGCCCCGAAGGGTCTACCTTCTGAGTTTTGCAACGGCGCGGAAAGAAGAGGTAACCAAGCCTGTCCGGTCTGCTCTGGCAGGATTGTCATTTGGTTTTGTGCAGGAGTATGTCAAAAAATCTCCGCCGGTTCCTGTGTCCATTGATTTGCACGAGAACACGCTGAAAATTTTACATATGTCCCTTGCCGGATTTTCCAACGAGGCCATGGCAGCCTCTCTTGGTATGACTGTGCATGGCATTTCCTGGCACTTGCGGGATGCCAGGGAAAAGCTACGATGTCAAACAACGCTGCACGCATGTGGCAAGGCGTTGTCTCTTGGCTTGATAGATCTGTAATTTTGTTATGCAGACACTGCGTCCGGCTTAGGCAACGCTGCAAGAAGTCACGCTTTTGCCTGGAAGATGGGACCATTCTTGCGGCGTTGCGCTTGTCGTCAGACTCTCATGCTCCGCAGGTTAATATTCAAGTAAAGATCGTTATAAGGCCTGCGCTCTTGCGATCAGATTCTTGTATCAATGCCGGAGCACGGTGTCGTTTGACTGCGTTCTGAAGGTGTCTTGAGACTTGATGTTCGGTCATTCCCAAAGCATAGGCGATATCACCACTTGAGAATCCAGACAGGGCCATCTCTAGTATTTTTGTGTTTTTTTCCTGCTCTCTGTCCCGCTTCGCTGCATGTTGATCAGCATGCATGTAGTCCTGCAGAAAACGGAAGGCCATGCGCTCAAGGGTTGATCGGGTATCTGCCTCGATCAATGTGTCCCTGGCTGTTGCAAAACTCACAGCATAGAGACGCTGGGAGACATGGATGGGAATTGTCAGACCAGCACGTAAGCCAAAAGTCGATGCCTCGTTGAAGAAATCGGTATTCAGTGTGCTGACGGCTTTCCAGTCCATGGTGGTATCGCTGGCCGGAGCCAGATAAACTACGGGATCAATTTCATGATAGGCTCTTTCCACATACCTCTGCACCCATTCCCGTGGATAGGATCCCGCGATAAGGGGACAGCCTGTCTCTTTCATCACGGTCTCTTCGCCCTCGATACCGCCAAAGGCAGCAAACTCGAACCCCAAGGCCGAACAGTCGCTCAACAGATCCTGGAACAACGGGCTAATATCTTTGTAGGAGTTTACGATCTCAAACCGCTTGACTGCTTCCACAACTGTTGTCCCCTGTCCTGACAGCCGACTGGACGCATAGCGCTGACTGTAGCGCGGGTCAAATGCTCCGGCTGGTATTTTTGTGTGTTCTCAACACAAAAAAATACCAGTATGCGTTATGAATTCCAGAAAAATATTTAAAATACCCCCATAGAGTGTTTGCGTACCGCGTACACTTTTCGTCCAGACTGAACCAGATAAAGGATGTAAGGCCCTTGTGCCTCTTAGCGGGTCGGGACTGGTTTCTCCCCTGAATAGTCATAGAACCCGCGGCCGGTCTTGCGGCCAAGCCATCCCGCTTCTACATACTTCACCAGCAGTGGGCAGGGGCGGTATTTGGTGTCGGCAAGTCCCTCGTGCAGGACATGCATGATAGCCAGGCAGGTATCCAGGCCGATAAAGTCTGCCAGTTCCAGCGGCCCCATCGGGTGGTTGGCTCCAAGGCGCAGGGCGTTGTCAATGGACGTGACCGACCCCACTCCTTCATACAGTGTATAGACTGCTTCATTGATCATGGGCAGTAGGATACGGTTGACGATAAATGCCGGAAAATCTTCGGCAGAAACGGCGGTCTTGCCGATTCTTCCGGTAAATTCGTGCACCTTGCGAAAGGTTTCTTCATCTGTGGCAATACCACGAATCAGCTCCACCAGCTGCATAACCGGGACCGGATTCATGAAGTGCATGCCCATGAAACGGCCGGGGCGGTCCGTTGTGGCACCAAGCCGTGTGACCGAAATTGACGATGTGTTGGTACACAAGATGGCGTCGGGCTTGAGAGTGGCGCAGACGGCGGCAAAAATCTTTCTCTTGATGGACTCATCTTCCGTTGCAGCTTCGATGACCAAGTCGGCATCCGGGAATGCGGTGGTGGTCGACGTGCTGATACGTGCCATGGCGGCTTTGACCTCGTCCTCGGTCAGATTCCCTTTTTTCTGCTGGCGTCCAAGATTGCGTTCAATCAGGTCCACTGCCTTGTCCAGTTGCTCTTGGCTCAGGTCAACCAGCTTGACGGTATAGCCTGCCACAGCGCAAACGTGGGCAATGCCGTTTCCCATTTGCCCTGCACCGACAACACCAACGGTCTTGATCATGACCAGGCTCCCCTTCCGGTCTGTAGTGCCGTACCCGCTGCCGGCGCCTGCATCATATCAAACCAGGTGGGTGGAGCAATGACCAATGCCGCTTATGCGTGTTGGCCTGTCGTGCCGAGGCTGCATATGGCCAAGATAATACAAGAAAAGAGGGAGCTGTCTGCTCCCCCTTGTGTCCTGTTGTTGACGGGCGCTGTGTTCAGCGGGACAGCTCTTTCTCAAGCTCGGGCAGCGCCTGGAACAAGTCTGCCACCAGGCCGTAATCAGCAACCTGGAAAATGGGTGCATCCTCGTCCTTGTTGATGGCAACAATGACCTTGGAATCTTTCATGCCGGCCAAGTGCTGGATGGCCCCGGAAATGCCAACGGCTATGTAAAGCTCCGGTGCCACAATTTTCCCGGTCTGACCGATTTGAAGATCATTGGGGACAAATCCGGCATCGACCGCGGCGCGTGATGCTCCGATTGCGGCGCCCAGCCGATCGGCTACAGCTTCAATCAGCTTAAAGTTCTCGCCTGATTTCATGCCGCGCCCGCCCGAAACAATCACGCGGGCCGATGTCAATTCCGGCCGGGCCGAGCTGGACAGCTCTTCCCCCAGGAATGTGGACAGATTGGGATCTTCACCCGGCGTCAAGGTCTCTATACCAGCATTCCCGCCTTCCGGGGACGCTGCGTCGAAAGATGTGGTGCGGACGGTTATGATCTTCAGCGCATCGCTACTTTGCACGGTTGCCATGGCATTGCCGGCATAGATGGGTCGTTCAAAGGTATCCGGGCTGATGACGGCAGATATATCAGACAGCATTGCCACGTCACTCAGGCCGGCGACCCGTGGCATGATGTTTTTCCCCGATGTGGTGGCGGGTGCCAAAATGTGGGTGTATCCCCCGGCCAAGGAATGGATCAGCGTCGCAAGCGGTTCAGCCATCGCATGGGCGTAGCAGGGGGCATCGGCTATCAGAACCTTTGTGACGCCTGCAATACGGGATGCTGCCTGTGCGACTGCGGCACATCCCGCGCCTGCAACCAGAACATGGATATCACCGCCAGCCTTCGTGGCGGCAGAGACGGTGTGCAGGGTTGCGTCCTTCAGGGTAGTGTTGTTGTGTTCGGCAATAACCAGGACCGCCATGTCAGATCACCTTTGCTTCGGTCTTCAACTTGCCGACAAGCTCGGCCACATCCGCAACCTTTATGCCAGCCTGGCGCTTGGGAGGCTCGGTTACTTTCAGCACTTTCAGCCGGGGAGAAACATCAATGCCAAGATCTTCGGGCGTCAGGGTTTCAAGCGGCTTCTTCTTGGCCTTCATGATGTTGGGAAGAGAGGCGTAGCGCGGCTCGTTGAGTCGCAGGTCAACGCTGATCACGGCAGGCAGGGCTGTTTCAATGGTCTGCAGTCCGCCATCAATTTCCCGCGTGATCTTGGCCTTTTTGCCGGTAAGCTCTACTTTTGATGCAAAGGTTGCTTGCGGCCACCCGGTCATGGCGGCCAGCATTTGTCCGGTCTGGTTACTGTCGTCATCGATGGCCTGTTTCCCGACCAGCACAAGATCCGGTTTTTCACGATCAACGATAGCCTTCAATGCCCTGGCAACGGCCAAGGGCTGAAGATCGACGTCTGTCTGAACCAAGATGGCGCGATCTGCCCCCATGGCCATGGCGGTGCGCAGCGTTTCCTGGCAGGCGGCAACCCCGAGAGAGACGGCAACAATCTCGGTCACGGTGCCAGCCTCCTTCATCCGGATTGCTTCTTCCACCGCAATTTCGTCGAAGGGGTTCATCGACATTTTAACGTTGGCCAACTCAACGCCGGTTTCATCTGTCTTGACGCGAACCTTCACGTTGTAGTCCACGACCCGCTTTACTGCCACAAGGACTTTCATCTGCTCTTCCCTGCTCCGCCTTCGGTCTGTTTTCTGCCCCCTCTGCCTGGAACATGCCGGGCACACGATGTCCGGTATTTCCTTGCAGGGCCAGACACTCTATCGCCTGTTCTGTCCACGCGCCAAGGGTTTGTTCCGTGCTCCCCGCTCAACGGTCCTTGTGATCTGTTTCATTTTGGCGATTGGCCCCGGGGATCCACAGGACATCGCCATTTTTCTCCACATTCGCGTGGCGGGCCAGGACGAAGAGATGATCGGACAGGCGGTTTGTATAGGACAGGGTGCATGGGTTGATGGTCTCGCGCAGGGACAGGCCAACGATAAGTCGCTCTGCCCTTCGCACAATGGTTCGGGCCATGTGAAGGTGCGCGGCCATTGGTGATCCACCGGGCAGGACAAAAGATTGCAGGGGGACAAGCCCTGCATTGATCTGGTCGATTTCTCGCTCCAGTCGCTCTACGTGTTCATCGGTTATGCGCAGGGCTTGTATTGGCGGATCACTTTCAGGCATGCACAGGTCAGCCCCAAGATCGAACAGGTCGTTCTGAATCCGGCCCAGTATGCTGTCAAAAAATGCGGCCTGATTCCCTGAGGAATACAGGCGGGCAATCCCGAGCGCAGAGTTGGCCTCGTCGATGGTTCCGCATACATCGACCCGTGCGTCGGTCTTGGGAACCCGTGTCCCGTTTCCAAGTGAGGTCTTGCCCTTGTCGCCGCTACGGGTATAGATGCACGTAAGCTGTACCATTCGTCATGTCCCCGGGGGCTGTGAGAGGGTATAACGGCCAAGGGCCACGGTGGACCCGGTCCGGTTGGTTTTAGACAAACTTATTGCCAACCCCGCATTCTTGTCACGGGAAAGGAAGTCAGTGCTGCGTCTCCATACCACATTGTTCCTGTATATCGGGCGCCATTTTGCAATGGCGTTGCTGGGGACGCTGACTGTTATTCTTGCGCTGATCCTGATGCTTGATTTTGTGGAGCTTTTGCGGCGTGCTGCCGGGCGCGATGCGGGGGCGACCGTTTTGTTCAGCCTGTCCCTCATGAAACTGCCGACCATGGCCCATCAGGTTCTGCCTTTTGCCGTTCTGGTGGGAGGTATGATTGCCATGTGGCGGCTCAGCCGCAGCCATGAGCTGATCATTATTCGCGCATCGGGTGTTTCGGTCTGGCAGTTTCTGGCCCCGATGGTTCTATGTGCTGCTGTTGTCGGAGTCCTGGATGTAACAGCGGTCAATCCGCTTTCGTCCGCTCTTTACCGAAGTTATGAGAAGCGCCTTGACGAGGTCTGGATGCCTGCCCGGGCTGGTGCATTCAATCTTTCAGAATCAGGCATGTGGCTGCGTGAACCTGTCACGGACGGAGGGCAGACGGTTGTGCATGCCGGGCACGTCCGTCAGGATGGCGATGTTTTGCATATGCGCGATCTGATGTTCATCATGCTTGACTCCAATGGGGTCCTGTACCGTCGCATCGATGCAGGTCAGGGCGCGATGAAGGACCGTGCCTTCATCCTCCGGGATGCCTGGATCATGGAGCCCAATCATCCCGGTGTCCGCATGGATGAGGTGCGCCTGCCGACGGGGATGACCCTTGCCCGTGTCCAGGAAAACTTTGCCAGCCCGGAAACCCTGTCGTTCTGGGATTTGCCGGGTTTTATACGCTTCTTTGAAACATCGGGGTTCTCGGCCCAGCGTCACTGGATGCACCTGCATGGCCTATTGGCATCGCCGGTTTTGCTGTGCGCCATGGTCATTGTGGCGGCTGTATTCTCGCTGGACCCTGATTTACGCTCCGGTCGGGGTTTGTCCCGTATTCTTGGTGCTGTCGGGGTTGGCTTTGTCCTTTACTTTTTCACCAGGTTGTCCCTTGCGCTGGGGTTGTCATCAGCGGTGCCCCTGTGGCTTTCAGCCTGGACACCAACGCTGGTGACGCTTTTGCTTGGGACAGCAACCCTGTTGCATCAGGAAGATGGTTGAACCTGTCATGACACGTGAGTCCTGTTGTCGGAACGGCTGGTCTTCCCCTGCATTCCGGGTTGCGTTGACGGTTGTTCTGGCTGTTACCGTGTGGCGTTTGTTCCAGTTGTTCGGGACGCCGGTTAACCTGTCGTTTGACGAAGCCCAGTATTGGAGCTGGTCAACTGATCCGGCATTTGGTTATTTCTCCAAACCGCCGTTTATTGCCTGGGTTATTGCCCTGACGACCAGCCTTGGCGGCGATTCCGAGCCATGGGTCCGGATCGGGGCGACATTGGCCCATGCCGTGACCGCGCTTCTGGTGTATGGAGTCGGGTTTGTCCTGTTTGACCGCGACCATGCGGATGACAATGCCGGACGTCGTGTAGTTGGTGTCTGGAGTGCGGTGATCTATATCACTCTGCCGGCGGTTTCCCTGTCATCGATGCTGGTATCAACCGATGCATTCCTGTTGATGTTCTGGGCGCTGTCTCTTCTGGGGTTGGCTTGCATTGTAACGGGCGGGTCTGCCTGGTGGTGGCTGGCTGTCGGTCTTGGTCTTGGCTTTGGCCTTTTGTCCAAGTACGCGATGGTCTTTTTCATTGTCTCGGTTGTCCTGGCCCTGCTGTGGCATGCGCCTTGGCGTCGGTTCCTGAGGTCTCCCGGATTGTGGGGTGCTCTGGTTCTCGGGGCGGCTTTTTATGCGCCGAACATCTGGTGGAATCTGGCGCACGGGATGGCCAGCTATCGGCATACCGGGGATAATGTGAACCTTGGTGTCGATGTCTTCAATCCTTTGAACATGGTTGCATTCCTGGCTTCCCAGGCAGGGGTTTTTGGTCCGCTCCTGCTGGCGGTTCTGGTGCTTGCCCTTTGTGTTCCCGCACGGTCACGCTTGCACGTGGATTGGCGTTTTCGCTTCCTGGCGGCTTTCGTTGTGCCGGTTCTTGTGATCATGTCTGTGCAGGCCCTGATATCGCGGGCCAATGCAAATTGGGCTGCCCCGGCTTTTGTTGCTGCGGTTCCTCTTGTTGTGTCCTGGTGCCTGGGGACAGGATCCCGCGCGTGGGTCCTGCGGGCATCGATTGTGCTCCATGTTCTGGTCGCGTCCCTGGTCTATAACGCAGACAGTCTGGCAGCAGCCTTTGGTGTGAGGGTTCCCCCGGCCCTGGATCTCCAGAAGCGCGTGCGTGGGTGGGACGATGCCGGTCGCTGGGTTCGTGAACTGAAGGCACAGAACCCCGAGCGTCCGTTGTTGTTTGATGACCGCAAGACCATGGCAACACTTTTGTATTACGCCCGTCCCTTGGCCTGGGACAGCTTCATGTGGCACCCCGGTGATGTTGTGCACAATCACTATGAACTGACCATGCCGCTTCCTGATGTGCCGGGTGGTCGCTTCCTGTATGTGACCCGCCATGATCCGAGCGTGCTGTACCAGCGGTTCCAATCTGTTGAGCCTGTGGCTGTGTTCCGCTCTGCCGGGGTGGCTGGAGGGACGCTGGAGCTGTCGGCTTGGTATGTGGACCATTTTCTGGGATATGGGCCATGAAGGTGCGGGCGTCATACGTTTGGCGCGCTGGGATGCACCTGTCCTGGCTTCTGTTGTCCGCAGCTGTTTTCTGGACTTTTCCGGGCATTGATCTGGGCATCAGCGGGCTGTTCTGGACACCGTCCGACGGGTGGTTCCTGGCCCACGATCCCGTACCCGAGTTTGTTCGCAAGGATTTTCCCCGCCTTCTGATTGGTGGGGTTGTTTTTCTTGTGTGCTTATGGGGTATTTTGCGTCTGTGTCACCGCCCTTTGTCTTGGTTGACCGGGCGGGTCTGCGCCTATCTGGTGATCAGTCTGGCAACCGGTCCGGGGCTTCTGGCCAATGTTCTGTTCAAGGAGAACTGGGGTCGTGCCCGTCCTCGCCAGATTATGGAATTTGGTGGTGACAGTGTGTTTACCCCGCCGTTCCTGGTGACAGACCAGTGTATTTCAAACTGTTCCTTTGTCTCTGGTCATGGCGCACTTGGATTCTGGATGACGGCACTGACCTTTGTGGTTCCCCTGCGGTGGAGAGGGCGAGTTTTCCTGACGACCTTTTTGGCCGGATCGGTTGTAGGCCTGGTGCGGATCCTGCAGGGTGGGCACTTTTTCTCCGATGTTTTTTATGCTGCTGTTCTGGTCATCGGGGTTAATTATCTTCTTGCGCGCTGGATTCTGGGAATCAAGGGTCTCTCCTGTCAGAAATCTGGTACCTGCAGGTCTCCGTCGTCCCACCCATCTTGACGCGTATCATTGGGGTGACGAATTTTCAGGTTCAGGTGTTGCAGGGCATCCCGGATGGGAATGAAGAAATTCAGTCCGCTTGACAGTTTTCCCGGTTTTTCACTGATGCCGATGACATTGCCAGAGGCATCAAGCAATGGGCCGCCGGCATGACCACCATGAATATTCGCATCGGCCTGAATGCGCTGGAGACCATGGGTATTATTCCCAAACCGGTTGATGATTCCGCGGCTGATGGTTCCGGCCATGGACCGGCTGCGGGGGGTGCCAATGGCATAAACAGCCTCTGCTATACGGGCTTGGCTTTGCCGGATTGGCAGGGGCAGATGCCCCGCTTTTTCGACCTGTATCAGGGCGACGTCCCGTGCTTCGTCATAACGGACGATATCACCGGAGAATGTTCGTCCGGTGTTCAGTGTAATACGTACAACGTCCATTCCTTCCACAACGTGGTAATTGGTCAGGATCAGATCCGGGGCGATAAAAAAGCCTGATCCATGGTCAGTCCCGTTGTCGACCGTGACAACAGACCGGCGTACGCCCTCGACATGCTGATCCAGCGGTGTATCAAAGAGAGAAACCGATGGCAGCCATATCTCGTCCCCGGTTTTTGCAGCCAGTGTGCTGCTGCGGGTTGGTCGCGGAGCCATCACCAGACGACGCATCCCTTCACTGGCGGCAAAGTTGCCGGCAGCCTGTGCAAACGCCTCTGCCACCAGAACGGCAGCCGCGTCAACAACGGGTGCCCTTAATGAAAAGAACCCGGATGTCCTGTCCTCGTGCACGATTTTTCGTTCCACAACGGAAAGGACTTGCCAGTACACGCGAACAGTTCCGGATCCGCTTTGTGCGTCCAGCCTGCTGCCTGTCCATAGATTGAGGGTGTCACACAGGTTGAAGCGAATGTCCTCGATCTGTGCGGATACCAGATAGGCAGCCCGGGGCATGTTGCCGATCCGATCCCCGAACAGGTTTGCAGGATCGCCGGTTACGGTATAGCCGGCCATGCTGAACTGTTCATGGAACATATCGTTGAATTCAAGGCTTTTTATTTTGCGGCTTGTTGCATCACCAGTCCAGTGGATCTGTCGTCCACCGTCCACGCATTCCAACCCCATGCGGTATCCCCCGATCAGGCTGCCCCGGCGCACACGGATTGTTCCCTTGTGGAAACGAATGGGAGCCAGGACTGCATCTTCAGGAAAAGGGGGAGCGTTGGCGTAGGGAACCTTGTCAACCTTGATCCCGTCCACGCAGCCAGCAAGACCGGCCACTGCGATCATTGCCAGCAGTTTGTATCGCACGTTATGCCCCGTATCTATAATTGATGATAGAAGTATCGTCTTTCACAAACAATCTCAAGGATCTTTTGCAGGGCTATAGTGCCAGAGCGGTGGATACGATCTGCCGGTTCTCGCTTTTCCGGTACGGTACGTATAACATTGCGGCTTCGTGATAGAGCCCTGCTGCCCGGGCGGTGTGCAGGGTTCGGGATATGTATACAAGGACATGCGTGCAATGGCTGAAGGCAGCCCGGATATTCTGGAGAACTTGTTTGCCCTGATCAACAGCCGGAAGGATGCTGATCCGGAATGTTCCCACACAGCAAGGCTTTATGCGAAGGGTCGCAAGAAAATAGCCCAAAAAGTCGGTGAAGAAGCAGTGGAAATTGCTATCGCATCACTGGTGGAAAGCCGTGAGGACGTTGTCGGTGAGAGTGCGGATCTGCTGTATCACCTTTTGGTCCTGTGGTCAGACTGCGGTATTGTTCCGTCCGATGTATGGCAGGCCATGCAGGATCGTTTCGGTGAAGATGGCATCGACGGGAAGAAGGCACGCCCGTTATAAGCGCACTTGGTGCCATGCTTTTCATGTTTGTTCCGGTGACGCAAGGAGACAACGATGAGTTACGATTCCGGTAATATTTTTGCCCGTATCCTGCGTGGCGAGGTTCCCTGCAACCGGGTCTATGAAGATGATCATGTTCTGGCCTTCCACGATGTCAATCCAGCCCGCCCGGTTCATGTACTGGTCATCCCCAAGGGTGCCTATCGATCCGTCAACGAAATGGCTGCCGATGGCAAGGATGTGGAAATCGCCGCCCTGTTTCGTGCCATCGAGAAAGTGGCAGCCCTGACCAAGGTTCGTGACAGCGGTTATCGTGTGGTTTCGAATGTTGGTGCGAATGGGCATCAGGAGGTACCGCATCTGCATTTCCATGTCCTTGGCGGTGGGCCGGTTGGTCCGATGGTAAAGCGCGACTGATACCGTTTTGTTTTTATCGGGGGAGTTGGTTTGCCTTCCGGTAGGCCTCGCTGGCCTTGTGCAGGGCGGGTATTTCAGTGCCCGTTCCATGCGCGGGGATTCCCGATTGTAGCAGGCTGACCGGTACAGGAGGCGTTGTGGGCAAGGATACAAGGCCCTGGGCTTCAAGGGCTTTGCGCTGCTGGGCCTTGTTGTCTCCCTTGTCTCCATTATTGTCTTCGTGCTTTGTGGCTGACGTCTCTTTCTGGTCCGTGTTGTGTTGGGGTATGGTTTGCCGTTCTGGTGTTGGTGCAAGGTGTGATGATTCGCGTACCAATTGCTCCAGGGCCGTCATGGAGGAAACCTCACCCATCGGTCGGATGGTCGATGCCGGAATCCGTGATGGTGTAATCGGTCTGGATGCTTTTGGCATGACGGCTGTGGCTGGATGGGCAGGAAACATGCGCAGGGGGGTGATGATTGCGGTTGCATCGGCTGCGGCCATTGATGGTTCGGTGACGGTTTGTGTTGCTGCAGGCTCCGGGATTGGGGTGGATGAAGAGACCGCTTCATTTCCTGCCTCGGCCGGGGGTACAGTCTCTTCCGTGACAGATGCAACCCGGGTCTCTGCTTTCTTCTTGTTCCTGATGGCGTTTTGCCCCGCATCTTCGCCATTGAACATGGCTACGACGTGTTCATCGATCGGGGCACCTGTAATTTCTTCTACCCCGACATCAAGGGCGGCAAGACCAAGCCCGATCGGGCCGAAGAACAAGGCCCCACCGGCCAGTTTTGCTTCACCCCGAATTGTATCTCCGGTCAATTCCCGGTAAAGACTTCCAACAATTGGTATGTGCTGCAGCGGATTCACGACGTCCAGGAAATCCCAGAAAGACAGAGGATTCTCGTCCGTCTCGGCTGAGGCGCTTGTGGCGACAGTTCCCCCCCCGGGTTCCATGCTGATACCCGGCAGATAGGGGGCGTTGTTCCATCCTTCATACGGACTGACGGGCATGGTCCTGTTTGCCTTGTCCTGACAGTATTCTGCCCTTGGGCAATGCAACGATTATGCCATTTTGCTCAGATCGCCTTGCCGCGCGGCGTCGCGTCGTGGACTGTTCGTGTCAGTCGGCAAAATGTGCCGCCCGGTTCTAGAGGATGTGCCCACCTTTTTCGGCTTTGGTTCGCAGATAGGACAGGTTGTGCACGTTGCTGGCAAAGACATGGGCCACACGTTCATCAATACGGATGCCATGACGGGCCAGTGCGGCAACCTTGTCGGGATTGTTTGTCAACAGGCGAACACGGCTGAAGCCCAGTTGCAGAAGCATTTCGGCGGCAGGCAGGAACAGGCGCTCATCATCATGGAATCCCAGCTGCCCGTTGGCATCCATGGTGTCAAACCCACGGTCCTGCAAATGATAGGCACGCAGCTTGTTGACCAGGCCAATACCCCGGCCTTCCTGTGCCAGGTACAGAAGAACCCCGCTCCCCTCGCGGGCGATAACATCGATAGCCCCGCGCAGTTGGTCGCCACAGTCACAACGCAGCGACCCCAGCAGATCTCCGGTGAAACATTCCGAGTGCAGACGGACCAGTACTGGTTGCTCCGGATCCGGGTTTCCTATGATGATGGCCAGATGCTCGATTCCACCATCAGCCGGGCGGAAGGCTACGATACGGGTGTTCTCGGCACCCTGCAGCGGAACCCGGGCATCCCCGACCGGGCGCAGACTACGGGCTGCTGTCGGCAGGTAGGACAGGATGTGGGCACTATCAACGGTCAGAAGGTCGCGCTCGGCAGCCCAGTGTCGTATGTCAGTATGCCCGGGCAGAGATGTGGCCACCACGACAGGCAGCAGGCGTGCAATCTTGGCCAGAAGGACGGCAGCGTGTTCCAGACCTTCCGGGGCACCTGGACGCATGGAGTCCGCAGTACATGCCATTGTCGGCCCGGTACGGTCTGTTCCGTGTACGGGATCACCAAGCATGGTCACCTGATCGACCGTAAGAGGGACGGGGGGCCGGAACGCTATGACCGGCGCGTCTGTTGCCTCGTATCCAAGAGCTTCTGCCCGCCGGCCTGTCATCAGAAGAGCTGGCGCTGTGTTTGTCAGATGACCAAAGCGTTCCAGGCTTTCTTCTGTAAGGGTTTCGGCTGACTGGATCAGCAGACCCTTCCCCGTAAGGTCTGTCAGGACAACAGTGCCACCACGCCGGAATTCGGCAACAACACGATCCACCGCTACAAGGGCAGATGGTGGTGGGGAGCTGGCGGGTGGGACGGGTCTGGTCATGCTGGAATGTCGGAATCCTGACTATCGGGTCCGGTCATGGATGACCCGGTTCGTAGAAGAAAGTGTCACGGGCTTGGCGTCCGCGCTTCCCGATGGTAGATAGGACAGTATTGGCGTTGTGAAAAGACAGTGTTTTTGCACTGGCGGGAATTTTTCCCCGGTTACCCCCGTATTTGTAGCGTGTTGTCTTGAGGCAGAGGAGTGTCCGCCCATGGCCGATGGCCGTTTTATACTCCTTGTTGATGATGATGTGGTTCTGCGGCGCACTCTTGCGATGCAGCTTCAGGACCAGGACGATATTGCCACTGTAACCGAAGCGGCTTCAGGGGGTGAGGCGATCTGTGCCGCGACATCCTCCCCCGTTCCGCTGGATCTTATTTTGCTGGACCTGGGCCTTCCGGATATGGACGGGCGTGATGTCTGTCGCCAGTTGAGGGCAGAAGGTGTGCGCTGCCCCATTATTATGCTGACAAGTCTTGATAGTGAATACGACACGGTAACGGGCCTGGAAGCCGGAGCCAACGACTACGTGACCAAGCCGTTCCGTATGGCTGTGTTGCTGGCCCGTCTCAGGGCGCATATGCGTCAGCACCGTCAGTCTGATGATGCTGTGTTTGCTGTTGGCCCTTATCGTTTTGTGCCTGCGTCAAAGATGTTGGAAGAAGCTTCAGGGCGGAAGATTCGCCTGACAGAAAAAGAAGCTGCAATCCTCAAATATCTATACCGGCAGGGGCGGGCGGTGGACCGGGAAACCCTGCTGCATGAGGTGTGGGGATATAATGCCGCTGTCAGTACTCATACGCTTGAGACTCATATCTACCGGCTGCGTCAAAAGATTGAACCTGTCAGCGGCGAGACAACCCTGTTACTGACCGAAGAAGGGGGATATCGGCTCAGTCCCTGATATTCCGCTATTTTTCAGGATCCAGGCCCCTTGTGATGGCCTTGTTTGTGACAGCGTGCCTGCGCTGTCTTCGTCCTTGATGGATGGCCCCGTAAACTGGGGGCATGATGATGCCCCTGCTGATTCTGCCCCGCATCCTGCAATGGCGGCTGTTCCTGTCCTGGCTCTTCCTGCTTTGGGAACGTCTGTGGCAGGCCTTGTGGATACCCTGGTCTGTCGTTCTCGGATTTATCGCCCTGTCCCTTCTGGGGGGAATACCGGTTTCCGGAACCGGTTGGCACTTGGTGTCGTTCATCCTGTTTTTGGTCATTCTGGCGTTTGCTCTATGGTACGGACTGTCCAGTTTTTGCTGTCCAGACATATGGGATGCTTTGCATCGCCTGGAGCGTGGGCATACCGCCCGGCCTCTGACTGCCCTGTGTGATCGCCCGTTTGTTGTGCTTGATCCTGCAACACATGAACTCTGGCAGAGGCATCACCGGCAGATGCTGTTTGAAGCCGGGTTCTTGCAGGTATCCTGGCCTGCCCCCCATATCGCTGACCGTGATCCGCTTGCTGTCCGGGCGGTTCCTGTCCTGGCCCTGGCGGTTGGTCTGTTTGTCTCTGGCCACCAGTTCGCAGACCGTCTGTCTGCGGCTCTGACACCATCCTTGACCGGATCCATGAGTGCCGAGATCTGGATAACCCCCCCGGAGTATACCCGGTTGCCCTCTGTTCGCCGGGTTATGGATGGGGGCAGGCTTGATGTTCCGGATGGAAGTTCCCTTCTGGTCCTGGTTCATGGCCCCGGTCTGCCGACCGGATATCTTGGTGATACCCCTGTTCCTTTTGAGGACAGTGGTCATGATACAGCGCGCATGACTGCTCTTGTAACGGATGATGCCGGATCTGGTGTTGAACTCCGGATACGGCGCGGGCTGTGGTATAGCGCCAGGCAGCAGCTGGCCATTATTCCGGATGCGCCGCCGTCTGTTGCAGGAGGACCCCTTGTCGCGGCCACGACACCGGATGGTCCGGACCCCCGTCTTTCATTGCATGTTGCTGCGTCTGATGACTACGGCGTGACAGAGGCCCGCCTTGAGTTGCGTCGTCCGGGGGAGCAGGAAAGGGATGTGGACTTTGTTTCCCGTTCCTATCCGCTTCCTGTTCCCGGTTTGCCTTCGCCCCATGTTGATACCGCCGTTCTGTTGGATCTTGCTGGGCACCCCTGGGCCGGTCAGGATGTTGAGGTCAGGGTGTTGGTTTCTGACGGGGCCAGCCACACAGCAGCTTCAGACTGGTATGCAACGCATTTGCCAGAGCGGCAGTTCACGCATCCGGTCGCGGCCCTTCTGGCGTCGGCCCGCAAGGTTCTTTTCACGGGGTCACCTGCACAGAAAGCAGAGGTCTGGAGACGCCTTGATGACTTGTCCCTCAGGCCGGATGATTTTGGTCATGATCCTGTAGTCTTTCTTGGGTTGCGGATTGCTGCGTTGCGTTTGTCACCTTCTTTTGCTGTGCATCCACCTGGGTCTGTGGCTGATCTTCTCTGGAACCTGGCTTTGCGGATAGAGGATGGCACCATCGACAATGCACGAACCCAGCTGGAACAAGCCAGGCTGGATCTTCTTAATGCGACAGGGGATCCCAAGGCGGTGGCGGATGCTATAAACGCGGTCCGTCGTGCCTTGGTATCCTTGTTACAGGATATCGTCGGTCGTGGTGGTGGATTGTCTCTGGATGAGCTTGATGCACTGGCGGACTCCCTTGGCCCAAATATTCAGGCCGGTGACCTTGCCCTGGAGAAAATGCTGGCTGAACTGGAAGAGCTGACCCGCCTGGGGGCACAGGATGCGGCACGTGCCCTGGCCGAGCATGTTGATGCTGTGCTCTCCGGATTACGGAATGCGCGCTTTTCGTCGGCATCCGGCGAGCTGCGGGACATGAGGGATATCATGACCGGGTTTGACCGTCTTGTCCGGGGCCAGGAGCAACTTCTGGAAGATACCTTTTCCACAATGGCAGAGGGGACAGCCCTGCCGTCTGTAGCACGCCATTCCGGGTTCTGGACTTTCCCTGCTGCAGAGTTGGCGGGGCGGCAGGAAAGCTTGCGTGGTCAGTTGCGGGCACTGGGCGGGCAGGTCGGTCGGAAAACCGGTTCGGTTCCGGAATGGTTCGGTGTTGCCGGGGATCATATGGATACGGCATCCCGTGCGCTGGGTGAATCCCGTCCTGATCTGGGACAGCAGGCTCAGGGGGAGGCATTGGATGCCCTGCGTCAGGCCCGTCGTGATGTTTCACAAACCATGATGCAGAACCTGGGGCAGACAATTGGCCTCTTGCCGGCTCCTGCGGGGGCAGGGGGGCTGGATCCGGCAGGACGTCCCGGTGAAGGCATGACCCTTCATGGTGAGAAGGTCCCGACCAAACCGGAACGCACCCGGGCGCGTGACCTTCTGCAGGAGCTGCGACGGCGTGCTGCCGAGGGCAATCTGGATCGTCAGGAGCAGGATTATCTACAGCGCCTGATCCGGATGTTCTGACGTCTCTCCGGGATCAGGCCAGGTGCGGGGCAAATGCGGCGCAGACTTGGCGATAGATAGCTTGCTTGAAGGGTACAACAAGGTCGGGGACATCGCGAAGCGGCACCCATCGCCAGTCTGAAAATTCCGGGTGTTCCGTATCCAGACAAATGTCACGGTCGTGTCCTGTGAAGCGCATCAGGAACCATTTCTGTTCCTGTCCCCGCCAGCGTCCTTTCCAGACCTTTCCGATCAGGTCATCGGGCAGGTCATAGCGGACCCACTCTTCCATCTCTGCAATGATTTCAGCCCTGTTGGTACCAATTTCTTCCTTCAATTCGCGCAGGGCTGCGTCCCGTGGGTCTTCACCGCGATCTATACCTCCCTGTGGCATTTGCCAGGCGTTTTGTTCCGTATCAAGGCGCCGTGCGACAAAAACCTCGTTGCGCTGGTTTACAAGCATGATGCCGGCACAGGGACGCCAGGGGAGATCTGTTTTCAGGGACGGGGTCATCAGTGGTCAACACCCTTCAGGGGGGAACAAAAGACGGACGACCCTATCAGCTTGCCGACGTGTTGACCACAGCGGTTGCGGGAACCAGCCGGGTTCCGTTGGTTGCCAGCCCCTTGTTCCAGGCCATCAGGCGTTCGAAGGTCAGGGGGGACGGGAACAGGACAACCAGCGCCGTGCCGCGTGTCTTGGCCATGTGGGCGGCATATTCAAGACGTGCATCGACAGAAGAACGCCAGGAACGGGCTTCTATGGTCAGGTCAGAGACCGCCACAGGGCCTGTGTCCTTGCGATAGCCTGACAAATTGCCCTTATTGTCAGGACTGTCTGTGGCAGGGGGCATGCCGGCCTGAATATACAGGATTCCGGATTTCCCCAAGGCATCGAGAATGGCCTGCATCGGCAGGCCCGAGCCGGTAAAGTGACCGGGACGTCCCAGAAGCCCGACGTATCCCCCTGCTTTGCCCATGACCATCTCAAGGCGCGTCAGGTTTTCGGACGGTGGCAGAGCTGTCAGCAGACCAAGGGGACCGGGGTCTGCCGAAGGAAAGGTCTGCTCTTCCATGGGGAGATCCAGCATGACCTCGTGCCCATAGGAGCGAGCCCGCTGCACCAGGTTCTCAAGCTGCGGGGCATAGGGGCTGAACGAGAGCGTAATGTCAGGCGGCAGTTTGGTGATGGCTGTTTCCGTCGCTTCCGGGTGTAGGCCAAGCCCCCCGATCACAACCCCGATCTTGGGTCCCTTGGTGTCGGGTGCAGGTCTGCGATAAACCTTCCACGGCATTTTTCCCTCGCTGCTGATCATGGGGAGGGAGCCGAAGCGGGATGTCCTGATCAGGCTTGGATCCGGTGCGGGTTCCAGTCCTTTCGGATCGCCCTTGTTTACCGGAATGGCCGCATAGCTTGGCATCGCCTGTCCTGGTTTGCGGGGTTCCGGAAGAACCGGGTCCCGGAATGGAGGCAGTCCGGCAATAACCGTAGTCTTTGCGGGCTCGGGTGCTTTTGGTGCAGCAGGAGGGGGCTGTGCTGTTTCAACAGCCGGTGCGGCGGCTGTTTCGTTCGGGGGTGGAGGTGTGGGTTCGGCTGGTTTATCGGCAGACTCAGTCTTTCCAGCCTCTGTTGTCTGTGCAGGGGGTGGGGGCGCAGCCTGATCTGTCGGCAGCGGTTGTGTTCCGTCCCCGGCCAGCCATGGACGTCGGTTCTTGGAGCGTTCTGCGGATGGATCCGATGCGCCCTCGGCCAGTTTTGGCTCTGGAAGCGGTTCCGGATTGGCTGGTGGAGGGGGAGGCATCATGAGGCTGATCTTGTCGCCCGATGCCATAGGCTCTGGCGCAGGGACAGCAACAGCTTCACCCTTTTCATTGATGACAACCAGCCCGGGGTCAACCTCCGGCGGAAGTGGTTTTGGCTGCATGAACCACCACAAAGCTCCACCTCCCCCGCCTAGAAGCAGTATGGCCAGAACGGACCCGACCAGGGCCTGCTTCCTCTGGCGATTGCGCCAGTCCTGCTCTGCCCTGTCCGGGCCAGACAGGACCGGTGGTAAATCAAAGTCATCCAGATCGGGGCCGCCACCTTCATCCTCAATGCCGGCGCCATCATCCATGCCTGCGGCTTCGTCGTCAGGCATCACGGCATCAGCTGGAGATGGACCAGGAGCCGCAGCAGAACCCGGTGCTGCTGCGGCTCCATCATCCCCGGATGTTTCCGGAGGGGGGAGATCAGCAACTTCCGAGGCAATCAGGGCCAGAAGGGCAGGGTTGTCAAGGGGATCAGCCCCTTCACCCGCTGTGTTGGCCTCATCCCCCTTGCTGCCCTTTTTTCCCTTTTTTTTCTTTTTTCCCTTACCCAGAATTTTGTCCAGAAGGCCAGGCTTCGGCTTCTTTTCCTCTTCGATACGCCGTACTTCTGACTCCGGTATTTCTTCCGGCTCCGGGCGAAATGGCAGATCCTCCTCGCCAGAACTGTCTGCCGATTCCTTTTTGCCGCCGAACAGCGATTTCAACGAAAACGCCACGCCATTCCCCAGAAGTCAGGACTCCGGGCAAGAGTAGCCCGACGTCAAACAGTAATCAGATAACCCCTAACGAAATCCTTACTGCCCGGCATTACAGGCTATTGGAGCCGTGTTTGTTTCTGACGTTCGAGTGCAACCCCTCTCAGGATATCCAGGGCCCGTGCCAGCTGCAGGTCTTCCTCGGGTTTGCCTTGGGCTACGCCGACGTGGGGAGCTGCCTGCCCTGCTTTCTCATCCGCCAGGTCCGGCTGTGATGTTGAGCGCTTGCTTCTGTTGACTTTCTCATCCGGGTTGCTGAGTGCATTGGGCAGGTCGGCCTCACTGCGGCTGCGCACCGGGTGGGAGCTGGCGTTGACCTCGATGTCAGGCTCGATCCCGACGGCCTGGATCGAACGGCCGGAGGGGGTAAAGTAACGCGCGGTTGTTAGACGCATGGCGCCGTGCCCGGCCAGCGGAATGACCGTCTGGACCGATCCCTTTCCGAAGCTGCGGGTTCCGACCACAATGGCCCTGTGATGGTCCTGCAGGGCCCCGGCAACGATTTCCGAGGATGAGGCAGAGCCATCATTGATCAGGACCACCATGGGAAGCCCCCCGGTCAGGTCGCCCTTCTGCGCATTATAGCGTTGGGTATCATCACTCCGGCGCGACCGGGTAGAGACAATTTCGCCGGAATCAAGGAAAGCATCCGATACGGCGATAGCCTGGTCAAAAAGACCGCCAGGGTTATTGCGAAGATCCAGCACAAAGCCACGGATTTTGTCAGGGCCGATATCCTTGTTAAGTTTCTCGATCCCATCCCGCATGGCATCAAATGTTTTTTCGTTGAAGGCTGTCAGGCGAATATAGCCAATATCACCTTCTGCCTTGGCGCGAGCCGAACGGATCTTGATAACATCACGAACCAGTTTGACCTCGAATGGGTCACGTCCTTCCCGGCGTATGGTCAGCACAATTTCACTGCCGGCCTTGCCGCGCATATGCTCGACAGCATCCTGAAGAGTCATGCCCAGGACCTGTTTGTCATCAAGGCGTATGATATAGTCACCCGGCTTCAACCCGGCCCGGAAGGCCGGTGTGTCATCAATGGGAGAGACAACCTTGACCAGGCCATTCTCCATCGACACCTCGATTCCCAAGCCGCCAAATTCCCCCCGTGTCTGGGTCTGCATGTCACGGAAGCTTTCGGCATTCAGATAGGACGAATGAGGATCAAGGCTGGTCAGCATACCGTTGATGGCGGATTCCACCAGCTGCTGGTCAGTGACATCCTCGACGTAATCGCGTCGTACACGTTCGAAGACGGTGCCGAACAGATCAAGCAGACGATAGGTTGATGCGTCGGCTTTAGCCTGTGCCTGCAACGAGGGGAAGACCAGTGTCACCCCCACAGGCAGGGACAGAACCAGGACGGCCAACGCCGCAATAAGGGACTTCCGCATCATCAGCCAGTTCTAACCTTTACGAGCAGAGAGCCAAGGGAGGGGGTTTACCGGTTGCCCATCCCGGCGTAATTCCACATAAAGCCGCGTACCGTCACCCGGCCCCATGATACCGACCGGTTCTCCCGAGCGCAGGCTCTGACCAACAACGGCATCGATACGGGACATACCGGACAGAAGGACATGATAGCCACCGCTATGCTCCATGATCAAGAGGAGCCCGTATCCCCTGAACGGTCCGGCAAAGGCAACTGTTCCTGTAGCCGGGGCAGTTACCTGTGCTCCGGGGCGTGTCCGGATGGTCACACCACGTGCACTCAGACCTTCTTCTGTTTCTTCGCCGTAGCGCATCACAATTTGTCCGCGCGCCGGCAAGGCCATTGTGCCGCGCTGACTTTCCAGTGACGGGCCGGGTTCAGGTGACGGTGCGGGCGGTTTTGGCATGGCCAGCCGGGCCAGCCGTTTTGTTTCCGCTTCCCGTTTGCGCCGGTCTTCCTCCAGTTTTGCCAGAAGATCTCTCAGATCCCCGGCATTCCGGGCCAGTTGCTCGGCGCGACTGGCGGCAGCCTTGCGCTCGGCTTCAGTGCTTTCGGCCAGTTTTGCCTTGCGTGCGTAGAGTGTTGCCAGTCGGGCATGTTGACGGTCCAGCTTGGTCAGTGCTGTGGCCAGTTCGGCGCGTCGGGTAGACAATTCACGCCGGATGGTCGACAGACCTGCAAGTTCTTTCCGCAGGGACCCCGCTTTTTTCTGGAGTTCGGGAATAACGGCGCGCAGCAGGATAGCGCTTCGAATCGTATCGTCATGGTGGCCGGGTTGCAGGACCAGAACTTCCGGTGGGCGTATGGCCAGACGTTCCAGGCCGCCCAGAACGGTTGCCATCTGGCTTTCGCGGTCTCCCAAGTGTGCCTGAAGGTCTTTCTCTTTCTGACCCAGGTCACGAACGCGCCGTTCCAGAGCCGAGAGCAGTTCTTCGTTGTCCTGTGCCGAACGGGCGGCGGCAACGATTTCTTCGCGCAGCGTTTCCAGTTCCTTTCCCAGTCCGCTGGCTTTTTCGCCCAACTGTTTTTCACGATCCCGGCTTTCCTGAAGCTGTTTTTCCAGCTTCTTCAGTTCTTTTTCGGATGCAGAAGGCGATGCAGCCCCGGTCGGCGGGGCTGTTGCGCACAGGACAGCAAAGACGAGCAGTATACGAAAAACCAGCATGACCTCCCGGACCGGGCTATGTCTCTCAGCCAAAAGCCACAGAGCCCCGTGTCGCGTTGGTTGCCTCCTGGTCAAGCAGGCAGCGTCCGGTCATGGCAGCGGGTTGGGGTAGCCCCATCAACGCAAGGACCGTGGGAGCCAGGTCGGACAGCCTGCCATCACGAAGCCGGGTCACAGCCTTTGGCCCGTTCACCAGGAGAGCGTGAACCTTGCCGACAGTATGCTGGGTATAAGGCTCTCCGGTTTCAGGATCTTTCATCAATTCTGCGTTACCGTGATCAGCCGTGACAATCATGGTTCCCCCGCTGTCACGGATGGCCTGCTCCAGGCGGCCCAGCCCGTCATCAACAGCTTCGGCAGCTTTGATGGCGGCTTCCAGGATACCTGTATGTCCCACCATGTCTCCATTGGCATAATTGACGACGATCAGGTCATAGCGTCCTGAACGGATGGCCTCTTCCAGATGACGTGTGACCTCCGGTGCAGACATTTCCGGCTGCAGGTCATAGGTGGCAACCTTGGGGCTGGGAACCAGGATACGGTCCTCACCGGGATACACGGTTTCTTCGCCCCCGTTGAGGAAGAACGTCACGTGGGCATATTTCTCCGTTTCGGCAATGCGGAGCTGTGCCAACCCGGCGCGCGAAATGACCTCCCCAAGGATGTCGGACAGGGGTTCGGGCGGGAACAGGGTATCCATGAAGGCGGTATGGGCCCTGGAATATTCGGTCATACCCAGTGCAGCCGAGAAAGCGGGGCCATTCCCGCGGCTGAAACCATCAAACCCCGGATCCAGAAGGGCCCGCGTTATCTCCCGTGCCCGGTCAGCCCGGAAATTGGCCACCAGAATCCCGTCGCCATCCTTCATGCCTGCATAGTTGCCCAGAACACACGGGCGCACAAACTCGTCACCGACAGCGGCGGCATACGATGCATCCAGCGCGGCGACAGCATTGGGAGCACGCTCGCCCTTTGCGTATACCATCGCGTCGTATGCCAGCTGTACACGGTCCCAGCGGTTGTCGCGGTCCATGGCGTAGTAACGCCCGCCCAGTGTTGCAAGGGAAAGGTTGGGGACGTCACGGGTTTTGGTCAGGAATGCTTCGATGAAACCGCGTGCGGAACGGGGTGGCGTATCCCTTCCATCCGTGAAAATGTGCAGGCAGACCTTCAGTCCTTCTGCTCCCAGTGTTGCGGCAAGGGCTGCCATGTGATCCTGATGGCTGTGCACACCGCCGGGAGAGAGAAGCCCCATCAGGTGAACGGTTCCACTCCCCTGGCGAACCTTGCTGACAAAGCGACCGAAAGACTCCATGTGGCCAAGGCCGTTGTCTGCAACACAGGCATCAATGCGGGGCAGATCCTGCATCACGATCCGCCCGGCACCAATGTTCATATGCCCGACTTCCGAGTTGCCCATCTGGCCGTCCGGCAGGCCAACATCAAGCCCCGAAGTTTCCAGAAGACTGCCGGGACATTCCGCCAGCATCCGGTCCCATACCGGCGTATGAGCCAGGGCGATGGCATTGTTGTCACGCTCGGGCCGGTACCCCCAGCCATCAAGGATGCATAGAACAACAGGACGGCCGGGGCGAGAGGGAGATGTCATGGCAGAAACTCGTACTTTCCGGATCAACTGAGGACACGCCGGGACTATAGGCCAAAGTGTGCAGAAAGCGAATATTCCTGAGACAATCTGTATTAAAGGATCAGGATGTTGCGCCGTCTGCCGGGGCCATTTGTGACTGGATATAGTTCTGTAGACCGACCTTTTCCAGAAGGGAAATCTGAGTCTCCAGATAGTCTATATGCTCTTCGGTGGCATCGAGGATTTCTTTCAGCTTCTCACGCGAAATGAAGTCACGCGCTTTCTCGCAGGCGACAATGGCATCCACAACATCGTTGCGGGCGCCGTGCTCCAGTTTCAGGTCATTTGCAAGAATCTCCGCAACATTCTCCCCGATCATCAACTTGCCCAAGTCCTGCAGGTTCGGAAGTCCTTCCAGAAAAAGGATCCGCTTTACCATCCAGTCGGCATGGTGCATTTCCTCCACCGACTCCTGGTACTCATGCTGCCCCAGGCGCTCCAGCCCCTGGTCCTGTAGCATGCGTGCGTGAAGGAAGTACTGGTTGATGGCTGTCAGTTCGTTTCTCAAGACCTTGTTCAGGTGCTTGATGATCTCTTTGTCGCCCTTCATGGTGCTCTCCACAGCAAAGATTCCCGTCGCCGCGAATACTACTGCCGGAGAACATGTTTTTCCAGTTTTTGGAATAACTTGAGAAGCGTTCTCATGATGCCCTTGGCATCGGCGTTTGTTGCTTTCCTTCGTCCAGGATCACTCTCATGCAGTCTATGCACTTGCCGCACCGGGGTTGCAGCCCGTGTGCGCGGAAGACCTGGGAGGGGGTTCTGGCACCTGAATCCCGTGCGGTCCGCACATCGCGACATTTCAGGTCATTACAAAGGCACACATACATGAATGGGACGCTCCATACCCATTAACCAACTGATCTCAGGACAATCCGCAATGGATATCGGGAAAACCGCCTGCCTGGAATCTAATGCAATCCATTATCATCCTCAAGTGCAACATGCGTTTATCTGGCGCCTTGGTCACATTGTCGGGGTGGCCGGTTTTTCTGCGTTGTATCCGGGTTCCGGTCCTGCCCTTCGCTTCTTGCAGGGAGCCGATGTCGGGAATGTCGGGAGAGAGCGACACATCGGCAGGAGAGGCAACAGGCAGGGGCCGGAACCCGGGGTACAGGAGACGGGTTGATAATCACCCGGTTCAGCAATCCAGATCAGCCCTTCCAAACCCGCACCGGTCCGCACCACATGGGCCCATCTGAATCGTGAACGAGGTGACTGTATCGTTCCTTGTCGATAAATGCAATTGCAAATCGTTTGCAATTTTTCAGGGCCAAAATTACACTGCGTGCATTGGTTGGGTATCCGCTCAGAGTCCGGGATCAGGGATATCCCGGCCCGTTCGGGGGACGCGAATATGGTTATATGCAGGGGGCTTGATCCCCGTACACTGGGAACATTGATGGTGGCACTGGCGGAACGGCGTCGTGGGTCTGACGAAAGCATTCCCGATGATCAGTCTTGTGTTGCACCACAGACACGCTCGTCTCCAGATCATTCGTCCTTCCGGAATACCTTGCCTCAGGCTTGATGCTCCGTTACCTGTGAAGTCAATTCTTGGCTGCTATACAGGCAACGTGGAGTTTCCGGCTTTGACCCTGCTGTTTTTTAGGCGCTGTATTCTGGTTGCTGCTTTTCTGGTTTTCATGTGCCCTGCCTTGGCTGCTGCTTCCTCGTCCGGTGTGGTTCCCTACCGTCCGAATGCGGAAGAAACGGCACTCCTGAAGCGAGCCGAGGAGACGCTCGGGACTGTACGCACGATGCAGGCCCGCTTTCTTCAAATCAGCAGTGATGGATCTTCCAGTGAGGGCACCGTGTCCATTCAGCGACCGGGCAAGATGAACCTTACCTATGACCCACCGTCAAAGATCAAGGTTGTCGCGGACGGGACGTGGCTGGTCTTTATTGATAATGCTGTGGGGCAGGTCAGCAATCTTCCCCTTGATTCAACGCCGGCTGGCATTTTGCTGCGCAAGAATCCGCGTTTCTCTGATCCTGATATTGTTCTGAAAGATATACGCCGTGCTGCCGGTGTTGCGGAGATCGAGCTGGTGATGGCGGATGATCCTGCTGCTGGGTCCTTGATGCTGGTCTTTACTGAACACCCCTTCGAGCTGCGCCAGTGGCGGGTTCGTGATGCCCGCGATCTGGAAACAGCGGTGTCCTTGTTTTCCGTACGCACGGGGTTGTCTTTTGACCAAGGCCTGTTTTCCTGGAGCAATTTGCCAGCACGATACAGGTGATATTTCAATGCACTGCATGCCTATTGTTGGTGTGCCATGCAAATTGCAGGGGTCTGTTATGCGACACCGATGCTGGTGTTGCTGCGGGCTATGCCATAGATCCTTTCGTCACGGACAGGGCGCAACTTGTGCCCGTCCTTCCCCCCGGAAGGTGGCCTCCCCTGCCCCTTCCGAGCTCCTTTACAGGAGCAGAGCGCCCGGTTCCCCCCTGACCGGGCGCTCACCCCTCCCCAAAAATATAGATCCTGTTGTCTACCGCATCGTACGGCTTTAATGTCCTTGCGTACGGCGCGTCTTGGCGTCCTGCTTCAGGTAAGGAAAGTGCGGTGGGTTTTGTCATTCCGGAATGTCCTCCCTCGTCTGTTGCTGTGCATGGAACAAGCGACCGCTTTCCGGTTCGCCGTATTTTCTGTGTCGGGAGCAATTATGCCGCCCATGCCCGTGAGATGGGGCGTGACCCAGCCGCAGAGGCACCATTTTTCTTCTCAAAACCAGCTGATGCGGTCTGTGAAAGCGGGTCTTCCATTCCATTTCCGTCTGTCACCTCCAACCTTCATCACGAGGTCGAGCTGGTTCTTGCCCTGAAGGCCGGAGGTGAGAATCTTGATGAACAAGCTGCCGGGGCATGCTTGTTCGGGTGCGCTGTCGGTCTTGACCTGACGCGACGGGATCTACAGGCTGAAGCCAAGAGTATGGGGCGCCCTTGGGATATGGCCAAGGGATTTGACTTGTCCGCCCCTGTGGGAACCATCATGCCCATGGAAACGGCGCCATTGCGCGGTTCTATACAGCTGGCTGTCAATGGCCGTGTTCGTCAGGACGGGAAGCTGGAAGACATGATTCTGGGGCCGGTTGGCATTCTGGTTCATCTGTCGCGCCTGGTCCGTCTTTCTCCCGGGGATTTGATCTTTACCGGTACGCCCCAAGGTGTCGCCGCCTTGCAGCCCGGTGATACGGTGCATGCGAGCATAGAGGGGCTTCCGGCGCTTGAGATTACGCTGGCTTCCCGCTGATCACCTAGACCGGCAGACCGCGCATCAGGCGGGGCAGATCACCAACTTCGCCCATGGCATGGCGCATGAAGAAACGACGGAGACCCGGCATCTGGTTCACGGCGGCCAGTCCCATGGTACGGGCCAGTCGAAGCGGGGCGTTGTCATTGGAGAACAGCCGCACCAGGGCGTCGGTCATGCCCAGCATCAGGACATTATCGAAACGGCGCCAGCGTTGATAGGACTCAAGGACAGTGCCGGTTCCGACATCCAGCCCAAGCCTGCGGGCCTTGACAATCTCTTCCACCAGGGCGGCGACGTCCCGCAGGCCAAAGTTCATGCCCTGCCCGGCAACCGGGTGCATGCCGTGGGCTGCATCGCCAACCAGAACCAGCCTCCGGTCTGTATAGCGAAGGGCGTGTTGCAGGGATAGCGGGTAGGAGAACCGGGGACTGACAACATCAATCTCCCCCAGGAAGGGGCCAAAGCGCTGGACCAGCTCCTCCTGGAATGCGTCATCAGGCAAAGCGAGAAGGCTTTTGGCTGTTGTACTGCTCTCGGTCCAGACGAGTGAGGAATGATACCCACCCACCAACGGCAGGATGGCAAATGGGCCTGCGGGAAGGAAACGTTCGTGCGCAATGCCACGATGATGCTTCTCATGGCGCACCGTCAGTACAATACCGGTCTGATGATAGGGAAGGCCCTGTGCAACAGGTATGCCGGCCATATCCCGGATCCGGCTGTTGCGCCCGTCGGCCGCCACCAGCAGCGATGTCCGGATAACGCGACCGTCATCCAGCTTGACCAGAACGGTGTCTATGCTCCGGCTGGTTTCCACAACACGGGCCGGTGCAGCCAATGTTGCCAGTTTCAGCTCTTTCAGGCGGGCCAGAACAGCCTGACGGATGACCGTGTTTCCTGCCATATAGCCCATGGGGCTTCCGATCTCGCGGTGATCATAGTGCAGGTGCAAGGGGCTGTTGCTGTCCGTGACCCTGATATCCAGTATGGGCTGTACGGACTCACGCATATGTTTCCAGATGCCGACGGTGTCCAGAACTTTCTGGCAAGCCAGTGCAATGGCAGAGCAGCGACCATCCTGTGTGGGGGCTGTCAGCGTGGCGGGTTGCTCGGTATCAACACACAGGACCGGTATGCCGTGTGTGGCCAGTGCACACGCCAGCGTTCCACCAACCAGTCCTCCCCCGACCACAACAACGTCTGCTTTCAGGGTGGTATCGGAAAGGACAGTTGTGTTCATGGGGACTCTCCGCCGGGCAGGGTATTCTTGGTGCGGACTCTGTCGGCAACTGGCTGCGTTGTCCAGAGAAACCGGTTGTCCTTCGGCCCTGTGGACAGGACGCCTCTATCCTGCTTCATCATGTGGGGGAGGAAGAAGAACCTCGCGCTTTCCGACGTGATTGGCCCGCGACACCATGCCTTCCTTTTCCATTTGTTCAATGATGCGGGCGGCACGGTTATAACCGATCTGCAGGTGGCGCTGGATGAAGCTGGTTGATGCCTTCCGTTCCCGTGCGACCAGGGCAACCGCTTGGTCAAATAATCCACCCGGGCTGTCGCTTCCCGCGTCCAGGCCCTCCGTTCCCGGAAGAGCCTGGGTTTCCGTTGTGTCCTCAAGGATGGCCCCTACATAATCCGGTGTTCCTTGGGCACGCAGGAACGTGGCGACCTCTTCTACCTCGGCATCCGATACAAAGGGTCCATGTACACGGGTGATCCGTCCGCCTGCTGCCATGTATAGCATATCGCCTTGGCCCAGAAGCTGTTCAGCGCCTTGTTCGCCCAGAATGGTGCGGCTGTCGATCTTGCTGGTGACCTGGAATGAAATGCGGGTAGGGAAATTGGCCTTGATGGTGCCGGTGATCACATCGACGCTGGGGCGCTGGGTGGCCATGATCAGATGGATCCCTGCTGCTCTGGCCATCTGGGCAAGGCGCTGGATGGCCGCTTCCACATCCTTGCCTGCAACCAGCATCAGATCGGCCATTTCGTCGACAATCACTACGATGTAGGGGAGAGGCGTGGTGTCCAGCTGCTGTTCCTCGAAAACAGGTTTGCCGGTCTCGGGGTCAAAGCCGGTCTGAACCGTTCGTGTCAGAGGCTCGCCACGGGTGCTGCCCTCGCGCAGTTTCTGGTTATAGCCCCCGATATTGCGGACACCCATCTGACTCATGGCACGGTAGCGGGTTTCCATTTCACGCACGGCCCATTTCAGGGCAACCACAGCTTTCCCGGGGTCGGTTACAACCGGGGACAGAAGGTGTGGAATACCATCATAGACAGACAGCTCCAGCATCTTGGGATCTATCATGATGAAGCGCACCTGGTCCGGGGTCATCCGGAACAGCAGGGAGCAGATCATGGTGTTGACAGCCACTGATTTTCCGGACCCCGTTGTTCCTGCGATCAACAGGTGTGGCATCCGGGACAGGTCAACCTGTACCGGGCTTCCGCCGATATCGCGGCCCAGCGCCAGGATCAGGCCCTCTGGATGTTCATTGAAGCTGTCATCGGACAGGAGGGCCCGGAAGCTGACCATTTCACGTGTACCGTTGGGTAGCTCGATCCCGATTGTGGACTGCCCCGGTACAACAGCGATGCGTACACTCAATGCACTCATCGACCGGGCGATATCATCTGCCAGACTGATCACCCGGCTTGTCTTGGTTCCCGGTGCGGGATCAAGGGCATACAGCGTGACAACCGGGCCGGGGCGAATTTCCACAATGCGCCCGTTGACACCAAAGTCCTGCAGGACACTTTCCAGAAGACGTGCGTTGGTGGACAGGAGGCGGTCATCCTGAAGGGCACCTTGCAAGGCAACAGGCAGGGACAGGAGATCAAGGGGCGGGATCTGGAAGCCTTGGTTCCGGGCAGGAGCCAAGTCATGGATATGTTGGGGGGGGCGGGCTCGTGCCTGAACGTGTGGTGCGCTTTTTGTTGTTGTCGGAGGCACAATGGTGATCGTATCTCCCTCGTACTCCGTTGTTTGTTCCAGTGGCACCACAGGATCCGGAGTGTGTGATGGTCCCGGAACAGGCTCCATCCGGGGTTCTATTCTTGTGTACGGATCGGCACCCCGGCGCTGGGCGGGTCCCTCAGAGGAGTGATGCCATGCAAGAAGGCTTTCCTCGTTTGTATCTTCGTACCCTCTATCCTTGGCAGGGAACGGGCGCCAGCTGACAACAGCTTGTATGGCTCGACCCGTTTGACGGCCGGCGGTAGACAGGGCTTTTGCTACAGCCCGAAATTCCCGCCAGCGCAGCATGGAGGTCCACAGGACCAGGGCTGTACCGGCCAGGCCGCACAACAGGACCACAACCCACATCAGGGAGACGGATCCTGTACCGGTCATCAGGCCTTGATGTGCGCCGTCCAGCAACAGTGATCCAGTCAGGCCGCCTGTTCCGGTTGGAGCTGTCCATGAATCAGGTCGTGGCAGCCAGGCGGGAACAATGCTGATCATCATTGATCCTGGTATGCACAGGACCAAGCGTAGCCAGCCCCATGTAATATGCCCGGCCAGAATCATGCGGATGCCCCAGGCAGACAGCATCAGGACCGGCAGGGCAGAGGCCATACCCAGCCCCTGTATCATGGCATCGGCAAACAGTGAGCCCGGTTTTCCCAGTGCGTTGTTGACCAGATGAGGTCCGGCTGTGTTCAGGGATGGATCTGTTGGAGCATACGTGGCCAGTGCCGTTCCAAGGGCAAAGGACCCTGCAAGCAGCATCAGGCCACCAAGGCGACGCCCGATCCGGGCCAATGCCTGCCGGGCCCCGGAAGACAGGAGGCTGTTGTTGTCTGCTTGGGCGCGGGCCATGAGGGAAGAATTCCTTGTACAGCAGGGCAAAAACTACACAACAGGGACAGAGTGCTTCTGCCTTTCGATGACCACGAATCCAGGCAATCAGGCACCCGTGTTGCCGCAGATAGCGGCGTCGCATGTTACTCTCTTCCGGTCGTGGAGGGGAAGCACACGGACGCATGTTTCCTGCCATAGGGACGGTATGGATGGCAAGACCGTCGCCGTAGTCAGCTTATACGGAACGTGCTCCGTCTTGCTGTCCGTGTCCGGGCTGATTGTGATGATGGTGCGTGCTGTGCTGTTATCAGGGCCGCCGGTCGCCGGCGGTTCCCTGTGTTCCGCCCCATGATCCCGTGCTGTCACTGTTGCCATCGGCTTCCTGTGCGGCAATCCGTGCGAATGTTTTCAGGCGTGACGCTATACGGCGGTTTATGCTGCCCGGTGTCCATTGGCCGGTCGTGCTGTCCTGTTCCCCGGCAGGGAGTCCGGTAAGAAGGGCAATGCCGTCATCGACATGTGTGATTGGCCACACATGGAACATCTGCCGGCGGCAGGCATCGACAACATCTTCACGCAGCATCAGGTTGATAACGTTGGTTTGCGGGATGACCACGCCCTGTCGTCCGGTCAGGCCACGGGCCTCGCAGAGGTCAAAGAAGCCCTCGATTTTTTCGTTGATGCCGCCAACGGCCTGAACAGCGCCGAACTGGTCAACCGATCCGGTTACGGCTTTACCCTGGTCAACGGGCGTATCGGCCAGAGCGGACAAAAGCGCATACAGTTCCGTGGAGGAAGCGGAATCGCCGTCGATCATGCCATAGGATTGCTCAAAGGTAATGCTGGCCGAGAACAGGATCGGCCCGTCATTCCCGAATCGGCTGCGCAGGAATGAGGACAGGATCAGCACGCCCTTGGAGTGGGTTGGTCCCCCCAGGTCAACTTCCCGTTCGATATCATCAAAATCACCGCGCCCCACCCGAACCCTGGCTGTGATACGTGATGGCTTGCCGAATTCTTCCGTTCCGATGCCGATGATAGCAAGGCCGTTGACTTGCCCGACTGCCGATCCATCGGTCTGGATGGTAATGGTGTTGCGGGTAATATCTTCCTGCATGGCAACAGGAATACGGTCTGATCGCCGTCGCTGGGCTTGTATGGCTTTTCTGACGTGTTTGGCCTGTACGGTTTTGCATGTCTCTTGCCCGGCAACCCATGCCGCCTCACGCAGCAAGTCGGTCAGCGCCCCCATGCTGGCGGTCAGCTTCCCGGCATCTTCTGCCAGACGGCTTCCATGCTCGATGATGCAGGCTACTGCTTCGGCTTCCAGGGGAGGAAGATTTTTGCGTTGCCCTATTTCGGCCAGAAGGAGGGACATGGCGCGTATGGTTCGTGGTTCGCGGGGGAAGACGGTATCAAAGTCGGCCACAACCTTGAACAGCTCACGAAAATCAGGATCGCTTTCTGCCAGCAGGTAATAAAGGGCCGGTTCTCCCAGAAGGACCACCTTCAGGTTCAGGGGAATGGGTTCGGGTTCCATGCTCTGCGTTGACATGATGCCCCACGATGTTCCGGGGGCTTCGATCCGGATTTCCCGGTTGCGCAGGGATCGTTTCAGGTCTTCCCAGGCAAAGGGATTGGCCATCAGCTTCCGTGCTTCCATGACCAGGAAACCACCGTTGGCCCGGTGCAGGGCGCCGGGGCGCAGCAGGTGGAAATCGGTGCTCAGGGTTCCCAGATGTTGGCGGTATTCAATACGGCCCACCAGGCCGGGCTGTGTCGGGTGATCCTCGATGATCAGCGGAGCTCCGGTGGCATCCCCGTGGTCAATCAGGACGTTGACATGATAGCGCCGGAAACGGAGATCATCACCGGCCTTGCGGATCATGGTGGGTACGTTCTCGTCATCATCCTCGTCACCGTCCGGGAGGAACAGAACGCTGTTCTCCAGAATATCGGCCCGCACGGCATCAAGATATTCCATGGCCTCATGGCAGTCATCGCCGGAAAACGCGTCCCGGATGGAAGCCATCTCACGGTCCAGGACAGATCCGGTCAGTTCGTGGTCCAGGATGCGGCCCTGCTCGCGTTTTTCGCGTTCCCACTGTGGTATCCGTCGTACGGTTTCTTCCAGGGCATCCTGCAGGCGACTGATTGTTTCCTTCAGGGCTTTTTGTTCATCTTCGGGCAGATGGCTGAAGTCATCCGGCCCCAGTGCCTCGCCGTTTCGCTCTGGTGCCAGGGTCAGGCCCATCGGTGTGCGAACCAGGGCAATGCCATCGGCCTCTGCGGCCCGGCGGTGTTCGTCCAAGGCTGTTTCACGGCGCTGGCGGAAATCCTCTTCGATGTTGCGCTGGCGGCTGTGATAGTCCTCGGTTTCAAAGGCCGCGGGAAGGGCGTGACGGAGTTCCTCTACAAGGGCTGCCATGGCTTTTGAAAATGCCCTAGCCCGACCCGCTGGCAGGCCCAGTGCCTTTGGCCGGTAACTGTCCTCAAAATTATACACATAACACCAGTCCCGTGCGGGTGGCCTTGACGCTGCGGCTTCTCCTACAAATCGCCGGATCAGGCTGGCTTTTCCTGTACCTTCCGGCCCCATGCAGAACAAATTATAGCCTAGGGCAGACATGCTGATTGCAAAGTGTACTGCCTCAACGGCACGCGATTGGCCAACAGGGTGGAGGGTTTCTTCATGGCTGGGGGGAAGATCGGATGAAATCGCAAAGGGGATTTCCGCCGAGTGTACTGTACGGCGCAGTGTCTCTGGATCAAGAGATATGACGGGGGTCCTGGCAGGCGGCATCATGGCATCCCTTGAGAGGAGCAGGCAGACGGATCAGGGTGTTGACTTGACCCGTCCCATGTCATCGTTGAACAATCCAGGACAGAAACCGGCTGTGCAAACGGTGACATAGTGGACCAAGTTTCCGGGATCTTTGCCGGTTGTGCATCAGTATTCCGGTCCGGGACGACGGCAGAGAAATATAAGGCTGTGCTTTTTTGTTCCTGTACGGACAGGCAGATCCTTGTAGCATGCCGTGGTTCGTGTGTTTCTTGGGCTATTGCCATTTTGCCCGGGTGATGCCGGCTTTGGCATGGCAGGCGAAGAGAGGGAAGAAAAATGGTCGTTCCCCTGACAACGAGCCGCAGGGCTGAGCTTGCGCAGCAGCTTCCGCTGTGGTGTATGGTGCCCGGTCGCGATGCCCTGTTCCGCAGTCTTGTGTTTTCCGACTTTAGTCAGGCTTTTGGTTTCATGAGCCGGGTTGCTCTGGCTGCCGAGGCGATCAACCATCATCCTGAGTGGTTCAATGTCTGGAACCGTGTCGAGATAACCCTGTCCACCCACGATGCCGGTGGGTTGAGCGAGCGTGATGTCGATCTTGCTCTCCGGATTGACCAGCTGGCGTTTGAATCCGGGGTTCGTTCCGGTGTCTGAACATGTTTCAATGTGGGCGTGCCTTGCGCAGGAGATCCATGGCTGCATTGAGCTGGCTCATCCGGCTATGACTTCCGTACGGGTTGTCCGGGTGGTGGACCGTGGCCAGCATACGGAAGCGCAGCCTGATCATGCGGGCGTCAGGGTCGGAGTAAGGCGGGAACCCCAGAACGTGCAGGGCCTCGGCCCGTGATGTGATGCCCCCGGGAATAGGGTCGAAGGCGAGGACGCTGACCGTTGCACGAAGCTGCTCCAGCTCGTCGTGAAGTTCGCGCATTTCAGCATCGTAATCGCGCGACGCCTCGTTATGCAGGATGCTGATGGATGGCGCCGGTTCGGGAGGTGGAAAGGGAGGAGGTGGTGGCGGAGCTTCCTCTTCCGCCGGTCCCAGTTTCAGCTGTAAAACCCCATAGTCCAGAGCAAGTGCCAGATTGAGGGCCTTGCGTATGAAAGGAATCTCCAGCCCCGATGGAAGGCGAACCTGTAAACGTGGCTTGCGTCGCCAAGGGCGGCCTTCGGCCCGTCCGGACTTCAGCACCACCGTTTCACGGTCATCCCGGACAGGTTCTCCTGGGTCTGCAAAGGATTCAATAACGTGTTCAGGAACGACCAGCATGACGGACCGGGCTACGTCGGCGGCATTGACGCGTCGTCTGTGGGCCAAGGCAAGAATGGAATCCCGGAAGTCCGATGGGCAGGACAGGGTGTAGGATTGCTTGATCTCGGGCATGGGTTAATCCTGGTGCGCTCGGATGGCCCCGCCGGGCCGCATACATGGGAATAGCAAGGAGGCAATGGTCAGGGTCAGCAACCAAAGAAATTTTTATCATGCTCTATGCAATCTGCCCTTGTAGTCAAGGTCGCGCAAGAAATGTGTTGAACCGTGCGGCCATGTGTAGCCGACAGGTCAACAATGCCGGTCGCAAGGTGGATTGGGTGCTTGTTCTTGGTGATGGTTCGGGTGTACCGCTCGACAGAGCGTGCTTATCCTGGATTCGGCGCGGGCAATCCCTGTCACCGTCACTACATATGAATTCAGGGGTATGTTTCCGGAACTGGCAGGAGGAAGATGGTGCCGCAGAAGGGACTTGAACCCCCGACCCACGCATTACGAATGCGTTGCTCTACCAGCTGAGCTACTGCGGCATACGCTCCATGCTTCCTGTTTCGGGGCGGATGGGCTATCCCATACATCCCAGGATGCGGGATTTTGACCCGAAGCATAGCCAAGGCGCGCACAATAGTGCCGCCATTCCGGTTTTGCAAGGGGCTGGTTGTGGAGATTTTCCGAAAGGACGCGCTGTGGCTGCCCGTTATATCATGTTGGACCGCGATGGAACGTTGAATGTTGACGTTCATTACCTGTCCGATCCGGATGATCTTTGTCTGGAACAGCACGCTGTGGCCGGATTGAAGGCTCTTGCCGGGGCTGGTTTCCGCTTTGTTGTGCTGACCAACCAGTCCGGCATTGCCCGCGGGTTACTTACCCCGGCCCTATTGTCCGATATCCATGCCCGTCTTGATGCAATCCTGGCCCCAGATAGTATTGTTATTGATGGGTATTTCTTCTGCCCCCACGGCCCGTCAGATGGATGTGCGTGCCGGAAGCCCATGCCCGGTCTGGCGCTGGAGGCTTCCCGCACGTTGGGATTTGATCCATCTGCGTCATGGATGATCGGCGACAAGGCTGCTGACATTGGCCTTGGTCAGGCTGTTGGAGCCGGAACAGTTCTGGTCCGTACCGGTAAGGGAACTGTGACGGAGGCGGAACAATCCTGTCGGCCCGACCTGGTGGCAGATCATTTGCTTGACGCAGCCCGCCTGATTCTGGCCCGCGAGTCGTCATGATCCCCGGGTTGTGTCAGGATGCTCCCTCCAGGGCACGGAGAGTACGGGTGTTGCCGCTTTCCCGGGCCATGTCGAGGGCATCGCGACCGGTGTAGTCTGTCATGCTTGTGTCCACCCCCCTTTGCAGAAGAAGCTCGACAACGGGGGCGTTCCCACGGCGTGCTGCCCGCATCAAGGCACTCATCCCCTGGCGATTTTGCAAGTCAGGGTTGGCACCGGCATCAAGCAATTTCTTGGCAAGGGTCAGGTTGCCTTGGTCTGCGGCCCACATCAGGGCTGTGTTGCCAAAGGAGTCGGTCGCATTGATCCGGGCCTTGTGCTTGAGGAGAAGGTCGACCGCAGCGTCCAGATCCCGACGCGTTGCCAGTACGATCAGGGGCTCTCTGTTGCGGCTGAGGGTATCCGGGCTGGTTCCTCCAAGAAACATCCGCTTCATCTCGGGCCAGTTTCTGGACACCATGACGCCGATAATCGGCGCTTCCAGTGGCAGGTCTATGTCAGCCACCTGAAGTGGGAGAGCGCTCTCGTTCCGTAAAGATCCAGGAAATTCATGCCCTTGTGGCCCCCATGCTCCCGGATCAGGTGGCAGGCCCTGTGGTGGCCAGGAGGGCGTGTAGCCAGAGAGGGGGCGTGTGTCATCTGTCCGGCTCTCTTTTTTCAGTTGTTCACGATACTCCCGTTCCTGTTCGACGTATTCCTGATACTCTTTCCGGAGTTCCTGTAATCGCCGTTCTTCCTTTTCCCGGATCGTTCTTTCAAACATGCTTTCGTTGGTTATGCCGGGGCTGGGAATATGGTTTTCTGTCTCCGGGAGGCCAAGCCGCAGCGTGTTGCTCCCTGGCTCGGTCGTCCGGAACCAGCGGTCTTGTTCCTGTCGCTCGTGCCATTTTTGAATCGCTTTCTCGCTTGCCGACCGTTCGGCGTGGACAGGCATCTGTAGCAGGCAGAGCATCAGGGCCGCAGTAAGCGCAACGTTTATTCCGGTCATGACAGGACGACGAAACATGTTTCGGGTACTCTCCACAGAAGTGGTTCTTGCAGGCTTCGGGCATGCCTCCTGTACGAGGTTTTGTCAAGGAATGTGGCAATTCCTTGGGGGTTGATGCCGGATACAGGCTGTGCGACACAACACCCTGCGCTGCTGTGATGATGGCAGCAAGCCGGGGCTGGAGGTGGTTGTGAGCGGACCTGATATCCTGTCTGTCCTGTATGGTGGGGTTGCGCATTGTTCGGCCGTGATTTCCGGTCATGCCGGCCTTATGGGCGGGTTGTTCATGGCGGGGTTGGGGGGCGGCCTGACCCATTGTATCGGCATGTGCGGGCCTTTTGTCTTGTCGCAGGTTGCCTCAAGTCTTGAGCGGATCCCTGCATCACAGATGCGCGAGTGGCACCGTCTGACCGGTGCGGCGCTGTTGCCCTATCATCTGGGGCGGGCGACGACCTACACAGCGTTGGGTGCTGCTGGCTCCGGTTTGGCTGGCTACGTGGTCCCGGCTTCTGTTCCGGGTTGGGTATCTGCTGTTCTTCTGATGGTGGCGGGCTTTTTGTTCCTTGGTCAGGCATTGCCCCGGATGCGTGTATCCTTGATGCCGGCTTCTGCGGGCTCCTTGGTCACAGGGCCTTTGTCCGGTGTTCTGGATGATCTGTTTACATCGCCACAAGGGTGGCGGGGCTATGCCTTGGGGGTTGTTCTTGGATTTATGCCATGTGGCTTGCTGTATGCGGCTTTGGCTGCGGCATTGTCTACAGCAGATCCTGTGGCAGGTGCTGCCGGCATGTTTCTGTTTGCCATGGGAACGGTTCCGGGTCTTTTTGTGACGGGCTTGGCCGGATATTGCGCGGGCATGCGCTGGAAGCAGCTTGTACGGATCTGGGCTCCTGTATTGATGATCCTGAATGCTGTTGTACTGTTCTGGCTGGCCTTTCGTGCTCTTTCCGGCGAGGGTACTCAGCTTCCTTTTTAAGGTTGGTATTGTGTGTGTTGTGGGAAGTGGGCGATGCGTATGTTGAAGGGTGTTCGTTATACGGCTGTTGTCCTGATTGCTGTTGTATTGGCTTTGGTCGGCAGATTTGCGCTTTTACAGCCAGAGACTTCTCCACCATCCCCCGGCGGGCCTTTTACCTTGGTTGACGGACAGGGGAAGGCTGTAACGGATCAGGATTTCCGGGGCCGGTGGATGCTGGTGTATTTCGGCTATACCTATTGTCCTGATGTATGCCCGACAGGACTGCAGACTATAAGCCAGGCGTTGCGGCTTTTGCCGTCTGCAAAGGCTGAAAAGGTCCAGCCCCTGTTTATCAGCGTTGATCCACAGCGCGACACGCCCGAGGCGGTGGGGGCCTATGTTCAGGCATTCGATCCGTCCATGATTGGGCTGACAGGAACGGAAGAGCAGGTTGCTGCTGCTGCCAAGGCCTATCGGGTTTATTATCGGAAAGCCTCGGAATCCGGTCGGGCTGCGGATGATTATCTGGTTGATCACTCGGCCATGACTTGGCTTATGGGGCCGGATGGGCGCTATGTGACATGGTTCGCACACGGTCTGTCTGCAGAGGAGATGGCAGCCGGCCTTGCCCGTCTTCTCTGACAGGACAAGGCATGCCCTGTGATGTGTCTGTACGGACGAGAGGCCTATAATCCCGGTTCCCGCCCTTCTTTCCCTCCGGGCGGGTGTCTGTTGTTGTGGGACGGGCCTTGCTGAACCGGCCATGCCGGGCTGAATGTGCTGCATACAGCCATTTTTTTGTTTTACCCTCTTGTTCCGGTGCTTTTGTATGCTTGCATCCGGGGTCCAAGTGGCCAACATTGGGTGGTCCACGCAGTTTTACCGGGCGGCCTGCGGGTCAGGCGTTGTGTCCGGGATTGTACTGCAGGATCGTGTCCCGCCTGAATTTGGGTTCCATTTATTCAGGGACGGGGCAGGGTTGCCGGCTTCGACAGAGGGTGTTTGCAACATGCCACTCTACCAGATTCATGAAATGCAGCATGCCGCCCTGGCTCCGATGCGTATGGTGGCGCAAGCCGTGCATGTGCTGTTCTCCAACCCTCTCTTGCCCTTTTCCTATACCCATGCTGCAAAATCCCTGGTCGCCGGGGCGGATCTTTTTGAACGGATGACCCGCCAGTACCTGAAGCCGGAATTTGGCCTGCTGACAACGCATACCGACTGTGCCGGCACGGTGGCTGTGCACGAGGAAGTCGTCATGCGGCTGCCGTTCTGCGACTTGCTGCATTTTGCCCGCGACTGTGCACGGAAGGACGATCCCAAGGTCCTGATTATCGCGCCGATGTCCGGTCACTATGCCACCTTGCTGCGTGGCACGGTGGAAGCCATGCTGCCTGATCACGATATTTACATCACGGACTGGATCAATGCCCGTGATATCCCCTTGTCCGAGGGACCGTTCACCTTAAGTGACTATGTCAGTTATCTGCGTCGCTTTCTGGCCTATCTTGGGCCCGGGGTTCATACCATGGGAGTTTGTCAGCCCAGTGTACCCATGCTGGCAGCTGTGTCGTTGATGGCCGAGGATAATGATCCCAACCGTCCGCTATCGATGGTAATGATGGGTGGCCCTATCGATACACGCTGCAACCCGACAGAAGTGAACACGTTTGCATTAACCCGCGAGATCAGTTGGTTCGAGACAAAGGTTGTTCATGCCGTTCCTGCTGGTTATCCCGGCCGGGGCCGCTTGGTGTATCCGGGCTTCCTCCAGCTTTCGGGCTTTTTGTCCATGAATCTGGAGCGTCACGCGGACGCCCATGCGACCTATTTTGGTCACTTGATCCGTGGTGACGGGGATTCTGCGGAAAAGCATCGCGAGTTTTATGATGAATACCTGTCCGTTATGGATCTGCCGGCAGAGTTTTATCTGGAGACTATCCGCGAGGTTTTCCAGAAGCATTCCTTGCCACAGGGGCAGATGATCATTGCCGGACGTCCGGTCCGGCCCGAGGCGATTACCGATGTGGCGCTGATGACTGTTGAGGGCGAGAAGGACGACATCACCGGCGCCGGCCAGACCAAGGCCGCCCACGATCTGTGCTGTAATGTTCCGGAACGCTTGCACCTTCATCATTATGCTCTCAAAGTGGGGCATTATGGTATTTTCAACGGGCGCCGCTGGCGCGAGGAAATTTTGCCCCATGTCCGAGAGTTCTTCCGTTTCGCAGAGAAAGAGCAGACACATCGCCGTGTCCTGTGATGCGGTATCCCCTGTTGTTGGGTCCGAGCCATTCTGGAAGAGCAAGTCACTGGAGGAGATGACCCGCGAAGAGTGGGAATCCCTGTGTGACGGTTGCGGTAAATGTTGCCTGCACAAGCTGCAGGATGAGGATGATGCTGACGGAACGCCAGGGGCTATTCATAACACCAACGTGGCGTGCCACCTTCTGGATCCGGGTTCGTGCCGGTGTTCAAACTACGAGCGACGCTTTGACTTTGTGCCGGATTGCGTTCAGCTGTTTCCCCAGTTCATCAGCCGTCATACCTGGTTGCCACGCTCCTGTGCCTATCGCCTGATACACGAAGGGAAGGATCTCTCCTGGTGGCATCCGCTGGTATCGGGGGATCCCAACAGCGTGCACGAAGCCGGCGTCAGCGTTCGGGGTCGTGTGGTGTCGGAGCGGCGGGCGGGTCCCTTGGAGCATCATATCGTTGACTGGCCGGATCTGTAGGGCATGGGGCATGTGTCTCTGAAGGGGCGTGCTTCGGCCCTGCAATGTCCGGAGGCTTTTGTTGAGGTGGACGGAGACAGGCTGGCCGTTCGCTTCCGCCCTTTGGTTCGGGCGGTCAATCTGACCCTGCGTCTAGAGCAGGATCATTCCACTGTTGTGGTAACACATCCCCCGCAGATCTCCCGTCGCCAGCTTATGGGCTTTGTTTCGGATCATGTGGGCTGGATCCGGCAGAGATTGCGCTGTGTTTCCCCCTCTATCCCCTTTACGGATGGGCAGGTAATCCCGGTGCTGGGAATTCCCCGGACCCTGTGTATACGCCCTGAAGGACGGCGGAGTGTTATTCTGGAGGAAGGACGGATTATTGTGACTGGCCCTGTTGTATCGCCCGCCAACCGCCTTCGGGACTGGTTGCGCCAGTATGCCCTTCGGGAGGTTCGGTCACGTGCCTGTGTCATGGCCGAGCGTGTGGGCCAGCGTGTCCGGTCAGTTACGGTGCGTGATACCCGTACGCGCTGGGGGAGTTGCTCGGTTACGGGGGATCTGTCTTTTTCATGGCGCCTGATCCTGGCACCAGAAAAGGTGCTGACCTACGTTGTTGCGCACGAGGTTGCGCATCTGGTGGAAATGAATCATTCCCGGCAGTTCTGGTTCGTGGTTGATAGCCTGGTCGGCTCCTGCCGTGACGAACGTGACTGGCTGCGCCGCAACGGCTCCAGCCTTCTCAGGTATGGACCGTGCCATAGTGGCCCTGTCTGATTGAGTGTGTGTATTGGTGCTGGAGAGATACCCCAGATTCTGTTGATTATTTCTGTCCTATGGCCCCGGATATACTAGAAGAGTCTGGGGTTGAGCCAGCTTTGAACTCCGTCCAGAAAGAACACATCGCCAAACTCGGTTCTGACTGTAGAGGACGCCCGATAGGCGCGCGTACAAAACCAGCCTTCGTTGATTAATGTCCGGTAGATCGTGTCTTCAATGTTATGACCGTGCGTACCGATGTGGATGCGTCGAACCCTGGAATTCAGCAATGACACAGACCCGGTAATGATTTCGGCTTCCACGCCTTGTACGTCCATATCCAGGAGGTCGATAGTACCCACACCGTCTACGGCTTCTTCCAAGGTAATGGCCGTCATTTGAACCTCTTTTCCCTCTGGCCAGTTCCCGAATCTTGATCCAGAAGGTATGATAGATTGTCCATACCGCTCTTGGGGGGTGGCCAATCACGAATGATACCTTTCCTCCTGTTCCATTTACGGGAGATTCAATCAGTCGATGAGAAGTAGGGTCAAGACCGTTATCAGAGAAATGGAGTTTCATCCATTCAAAGTGTGTTGGTTCTGCCTCGACAGTGACCAGTTTCACCTTGAGATCAGGTCTTCTTGTTCGCGCTGCGCATGCTGCTGCGACGGACCACTTTCCGAAACCGGCACCTAGTTCTACAACGACCAACTCATCGATTGCATCCTCAACGGCTTCGAGCACATCAATCCACTCGAAATAATCCTCATCAATACTAGGAAATCCACCATGAAATAAGACCTGACCAGTTTTTTGTTTGTATGAATGGTCCTTAAAATATCTGCGCATCATACTCCCGGAAAAAAATCGATAATAGTTTATGTCAACGAGACCAGGCCACGTTTTGTAATGTCTGAATATAGGGTGATGTGTAGCTATTGTAGATATATTATAATTTTTGATCTCATATTCACATAATTCGTCTGCATCCATGGCAGTATTAACATTTCTATGTGATAATTTACTTCATTTACGATTAATTCATTTATTTATAATCGTCAATCTTAAACATGTTCTTATCTATGCGTTTAATAATACTAATATTTATGAATAAATTTTGTTGTAATTGATGTTTTTAGGCGACATGTATGCTCTTTGGTCAAAAGAGTACAAGCTAAGGAAGGTTGGCAATCCAGCCTCGTTGTCGCAGGTGATATCGTGTCCATGTATCGCGGAGTGCAAGGATAGCTCGATACATGTGGGAGCGTGGCAGCCAGCGTGCTTCCAAACCTGCCATCGCAGCCATGCGTACATCGGAATGTATGTTGTCGCCTGTGTGCAGGATTGCTGAGGATGGTACGCCAAGATGCTCTGTCAGCCAATGAAACAGCTTTCCACTACGTTTTGTTGCTGCTCTGTCGGAGCTGACAGCTAGAGGAAGTGATGCAAGCTCCGGAATCTGTTGCTTAAGTATGGCGCGCAGAGCTGTTTCCGGTAGATACATATCTGAAGTCAGAATAACAGGTTTATGGGCCACAATGTCGGTGCAGAGTGTGATCAGTTCGCGGTTTGACTTTACAGCACTGTATTCCCACTCTATCTCGGCTTGGGTCAGAATATGGTCTGCTTCAGGTGGAAGATTGCACTGCTGTCGCAGGGAGCAGATCATTTCTGCATGTGTCACTTCGGCGCTCTTTCCATGTTTGACCCGTTCAAAGGCGTCTTTCTGGATTTTCAGCCGGGCCCTGTACAGAGCTTCTGCCTTGATTGCAAAGCTGATGGACAATGCTTTTGCTTGAGCGGCGGCAATATCGCCAAGACGTGAAAGTTCAGGCTGACAGCGGCGCAACAGAAGCGTGTCGAACAGATCGAAAGACACGGCCCGTACGGAGTCCGAGAGTGCATCGCGGCGCAGGTCTTTGAGGGATGTTGCCTTGTATTCCGCCATTACAGGATGTCACTGCGCTGGAAGAACCATGTTGCGGCCAAGGTCATGTCATCCTTGACCATAAGGTCCAGTGTCAGAGCGGAAACCCCGACCGGGGCCGGAGCAAGAAGCCTCCATCCCGGCAGTTCAGGTGGCGGTATGGTCTGGTCCAGTCGTACATTTTGAACGATAACCAATATACCGCCGGGAGTTACCAATCGGGCTGACTCTGTGTTGTTGGTGATGACCAAGTCAAAGGTCTCTTGGTCTGGGCATGTATCCAACCCGTTGATGCGGTCTGGGACGTAAATGTTGTCGCTGTCTCTCGCATGACCGAGAAGACTGACCTGTTTCATATGGCGGCTCAGGATATCCGGTAAATGGGGTATTGGGTTTGTGATCAATGCCTTCTTGTTTTGGTCTGCGACACCAGTGTGGCGGGCCGTGGCAACAATATGGACTGCGCTGAATATCTCCTGGGTACGGCGGAACAGGTTGGCGGCACAGGTGCCTGACAGATAACGACGATTCAGGTCAAGCCAGGTGTGATCCTCCCAGTCTTCGGCTCCTGCCAGTCGGCTGGGAGCTTCCAGGGGGCCAGGACGCTTGGTCAGCAGAGGGATGGCAAGGCGTGGTATCAAACGGGTTGAAGGACGCAGATCTGTGACCCGGTTGCGTGCGGCGCACAGGGTGTCTTCCCGATAGCGTCTGGTCAGTGGCGGAAAGGAGAGAGCAGCCAGAACAGCTTCTCCGGCGCGGCCAGCAAGGTCTTCTTGCCAAACTGTTGGTGATCCCTCCAGGATTCCTTCAATCACGCTGGACAGTCGTACCGCTTCTGTGACGGGGACAGGTTGCGCACGCTGCATATGGAGCTGTAGCCAAGCCGCAAGGTCGTGGGGGGCTAACCGCAGGGGAAGTTGACCAGAGGGCAGTACGGTCCCGTGTCGGACACGTCCACTGAAAGGGCTGCGGGCACTATTGATGCAAGCATTGACCATGGTTTCGAAGCGGTTGTGAATGGCATTGATGGTAATGACCATACGTGGGCTTAGGCCCTTGGATATACGATTCTGTTCGATATCCACCATTCTCAGGAATGTATCGTGCACAGGGGCCAGTGCATCAAGGTCGGTTTCGTTCCATCCTGCCGGATGACGTTCTTGTGTTTCTTCCGTCCGTCCAAATTCGAAGACAAGGATATTGGCTGTTTCCAAGGCTGTGTTGTTGTTTGTGTCAAATGAACCTTGGAACGCCATATCGTTCCAGGCTGTTTGTGCCAGCTCAAGCATGTCTGTGCGGGTACCAAACCAGGCCAGATGACAGTCGCGGGGCAGGTGTACCAGCAGGTCCACCAGAAAAGGCAGGGCATGGTGGGGATTGTAGCCCGCCATGTCAGGGCAATCGGGCCTGTAGGTTGAAAAGGTAGGGGTGCGTTCTGGCGGTGGCAGGACATTGGTCAGCAAACCAGACACAGTAAACGTTCTGTGCCTTAGCCGTATTTCTTCCAGTTCTGTGTTTGCCAGTCCCCAGCTGTCAGCTTGGTGAGGGAGCTTGGCCTCTGTAATATCCCGATAGAAACTCCAGTAGTCGTTTTCTGCATGGTTATGCTCATGCAGGATCCCTCCACCCCGGGTATGGTCACAGTGAAAGCCGAGCAGACGTGTTTCCAGGCTTTGTGGGGGACCCAAGTGTATGAGCAACCGTTTCGCAAGGTTTGAATCAACGATCCAGCCATTGAGCATGCGTTCATCAAAGCCGTGGATGGTTTCCAGTGCTGTACGTGGGATCAGCTGGAAATCGCCGTGGTTGTCAAAGCGGGCGGGTGGGCTGCCTTCGACCACATGATGCAGGTGAAGGCGTGCACCTTTTTCTGCCAGAAAAGCAATGGTGCCAGCCGGGTTGCTGCGATCACATTCTTCCCATATTGCCTGTGGTAAATCAAAGCGTGGCAGATGGTGACAGGCTTTCGGGAGCGTTGCCACGATCTCGGACAGGGGGCACATATCCGGGCGTGGTACCAGCACCATGTCCGTGTTTGTGGACAGAACCCATGGATTGGCCGGATTGGCTCGGCGCAAGGCTGTATTGCGGGCCACAGGCTCGCATACATTCATGTGGGTCCGATCCCGGATGGGGTCATGATGATGTGGGCGTACCCTCAGGATCCGCAGGTACCTTTTCGCTGCTGTCGTCAGGGTATCTGCAATCGCCTCTGGGAACGTGGGAAGGGTATCGGGGGTATTGTAGTCAACGAACAGGATTTCATCATCTGTTCCGGCCATGAGTTCAGCCATGCAGTTCAGGCTGATTGCGGCTCGTTTGTGAAGGTTGTGGCCATGAGAGTCATTGCGGCCATAAAGAATCAGGGACAGCATTGGTTCTCTGGTCCAGGTGCAGGGGTCGCAAGGGCTTTGGCTTCATACAGCAGCAGTTCGTCTTTCCAGCCTGCCTGACGGGCTGCACCAGCCGGCCATGGCATGGCGTTACGATCCAGCTTCCATGGATTGCCGGTGGCAGTGGGTGCCAGTGGCCGTGTGCTGGCGTCCAGGGTTTCTTCATAAACCCATGGTGCCAGGATGCTGGTTTCTTCAAAGGTTGGTAAACAAAGGAAGCGAGCCAGCTTCAGTCGTGCCGCTGCTGCATGGGTTTCCAAGAATGTTTTTACTTGTGTCAGCAAAGCTGCTTGTAGCTGCTTGACGGCTTCTGTCTGTTCCAATGGCAACAGGGACGGGAGACGTACCGGTAATCCGTCGACAGTATAATCGATCAGTGGGCCATCGGCATTCGTGCATAGGGTCTCGAGTGGCTCTGGTGCCCGGGTGAACAGGTGGGTAAACCACTCCGGCTTTCCCAGATGAGCCAAATACGAACGCACCGCCCCACCGCGCTGGATAGTCCAGCTGGCACCGGGTGTTGTTACAAGATACAGCCCCAGTGTGGTGATATCTTTTTTTTCATGTTGCAGAATTTTCTGCAGGGCATTCTGGATATTCGTGGCATAGCCCAGGTCTGCAAGGATAATCTGCCTGTTGTCCAAGGCCCCGATACGTTCAAGATAGGCAAGAAAACGGGTGCGCAGACCCGATGTGGCGGTTAGCAGCGCTGTTGCTGGGCCAGGCTCCTGGAGCCAAGAAAGGAATGCTGCAAGTTCAGGAGAATTGGCGACCAGTCGTGTGTCTGCAGGGAGCGGAGGGTGTGGAAGTTCCAGTTCTGTCATGGCTTCCGTGACCGTCATGGGACATCTGCGGGCACGTATCAGAATATTCAACAGACCTTCTTCATCCTCGGCAGAGAGAACAGCGGCTTTCAGACACAGGCGACGGTTCAGGCTGATATCATGAACTGCAGGTACACCCAGAGCCTGAACCAAGCGCCCGATCAGTTGTCCTTCGCGTAATACGCAGAACAGTGGTTGGGCCGGATCATGCTGCGAAGCAATCCAATGCGCAAAAGAGCACAGGACAGGTCCAACCGCATCCAGAAGAATATGGTTCCATTGGACTCCGGGACATGGATGCCATTTCTCTCCGATGCTTTTTGCCAGCGCTTGCTCCAGAATCAGGGGGGTCGGAAGCCACAATGTGTTATCCATCAGCAATACGCGGGATGTCTTTTTTTTGCAGGTACCGTCATTTGGTCATGGATCCACCGATAGGTTGTTTCAAGTCCATCGCGGAGCGGCGTACACGGCGCCCAGCCCAGTAGCTCCCTGATCTTTGTATTGTCCGAGTTGCGCCCGCGAACGCCCTTGGGTGCGTTCAGGTTATAACGGCGCTTCAGTTTGATGCCGGCAATATCCTCCGCAATATCGACAAGCGTATTGATGGTTACAAGTTGGTCAGATCCAAGATTAAGTGGATCATATACAGGGCTTGAGGTGATCAGGTCCATGCCGTGCAGGCAGTCATCTATGTACATGAAGCTGCGTGTCTGTTCGCCATCACCCCAAATCTCGATTTCATGGTGCCCGCTCAATTTTGCCTCGATAACCTTGCGGCAGATGGCGGCCGGTGCTTTCTCCCGGCCGCCATCGTAGGTACCGTGTGGTCCATAAACATTATGGAAGCGGGCTACCTGTGTGGGGATCTGGTAATCCTCCCGGAAGTGGCGGCACATCCGTTCCGAGAACAGTTTCTCCCATCCATAACCATCTTCTGGCATTGCAGGATAGGCATCGTCTTCACGAAGGGGAACAACGGCTGCTTGTTTCTGTTTCTCAGCATTGTAGACGCAGGCTGACGATGCGTAGAAGTAACCCTTGAGATCCTGGTTGCGGGCAGCCATCAGGAGATGTGTATTTATCAGAACCGAGACCATGCAATCGGCGCGGTGATTTTCGATGAACCCCATCCCGCCCATGTCGCAAGCCATATTGAATATCCTGTTGGTTCCCGCAACAGCGTGTTGAGCTGCGTCACTGTTGCGCAGGTCCAGTTGCAGGTTCTCCGCTTCCGGAACCAGTTGGTACCATGTTTCTTTTGGCTTGATGTCTACGACCCTGACGTGGCGCACTCCGGCTTCAACCAGTTTCTTGGTCAGAAAGCCGCCAATGAAACCACCGCCACCAGCCACAAGAACAGAATCTGCTGTCGTTACACATTTCACGCTCTGGTCCCCCCTGTCGTCAGGCTGTGACAATGGCTTCATCATGCTGCAGCATTGATTTGCTGTGTCGGCCGGGTATTTCCATGTGAGCGATTCTGGCTATGGCATGTGGCATGATTCTCCATGGGTCGATAATGGTTACGGGTCGTCCGGTGCGTTGAAAAGGTTCAGGAGAGAGGGCACCGTATTCTTGCCAGGGTGTCATCACCACGACTGTCTGGGCGGCTATGACAGCCTCGGCTACAGATGTGACAATTCTTGCATCCTGACCCAGAACAGCCTGTGCTGTTGACCCGGCACTGGGATCGTGACAGAGAACCTTGAAACCTGTTTTAGCCAGTCTTTGTGCCAGCTTGATCCCGTGGCTTTCTTCCACAACACTGGTATCAGGTTTATAGGACAGGCCAAGGACTGCCACAGCGTCACCCTTTCTTGTGCAGGTTACGACCTTCTCAGCCATGCGGTCCAATTGCATCTGGTTTATGGTTTCTGTTGCTTCAGCCAGAAGTGGGCTGGCGCCCAAGGTGCGTGCCATGGAAGAGAATGCAATATTGTCGCGCGGGAAGCAGGGGCCTCCATATCCGGTTGCACCCTGCAGGTATTTGCCACCAATTCTGCTATCAAGACCCACGGCTGAGGTCAGGACTTTTACATCGGCTCCTGGCAGGCGATCGCAGATATCTGAAAGCATATTGGCATAAGAAATCTTTGTTGTGACAAATGTATTGATTGTGATCTTGGTGAGTTCTGCATTGACCAGATTCATACGCTGTACTGGAGGATGGTTGGCGCAGGCGGAGAGAATAAGCTCGGAGACAATTTCGCCGGCGCGGGGGTCTGATTCTCCAACCAGCACCATGTCGGGGTGCATGAGGTCGTGGATAACCCGGCCCAGGGCAATGAACTCCGGGCTGTAGCACAGCCCGATATCAACACCAACGCGCCGCCCCGAAGTCGCTTCGAGGGCAGATCGGATTTCACCGTCACATGAGCCGGGCATGACTGTACTGGTGATACATACAACATGATAGGAAGACTTGGTTTCTATATGGCGACCAAGTTCGGCGATGGCCTGTAGTACATGCGTGTTGGTGAAAGCACCGCGTGCATCGCTGGGAGTAGGAACAATAATGCATGTAACATCTGATTTCAGCGCTGCTGTCCTGAAGCAAGTTGTTGCCGACAGACAGCCCTGCGCTTGGTTGATCATGTCCTGAAGTTGCGGCTCATCAACTGGTGCTATACCTTGGTTAATCGATTGCACAGTGCAGGGATTGAGATCAGCGCCAATGACATGGTGGCCTTTGGCAGCAAGAACAGCGGCCAAGGGCGCCCCCAGCTTTCCAAGGCCAATGACGGAAACGTTCATGTTTGTTTGCCCCTGTGTATTTTATTTACCCCACGTAGACTGACGTGCAGTCGCAGTTCATGTCTTGATCAGGTCTGTCTTTGTAGATGGCCCCATTTTCTAGTTTCGTTCATGCCAGTAAACATTCAATGTTTGTCTTGTGGTAGTCCCGCTGCGGGGAAGGACCCAATTCATTGTTTCATAGAGGCTAAATCTGTTCTGCATTTGGTGCAATGCCATATTGTTCTATATCAAAAACAAATGTATTTTGCAGTAGCCTTGTGTGCATGTGATGAAAGCTTATTTCATGTGAGAAGATCATAAATTAATGTTAATTTATTTTATTGTTTTGTCGGATCTGTGCAAAAATGACCTGATATACATGTTGATTGCATGGATTATTTTGTATAGCGTTGCGATCTGTGTTGTTCTTATGGACCCGTCATGATTGCCGATATAGAAAATATACGCACCTATTGGAATCTTCGTCCTTGCAACATTCGCCATTCACGCCTTCCTGTTGGTACTGTTGCCTATTTTGATGAGGTTGAGAGGCGTAAATATTTTGTTGAACCCCATATCCCCAGCTTTGCAGATTTCTCGCGCTGGAACGGGAAGAAAGTTCTAGAGATCGGCTGTGGTATAGGGACTGAAGCTGTAAACTTTGCCCGAGCCGGGGCAGATTATACCGGGCTTGATTTATCGGAAGTCAGTCTGGATATTGCGCGCACCCGGTTCCGGGTTTTTGGCCTGAATGGACAACTGATACAGTGTAATGCTGAATATCTACTGGATGCTGTTGGGCCTGATTCTTTTGACTTGGTCTATTCGTTCGGAGTGCTCCACCATATACCCTGTCCGGAAAGAGTGGTTGACGGCATTCGCAAGGTTATTCGGGCTGACGGCGAGTTGCGAGTCATGTTGTATGCCCGGAATTCTTGGAAATCGATCATGATTGACGAGGGATTTGACCAACCGGAAGCCCAGAGTGGCTGTCCTTTGGCCAGAACCTATACCCCGGAAAGTGCTGCGGCTCTTCTGCAGGGGTTCAGGATGACTTCCATGCAGCAGGATCATATCTTTCCATATGTGCCAGAAAAATACGTTCACCATGAGTATGAGAAACAGCCTTGGTTTGCCGCTATGCCGGATGAGGTGTTCCGGGCCTTGGAGCGTCGACTGGGCTGGCATCTGTTGATCAAGGCAATGCCTGTGTGATTCTCTTGCTTGGTTTGGTACGCATGGATTAGGGGGGGCCTGTGATATCGATCGTTGTCTATGGCCGCAATGACTCTCATGGCTATAGCTTGCACAAGCGGGCTGCTATCAGTCTTAATTGCCTGGCAGAGATGCTGGGTGATCCGGATGATGAGATCATTTTTGTTGATTATAATACGCCGGATGATCTACCGACTTTTCCTGAGGCCATAAGGGACACGCTTACGCCCACAGTGTGGGAAAAAATGCGTATTATACGGGTCAGGTCTCGTCACCATGAACATATTCGGCTCAAGACGCATTTGGTAGCAATAGAGCCTATAGCCCGCAATGTCGGTGTGCGTCGCTCTAATCATCAAAACTCTTGGATCTTGTCTACAAATACGGACATGGTTTTTATTCCACGTGAGCCTTTTTCTACATTCTCTGATGCCTTCTCCAGTCTTGAACGTGGCTACTACTGTTTGCCCAGATTTGAGGTTCCTGACACTCTATGGGAGTGCTTTGATCGCTTCAAACCGAGGCAGGTTATCAAGGGGCTGAATCAGCTTGGTCTTGATTTGCATCTGAAAGAAGTTGTTCGTTGCCCTTATCCTGTGCAATTTGATGCACCGGGGGATTTCCAGCTGGTTACCAGGGGGGACTTCTTTTCTGTTGGTGGCTTTAATGAACAGATGCTTCATGGTTGGCATGTAGACTCAAACTTTGCAAAGCGCATGCAGATTCACTTTGGTGACGTTCATGATGCTACTGATTTTTTAAGTGGTTTCCATCTCGGCCATACTCGTGTTGTTGGGACCATTCACAGCGGTCATCAGCGTCCTGAGAACGATCTTCGACGTTTCTTTGATAATGTTACTGTTGCCGATGTACCAGAATGTTCTGAAACGTGGGGACTTAACGGCATTGAGCTTGAGGAATTCTGTCTTTCTTCCGTACGGAGTACTGTGTTTGTTGATGGATTGAAGGCCGTTCTTCCCAGAATGTCTGTGCATCGTTTTGAAAGTCGTTATGAGCTTGATACTTATGATAGTCTGGATTACCCAGTTGAGCATACGGTTCCCCATTTGCTTGATCTTCTGATTAATCTTGCCCCACACGATATTATCGGCTGGTTTGGTACCGGTGATTCCTTACTCCAGTTGTTCGGTGATGCCATGGTAGCTTCTGGAGGCGCATCCAACCCTGTGTGGGTAGCGGAAAGTGTGGCCCATCTCATTAATACACAAAAAGGAAAGAATATTAAGATTGTTGCCGATAGTCAGGTGCTACGGCATGCGGATGTCTTTGTCTTTGAGTTCGGGGTGTGTTCACGGGGAGAAGACGGGTATAGGCAGCGCAAGTGGTCGACTGCCGACATGAACGCCGTTGCGCCGGTACGTCGTGGGTTTTTGCGGCTGGTTGACATCGAGGCGGAAGCTCATGCTTCTGGGCAGCCCTTGCGAAGGATCATCGCTGTCAACGCCATGCACAACCACTTCGAGGGGTTGGTTCATAGTCATCTCTCTGTTAATCGTACGCCCTTCAGTACCCGTGTCCGACAGGGATACGTTATTGTTCCGGAACGCGATGCAGATGAAAGGTGCGATCCCCGGGAGTTAGGGCAGTGGTTGAGGACGGCTATGGGGCGGCTTCAGCCCGTGCCTATCACGGAAGCTGTACGTTTATCTACAATACTGTATGAGATGGTAGAAAGTCCTGTGGTTGTGCCAAGGTCTTGGAGAGAGGCATTGCGGGTGGCCGATGGTCTTTTAACCTTGTCCATGCATCCAAAGCTAGCCCAGGATATTGACGAGCAGAAACTTTCAGTCCTGCGGCGACGTATTGAAGCTGGTCGTTATTCGGCTCATCTGCGCCGACGGGTGAGTGTACCCGTTCTGGATGCGGCATCGGATCCTGAACAGTATCCCTCGCGTCTTTCTGCTATTGAGGATTGGGAGAATCCTGATTTCTTGCGCTTTGCAAGGTATTATTTTACCGGGGCCTTTGCTGCAAATATTCTTCGGAGATCTCGCGGGATTTGGTTCCGTTGTCATGTTCTTGCTGTTCTGGAACGTTTGGGATGGGGTGATGGGGGGCAGCGTGCATTGGTCATTGTCGGGCAGCATCCGGATGCTATTCATCATTTTTTGAGTAACCACTACCACCGTGTCGATGTTGTTTTGGATGCTCCACATGACTTTCCTCATGTTGAGAAAGTGTGGTGTGAGCCTTCCCGAATTCACGTCCTGCCTGCTCTTCCGGGGCGCGATATTCCATATGGAGTTGCTGTTGCCCTTGTTAGAGATCGCTTCCGTAGCGAAGCTGACTTGAGTGATGTTTTTAACTATCTTGCCGTTCTTTCTGAATTGGTTGACGTGGGTGGTATCATTGCGATTGTTTGTCATATGGATCTGGGAGTGTCAGACAATCATGACTGTTTTCATCTCAGTCTAGTGGCAGATAAAGGATTTGCGCAGGCCTGCAAGGCTTGTCTTGGTCTGGAACTGCTGCCCGCAGCACCGGCGGGGATTAGTGTTTCAACATTAGACAGATATGCGGCAGAGCCTGAAGATTTGTCTGCGCCTCACTTTGTTTACGAAGATGAAGGCAGGTTGGTTGCCAGCGCTGTTTGGTTCTTTGTCAGGCGTGATGTTGTCAGTGATGATGGGGTGTCGAAATTGGTTAGCATCGCCCGACATATAAATGCAAGCTTAAGGGAGGGATGGCATAACGAACGAATTATGGATAGCTCAGTGGCCGTTCCCTGATGTTTACATTTATGCCTAGGGTCGAGACTCACTCATATCCAGAATGCGACGAGGGTTGCGAGTGCGACGGCGGAGAGGAAGTTTCTTGCGAGCTTGTCGTAGCGTGTGGCGACCCTTCGAAAGTCCTTCAAGCGGCAGAAGGCGTTTTCGATGAGATGGCGGCTTTGATAGCGCAGCTTGTCATATCTGATGTCCTGCTTGCGGTTCGAGCGACCGGGAATGACAGGCACGATTGCAGATTGGCGCAGATGCTTTCGCAACTTGTTGGCATCATAGCCCTTATCAGCGAGCAGGTATCTTGCTCCCTTCAGTCCGGCCAGCAAAAGTGGCGCGACCGTGTTGTCTGCGACATTGCCGCCGGTCAGCATGAAGACGAAGGGACGACCGATGATGTCCGTAAGGGCATGGATTTTGGTGGTTTGGCCACCCCGCGACGATCCGACAGCCTGATTTTTCACCCCCCTTTTCCCCCGTGAGTGGATCGATGCGCCTTGACGTAAGTGCTGTCGATGGATGTGCTTTTGGTCACCGCACCGGACGTTGCAAGCGCTTCGATCAGATGCGGCCGGAGAAGCGCAAACCGGTGCATTGCCTGGCTGCACTGTTCTTCAGAGAAGTCTGTGAGATTGTCCGTAAGAGTCCGTTTGAGAATGGCTCAATGTGAGATTCTGCGTAGGAGCAGGCTGCCCATCGGGACGTGGATCATGGCTTCGGAGACGTCAATGCGCGCCTCGTAGTTGCGCACGAGCCGACGCCAGCGCG
>NZ_JAAVTF010000007.1:0-119751 GCF_012102665.1 Haematospirillum sp. 15-248 | reverse complement strand
ACAGCACCAGACACCAACAAAACCAGAAAAACCAGTCCCTCAGCGTCGGGACGCACCTTCTAAGCCCCAACGCAAAAATCGTCAACACAATTCCTTAAACAAAACAAAAAAAATTCAAGGGCTACACGGATTCCGGACTCAAAAAGACAACGGACGGACTGTGTTTTAACAGTCCGTCCGTTGATCACACACGATCCGGAAACAAAGTCTCAATGCATTTTAATCAGCACACTTTTTATCGATTCATCGACCAAGGAACTGGCTGCCGCGTCATTCAAGTGTTTAACAATCAACGTTTCTGCCGCTTTTATGCCCAGATCCACAGCCATGCCACGTACTTCAGACAAAGCAGCGTGTTCTGCAAGCTTGATGCGCTCAAGAGCCTGCTGTTCACGACGGGACACGCTCCTTTCAAACACTTCTTCTGACTCAGCTTTAAGGCGCTGAGCCTCTTCAGTCGCATGACGCAAAATCGCATCGACCTCTTTCAAGGCATCGCGTTGACGGCGCTGATAATCAGCCAGAAGAGTCTGAGCATCTTCACGCAAGCTGCGGGCCTCATCAAGCTTGGCCTGAATAGCAACAGATCGGGCATCCAAGGCAGATACCACGGCCTTGAAAACAGGGCGCACGGCAAAAGCAACAACAGAAACAAAAGCCATTGCAACCCAGAACTCGGGGGTCGCATAAAAAGGAGCATGGTGAACTGCGTCACCAGCTGCGTAAGCAGCGGATATCATAATTCAGTCACCTTCCTTGACAGCATCAGCAACAGCAGAGCGAACCCGCTCAGCATCAAACGCCACACCAGACAACTTCGTTGCAGCATCTGAAGCGACAACAGATGCAAGATCCCGGACGGATACCAAGGCGGCATCGCGTGCCTTGGCTATGCGATCTTCCCCATCACGAATCTGCGCGGCGAGTCGAACGCTTACCTCGCGGTTCCTGATTTCAGCTTGGCGTGTCACTTCTTCCTGAGCCTGACGAAGGAGATCCTGCGCCTTGGACCTGGCATCATCCAGTGCCTTTTCATAGGCACGAATAGACGTCTCTGTCTCAGCCTTCAGCTGCTTGGCACGGTCAAGATCGTCTTCCACTGTTCTCTGGCGCTGTTCCATAATCTCGCCGAGCCTCGGGATCGCATACCGCGACACCAAGATGTACAGGAGTGTGAATGTCACCGCCAGCCAGAACAGCTGGGACGCAAAAGTGGATGGTTCAAATTGCGGCATACGCAGCAAGCTCCACGGTCTGGTCGCGAACAGGAAATATCAGATAGCAGACACGGCCCTGAGCCTTCTTCCTGCCTTTCTGAGCGGGTAGCTACACAAGCGGACCCGCATTCTTTACGCTTCCTCCCCCGAATGCGTGGTCCACAACAGGCCACGCAAGCGGAGAAGAACGCACATGCCTGCTTCAGCCAGCAAACAAAACGATCAGTGCCACAACAAGGGCAAACAAGGCAATCGCTTCGGTCACAGCAAAGCCGATCCAGCCATACAGCTCAACGCTTGCCTTGGCCGACGGATTGCGACCAACCGTTGCGATCAGGCTGGACCAAATATTACCCACACCGATACCGGCTCCAATCATGCCAATTGCGGCCAGACCGGCACCAATAAACTTAGCAGCTGCAACTTCCATCTTTCTCTTCCTCTGATGAAAAGAACTGTTGAAAACTTTCAGGAAAATCCTGTCCTACACCCCACACACAGCATGCGGGGCGACCAGCACTACACTGAGGTCAATGCATGTTTATCGCATCATTGAGGTAAATGCAGGCAAGAATGGTAAAGACGTACGCCTGAAGCCCGGCGATAAAAAATTCGAGAACCGTAATACCCGCAACGACGACGAAAGGAACAAAGCCACCGACTATGCCAAGAGCAACGACAAAACCTGCAAGCACCTTCAGCATGATGTGCCCGACCGTCATATTGGCAAAAAGACGGACAGAAAGGCTGAACGGACGGGAAAGGTAAGATATCAGCTCAATCGGGATCAAGATCGGGGCGGTTGCCAGCGGTGCACCATGCGGAAAGAACATGTGCAGATAACCCAGACCATGACGGGCAAACCCAATCACGGTAACAGCCAGGAAGATCACGATGGCCAGCGCTGCCGTAACGGCAATGTGACTGGTAAATGTAAAGGAGTACGGCAGCATTCCAAGCATGTTGCCAAGAAACACAAACAGGAAGAGCGTCAGGATGAAAGGAAAATACCGCATTCCCTCACGTCCGACATTTTCCCGGATCATGTTGGCGACAAACTCGAAGGCCACCTCACCAATACCTTGCCAGCGACCGGGTACCAAAGAAAGACGGCGTGTCGCAAGCCAGAAAAACACAAGAGCCACAAGAACAGCTGCCACCATCGCAGCTGCTGAATTTGTGAAGGCGTAAAAAGGCAAGTTTCCACCGTCAGAAACAACGGGAACTATCGGCTTTACCGTAAATTGCTCAACAGGACTGGCCACCGCACTTCCTCTGCTATCCTCAAGAACCTGCCAAACAGCCCACAACCGGCAACAGGACCGACAGGGACTTCACGCTATCATTGACCGACACCAAAAAAAACCGGGAAGGATCGGGGGCTACCCCGGCCTACCGTTCATGGTGCCTATCCTGGTTATGTCCGGAGCCATCTGCGGAGGTATCCTTATGACGCATGGCGCGACCAAGACCAACTCCATCATCAAGCCCCCTCACAACGCGGTACACATTACTGATACCCGCTGCGCCACCCAAGAACATAAAAATAATCATCAGCCACGGACGCGTACCGAGCCAGCCATCTACAAACCAACCAAGAGCCGTACCGACCAAGGTTGTGACAACCATCTCGACACTGATCCTGGCTGCCACACCAAGCCCGGACATGTTACGCGGACCCGAAGCCTGATCACCGGCGGAGTCTTCATCACGACCACCGGAAGCAGACTGAATCCGGGCTTCCAGATCCGAGAGGGCCCGATGTCGAGCCTGCTTCTCATCCATCGAAACGCCTCTGCCTATACCACCAAGCCGCCGGCAAACCCGGCTGAAAACCGGGCGCACCATATGATTTAGCTGATAACGTGTCAAGCATACCCTCTAGCGCGAGACACCCTTGTGAACAAGAGCGCGGTCAAGAGCCTCAGACAATGCCTCGTAACTCAGGGCACCTGTATACAATGCCCTATCAATGACAAAGGAAGGCGTTGAACGCACATCAAACGTTTCCCTGGCACGCTCCTGTACCTGCTGGATTGAAGCCAGAAGAGACTCGTTGGCAAAACATGCATCAAGATCAGTCTCGCTCATCCCCGCCAGACGTCCTGTCTGCTTCAGGAAGGCCAAAGGATTTTCTGCTGACACCATTGCCTGCTGGCTGGAAAACAGAAGCTCCATAATCTTGTAATAGTGCGCCTCGGGGGCGCAGCGGGCCATCATGGCACCGACCATAGAGAGGCGATCCAGCGGATAATCACGCAAAACAAGCCTGACTTTTCCGGTTTCAATGTGGCTTGCCTTCAGTTTGGGTAACGTCTGACGGTGAAAATCAGCGCAATGCGGACAGGTCAGGGACGAATACTCATAAAGCGTTACCGGAGCATGTGCGGACCCGAGAACCCGCTCGGGGTATCCAGGCGGCAGCGCAAAGTCTGCCGCAAGAACGCCATGCCCTCCCCATACACCCCACACAAGCAGGGTGAAGCAATACAACAGGCTGATACGAACAGAACGCATGACCAACACCACTCCCAATTCTCTTTCATGACTGTGCACAGAACGGACTCATGCCCTATACACAAGCAAATTTCCGGCCCAGTCTAGATCAGGATTAGTGGTTTTGCACGAGTCAGCAGGCACAAGCACTTTGCTTTCTTCTCCTCCTGTTCATGCCGGTGCATTTTTATACACACTGGTTTACAAAAACAGCGGCCAGATATTTTTTATACCGCCACGTGGAGCATCATCCCCATGACCATATCCAGATCACGTTCCTTGCTGCCCGTACTCGTTCTTCTGCTCTCCTGCCTTGCATTGATGGCGCCGGCACAGGCCGAATCGATCCTTGCAGAAGGGGCCTGGTCACGGGCCACGCCGGGTCAGGCACGCAACGGAGCTGTCTTCATGACCCTGCATAACCGGGGAGCCAAAGATGACGCCCTGCTGGGAGCGGACGCAGGCCCCCTCGCAACAAGCGTCGAGATACATACCCACGTGCATGAGGACAACATCATGAAAATGAAGGCTGTTGATACCCTCGCGCTTCCAGCCGGCGCCACAGTCACCCTGATGCCCGGGGGGCTACATATCATGCTGATGGGTCTGAAGGCCCCCCTGTATGAAGGGCAGAGCTTTACAATGACCTTGACCATGCAGAAAGCAGGTACCATAACAATTCCCGTTGTCGTCCGCGCGGTGGGAGCACCTGCTTCTGTCAGCCAAGGCCACAGGTCGGAACAACACGTGCATTGAAGCACCCTGCTGTCACAGACAGAAATCCGGACTTATAAATCACAGGATTTTGGCAGGGGCTACTGCAGTTTTGCCACATTGGCATCAGATCATGCCAAGGTCGACGTTTCCATCAGGAGCCCTCTGCTGTGACTGCAACCATTGCCCTTGTTGATGATGATCGCAATATCGTGGCCTCGGTCTCCCTGTTCCTGGAAGCAGAGGGATTCGTGGTCTCCTGCTTCCATGATGGCTCCGAGGCCCTGCGGAACCTGACCCAGAACCCCCCCGATCTGGCTGTCTTTGATATCAAGATGCCCCGCATGGATGGCATGGAGCTCCTGCAACACCTGCGCAAGACATCGGACATCCCGGTTATTTTCCTGACGTCAAAAGATGACGAGAGCGACGAACTTCTTGGCCTGCGTATGGGGGCCGATGACTACATCACCAAGCCATTTTCCCAGCGCCTTCTTCTGGAACGAATTCGCGCAGTCCTGCGCCGCCGCAACATTGCTTCCACAGCGGGAGGCACCTCGTCTGAAACAGCCATGGTGCGCGGTGACCTGGTACTGGACCCGGCGCGCCACATGGTCAGCTGGAAGGAAAAGCCTGTTGACCTGACTGTAACAGAATTCCTGATCCTGCAGGGTCTGGCCCACAGACCGGGCCACGTCAAGAACCGCGACCAACTGATCGACCTGGCCTACGGCGAGAACATCTACGTTGATGACCGGACCATCGACAGCCACATCAAACGGCTGCGCCGGAAATTCCGCGACGTAGACCCCGAGTTTGCCGAAATCGAAACCCTTTATGGGGTTGGATATCGATACAGGGACTTTTGACTCTGGCCGCATCCCCTCATAACACAGCAACAGAAGGATCAATGACACGGGGGCGTTGGGTATCACCCCTGATGCTCCGCATCTTGGCCGTCAACCTGGTTGCCCCCCTGCTTCTGGTGGCAGGAATCCTGTACCTGAACCAGTACGAGCGAGCGCTTCTGGACTCGGAGATGGAAGCCCTGCGCGGCCATGCCGACCTGATCGCCGCAGCCTTGGGGGAGGGTGCGGTAACAGCCGACACCGCACTGTTCACCGATGCCCGGATTCCGGTTACATGCCACATGCTGGACCGGGTTGAAGCCAGCGCCATGGTTATCCGTCTCGGAAGCCTGAGCGGGGACAGGGTCCGCTTGTTCGACAGCGACGGCATTCTGATTGCAGACAGCACAGGACTATCGCGAAAAAAGCATGCGGTAGAAATGACAGATCTTCCACCGCTGGACAATGAACGTACCTCTTTCCTGCAAGGCTGGGTCAATGCCTTGGCCAACAGCTTACGGGGTCTGCCGGACTATCGGGAATCCGCAGACCAGACAGCCAGCGACTACAGCGAGGTTCTGAACGCTCTGGAACAGGGACGGACCGGCCTTTCGCTGCGCGTTCTTTCCTCCGGCAGACGCCTGATGTCGGCTGCAGCTCCTATCACTTTTTATCGCCACGTTGTTGGCTCTGTCATGGTATCGCGTCCTGATACGGCTGTCGCACGGGGGTTGTACAGAACACGCCGTGACATCCTTAACATGTTCTTCAGCACGCTGACTGTAACAGTACTGGTTTCAGCCTACCTTGGACGGGGCATTGCCCGCCCGGTCCAACAATTGGCCAAGGCTGCAGATCGGGTTCGATCGCAGCGTGGCAGGCATCACCGGATTCCCGACCTGTCTGCACGCCATGACGAAATAGGTGACCTGTCTGTCTCTCTTCATCACATGACCGAGTCACTCTACAAACGCATGGATGAAACGGAACGCTTTGCCGCTGATGTCGCCCACGAAATCAAGAATCCCCTGACATCCATACGCTCGGCCATTGAAACGATCGACCGGCTGGATGATTCCTGCAAGAAAGCCCGCCTGCTGAATATCGTCAAGGATGACGTTGACCGCCTCGACCGTCTTATTTCCGATATATCGGATGCATCCCGCGTTGATGCCGAACTGTCACGTACGGAAGGTACGTTTATTGCCCTGCGCCCGCTCCTTCAAATTCTGGGAGAAGTCTGTACCCCCGCCCTGAACGAACACAAGATCGGGATCCGCCTTGAATTGCCGGAGCATGATACACAAGCCATTGTTCATGGAAGCGAGGACAGGATCGTACAAGTTTTGCGCAACCTGATCGGCAATGCACAATCCTTCTCTCCAGAGGGAAGTACGCTGACCCTTGGCCTTCATCTTTCGGCCAACCGGGCACACATAACCGTTGAAGACGAGGGACCCGGCATTCCCACCGGCAAGGAAGAGGCAATCTTCGAACGTTTCTACAGCGAACGTCCCCGGAAAGAAGCCTTTGGCTCACACTCCGGGCTGGGGCTGTCCATCTCGCGCCAGATTGTTGTCTCGCACGGGGGCACAATCCACGCCGAGAACCGCATGGACGATGTCGGCAATATCATGGGAGCCCGCTTTACCGTCTCACTGCCCTTGGCCACCCCTCTCTCCTTGCCGGACGGTGAGAAGCCCAAATCTGCTGTCAGGGAACACAATCTCCATGCCAGTACTGACTTCAGTGATGCCACGGGATAATCACCCTACAAGCATTCCGGTACACCGGGCCGCATCCAGAGGAACGCACTAAAGATCCCTGGCCTCACCGGCAAAGGACATCAGACAATCAGGGACAGCCATGGCCACCCCGTCTGCTCCCCGGCTTTCCAGATATTCAGCCCGCAGGCGCTTATCCGGACCAGGATAGAAGGTAACATCAAGGACACAGCGCTTGGTCATATACTGCCAGACCTCTGCAGGCTTCTCGACACGGACCCTGTCCGGATGACCCAAGGCGGCCTCGACCGCAACCGTATCCCGGTGTTCAATGGCTGTGCGTTCCGGCACTGAACGCAGACGCGTCGAGGCTTCACGTACGGACGAGGTGCAAGCCAGGGGCAAAGCGAGCACCAACAAGAAAACACCACGAACGATGCGTGATACCAAACGTGAAGCCATCAAAATACCCCCCGCCCGGGACCTTCCACCACAACGGGCAACGCTTTCCCCATATCAAGGCCCTGCAGAATATGCACCATTGCGGCCACGCCCACCAGAGGGGCCAGTATATTGACAAAAGGCACCAATAACAGAACCGCCGTGAAAGTCCCTGCCCACCACAGGCGCCGCCGGTAATAGCGGGACAAGGCATAGACCTCTGTCCGGGATAACCGGCGCAGGGCAACCAGTTCAAAATACTCCCGCCCCAACAGGAAACCATTGACCAACAGAAAGGCAAAGGCATTGACAGGCGGTATGAAATACAAGGGAAGAGCAATCAGGTTGACCAGCAGCGCCAGCCCCGCAAACCTGAGACTACCGGCCAAACTTTCCAGAAAACCTTGCGGACGGGCATCTGGCAGCGTCGGGTAGTGCTCTGCCTCTACCGCCGTAACGATCTCATCCAGGAACAGGCCGACAAAACCCGATAACACGGCAGGAAAAAGGAACAGGGACGCAACGACAACCGCTGCCCCGCCCAGAATGGCCCCACCGGTTTCCCACCACGACGAAGCCAAGGTTGCCAGCTCTCCGAATACCCAGCCAAGCACGACGAATGTAACGCCATACAGGATAACAGCAAAGCATAGTGACAGCAGGATCACGCGGCGAAAACGCGGATCAGGCAGCTGGCTGAAGGCCTTCAGGTAAGATTGAATCACGAAGCCTCCCTTTGAACAAAAACCGGCACGGCCTGACCGTAGCACACTCTTGTATGGTCACAACGCTTGCCGCAACAAAACACCCCGTTATACTCGCGTCCATCACCGGCCCGGCTCTTTTTCTGTCAGACAAACAGAAAGCCGGGCTCCTGTCTCCTTGCATGCGCCCTGACAGCGGGCGACGCCAACCTTCCGGGGCCCGGACATGACCCAGAGCTTTGACATCCTGACAATCGGCAATGCCATCGTCGATATCCTGTGCAAAACCGAGGACAGCTTTATCACCGGACAAGGGCTTGTCAAAGGCAGCATGACGCTGATTGATGAAAAGCAGGCCGATACCCTCTATGAAAAAATGGGGCCAACGATCGAGGCATCGGGCGGCTCTGCCGGTAACACTGCCGCAGGGCTGGCCTCTCTGGGAAGCAAGGTGGCCTATATCGGGAAAGTCGCCAACGATACCCTGGGCAAGGTCTTTACCCATGACATCCGCGCCATCGGGGCCCATTTCGAGACCCCTCCGCTTGTTGATGAGCTGTCTACCGCACGCTCGATGGTCCTGATCAGCCCGGACGGGGAAAGAACGATGAGCACCTGGCTCGGCGCCTGCACGCGGTTGTGCCCGGATGATATAGAAACCTCTATAGTTGAAAATTCGGGTATCACCTATGTTGAAGGCTATCTCTGGGACAAGCCCGACGCCAAGGCGGCCATCCTGAAGGCCATTGAAATCGCACGCAAGGCAGGTAAAAAGTTCTCTCTTTCGCTCTCGGATCCCTTCTGCGTAGACCGGCACAGACAGGACTTTCTTGATCTTCTGGACGGAAGCGTTGATATTCTGTTCGCCAACGAACAGGAGATTTGTCACCTTTACGGGGTTGCAAGTTTCGCCGAAGCAGTGGAAAAGGTACGTGGCCGGGTCGAAGTCGCCGCGCTGACACGCGGGGCTGCTGGCTCTGTAGCTGTCACAGCCGGCCAAACCATTCCTGTACCCGCAGCGGCCGTGCCTGCCGTTGTTGATACGACAGGGGCAGGCGACCTGTATGCCGCCGGATTCCTGCACGGGCTGGTCGGGGGGCGCCCGCTGGCTGAATGTGCCCTGATCGGGGGCATATGCGCGGCAGAATGCATCAGTCACGTCGGGCCGAGACCACAGGTCTCGCTGGCCGGCTTTGTCACGCAACGCCTGGGCAACACCGCGTAAGCACCCCGGGGCGTCGCATTTCTTTCTTTTGGACCGGAACCTGTATGGACCTACGCAATATTGCGATCATCGCACACGTTGACCACGGAAAGACGACCCTGGTTGACGCCATGCTCAAGCAAAGCGGCACCTTCCGCGACAATCAGAAAGTCGCGGAACGGGCCATGGATTCCAATGATCTTGAGCGTGAACGCGGGATCACCATTCTGGCCAAGTGCACATCCGTGGACTGGCAGGGGCACCGCATCAACATTGTAGATACCCCCGGCCACGCCGATTTCGGCGGCGAGGTAGAGCGCATCCTGTCGATGGTGGACGGGGTGGTGCTGCTGTGCGATTCCGCCGAAGGCCCCCTGCCCCAGACCAAGTTCGTGCTGTCCAAGGCCCTGAAGCTTGGTCTGCGCCCGATTGTGCTGATCAACAAGGTGGACCGTCAGGATGCACGTCCGGACGAGGTACACGACGAAATCTTCGACCTGTTCGCCAATCTGGATGCCAGTAATGAGCAGCTTGATTTCCCGACCCTGTTTGCCGTCGGGCGCGACGGGTGGGCCGTTGCCGACCTGGAAAAGGATGAGCGCAAGGATCTGACCCCCCTGTTTAACCTGATCCTGCGCCATGTCCCGGCTCCGGAGCGTAATCTGGACGCTCCGTTCTCCATGCTGGCTACCACGCTGGAAGCCGATCCATACCTGGGCCGGATTCTGACAGGGCGCATTGCCACCGGGCGGGCCAAGCTCAACATGGCCATCAAGGCCATATCCCGCGATGGATCCCTGATCGAACAGGGCCGGGCCTCCAAGTTGCTTGCCTTCCGTGGCCTGCAGCGGATACCGGTGGAAGAAGCGGAAGCCGGCGACATTATCGCCCTGGCCGGCCTGGCCAAGGCGAACGTGGCTGACACACTGTGCGCACCCGAGATTGGAACGCCACTGACAGCCCAGCCCATTGATCCACCAACCTTGGCGATGACCTTCACGGTCAACGACAGCCCCTTGGCCGGTACCGAAGGTGACAAGCTGACCAGCCGGGTGATCAAGGCCCGTCTGGAGCGGGAGGCCGAAGGTAACGTCGCCATCCGGATTACCGAGAGTGCCGACAAGGACAGTTTTGAAGTAGCCGGCCGTGGCGAACTTCAGCTGGGCGTGTTGATTGAAACCATGCGCCGCGAGGGCTTTGAGCTATCCATTTCCCGCCCGCGCGTCCTGTTCCGCGAGGAAAACGGCCAGCGGATGGAACCGATCGAAGAAGTCGTGGTGGACGTGGACGAGGAGTTCTCGGGCACTGTTGTCGAGAAGATGAGCCTGCGCAAGGCCGAAATGACCGATATGCGGCCTTCTGGCGGTGGCAAGCTGCGTATCACCTTCCTGGCTCCGTCACGCGGCCTGATCGGCTATCACTCAGAGTTCCTGACTGATACCCGCGGCACAGGCATCATGAACCGCCTGTATCACAGCTACGCCCCTTATAAGGGGCCCATAGAAGGCCGCCGCACAGGTGTCCTGATTTCCAATGGAAAGGGAGAAGCTGTCGCGTACGCCCTCTTCAACCTTCTGGACCGTGGCCCACAATTTGTCGTCCACAATGACAAGGTCTATGAGGGCATGATTGTCGGGGAGCATACCCGCTCCAACGACCTGGAGGTCAATGTCCTCAAGGGGAAACAGCTGACCAACATCCGCGCAGCCGGCAAGGATGAAGCCGTGCGCCTGCCTCCTCCGAAGAAGATGACTCTGGAAGAGGCACTGTCCTATATTCAGGACGATGAATTGGTCGAGGTGACACCAAAATCAATCCGTCTGCGCAAGCGGTTCCTTGATCCAAACGAACGCAAGCGGGCTGCAAAGGCCGGCACATTCGCCTGACACAAGCACGGGCATTCCGGGGTACGGCATCTCATGTCGGCTCCGGAATAACCGGATACGCTATAAACACACTGATCAGGTTGCCATTCCCGCGAGAGATGCGAAAAAAAGGGCCGTAAACACGCAAAAAGAGCACAGGAAGGTTGACAGAACAGCCTTAATTCTCCTCCATGGCTGTCTTGTTGCAAAAGTGTCAGGGAAATATCGGTATGCAAAACTGGTGGCGCTCCGTCGCAGTCTATGGCGACCGCCGGGTCATGATCATCCTCGTCCAGGGCTTTGCCTCGGGCCTCCCACTTCCCCTTGTTTACGCCACCCTGTCTGCCTGGCTGACAGAAGCCAGCCTCAGCAAGACAGCCATCGGTCTGTTTTCCTGGGCATCCACGGTCTACGCGCTGAAGTTCCTGTGGTCACCGGTTGTAGACCATATTCGCATTCCCCTTCTGACCTCTTGGCTGGGCCGTCGGAAATCCTGGATGCTGGTCTCGCAGATCGCCCTGATCGTTGCCATGACCGGCCTTGGAAGCAGTGACCCTGCAACCTATCTTTGGGGCACGGCCGCATGGACGGTGGCACTCGCCTTTGCTTCGGCGACACAGGACATTGTGATTGATGCCTACCGTATTGAAAGCCTAGAACAGGATATGGCCGGTGCCGGTGCCGGCGGCACTGTTCTTGGGTACCGCATCGGGATGATGGCCTCCGGGGCGGGGGCACTGATTTTGGCTGATGCCTTCGGATGGCAAATCGCCTATGCATCGATGGCCGCACTGATGGCTGGGTGTCTTCTGTTCACGCTTTTCGTACCGGAACCGGAATCCCCACAAGGGAGAATGCGTCAGGAACGCCACGTTACCCAGAACAGCGACTGGATGTACGATACGGTCATTGCCCCGTTTGCCGACTTTATACGCCGGGAAAACTGGGTCTTGGTCCTTCTTTTCATCGCGTTCTATAAATACGGCGATGCCCTGCTTGGTGTCATGGCAAACCCGTTCTACATCGACATTGGCTTCACAAAAACTGATATCGGCGTGGTCAGCAAAACCTACGGCGTTGTAATGACTATTGCCGGCGGCCTGATCGGCGGCGCCATTGTGCTTCGCTATGGTATAATGCGTGCTCTCCTGCTGTGTGGCATCCTGCAAGCTGCTTCCAACCTGGTGTTTGTGGCCCAGGCCATGATCGGTCCCAGTGTTCCGGCACTGGTTGTAACCATCAGCGTGGAAAATCTTACCGGCGGCATGGGGTCGGCCGCATTTGTCGCCTATCTTTCCAGCCTGACCAATGTTGCCTATACGGCAACCCAATACGCATTGGTCAGCTCGTTCATGGCCTTTGCCCGTACCTTCATGGCATCAGGGGGGGGCTGGCTGGCTGACCATGTTACGTGGAGCACCTATTTCATGATTTCTACCCTTGCGGCAATACCGGGTCTGCTCCTGCTGCTTTGGATGATGAAGGCCTTTCCACGACAGAACAGCCAGATTCATGTCTCGGCCATGGCCGACGATTAACGGGGAAATACACGGAAACACCCTGCCCAGCCTTGCCTTTTCATAGGGTTCCCGGCTGGGCAGGGTGTGTCTGGGTACGGGGCGTCACTGGACAATATCTCGCAAATATGGTGTATGGTGCACGGGATTCTCGCGCAGGCGCGGGACTTCCGAAGACCAACGGATGCCACCCTTTTGCCGAGGAGCGACCAATGCCCCTGTGCGGTCACGACACCCTCAAGACCCGACGGACCCTGAAGATTGCCGGGCAGGAATTTGATTATTTCAGCCTGAAAGCGGCGTCGGAAGCCGGACTGGGTGACATTTCCCGCCTGCCTTATTCCATGAAGGTGCTGCTGGAAAACCTGCTGCGCTATGAAGACGGGCGCAGCGTAACCGTTGATGATGTCAAGGCCTGCGCCGCCTGGATCAAGGACCGCCGCTCTGACCGGGAAATTGCCTATCGTCCGGCACGGGTTCTGATGCAGGACTTTACCGGGGTTCCTGCTGTCGTTGACTTGGCCGCCATGCGTGATGCCGTCACCCGGCTTGGCGGTGACCCCCAGAAAATCAATCCCTTGTCCCCCGTCGATCTGGTCATTGACCATTCGGTGATGATCGACCACTTCGGGGCAGTCGACTCCCTGAAAAAGAATATGGACCTGGAATTTGAACGCAACGGAGAGCGTTATGAATTCCTGCGTTGGGGCCAGAAAGCGTTCCGCAACTTCCGGGCCGTACCGCCAGGGGCGGGCATCTGCCACCAGATCAATATTGAACATCTGGCCCGCGTTGCGTGGACCGGCGAAGAAGGCAAACGGACGCTGGTCTACCCTGATACCTGTGTTGGAACGGATTCCCACACCACCATGGTCAATGGGCTGGGTGTTCTGGGCTGGGGTGTCGGTGGTATCGAGGCTGAAGCCGCCATGCTGGGGCAACCCGTGTCCATGCTGATTCCCGAAGTTGTCGGCTTCAAGCTGACCGGAAAACTGCGCGAGGGGATGACAGCAACCGATCTGGTGCTGACTGTTACCCAGATGCTGCGCAAGAAGGGTGTGGTCGGAAAGTTTGTCGAATTCTACGGCTCGGGCCTCGATAACCTGAGCTTGGCGGACCGCGCCACTATCGGGAACATGGCCCCGGAATACGGGGCAACATGCGGCATTTTCCCAGTGGATGAGGAAACCCTCAACTATCTGCGTCTGACAGGACGCCCGGAATCCCAGATCGAGCTGGTCAAGCTCTATGCCATGGAACAGGGCATGTGGCGGACACCAAACTGGGATCCGGTCTTTACAGATACCCTGGAACTGGACATGAACACGGTAGAGGCCTCCCTCGCCGGTCCGAAGCGTCCACAGGACCGGGTAGCCCTGTCCGGGGCAGCCAAGGCCCTGAAGGAAGTCCTGACCGCCGAAGGCATCACCGACCATGGCAAGGGCTTTGCTGTCCCCGGGACGGATTACGAGCTGAACCAGGGCGATGTTGTCATTGCTGCCATCACATCGTGCACCAATACATCAAACCCCAGCGTTCTGATTGCGGCCGGACTTGTTGCCAAGAAGGCGATAGAAAAGGGCCTGAAGCGGGCACCATGGGTCAAGTCGTCCCTTGCACCGGGATCACAGGTGGTGCAGGACTACCTGGAAAAGGCCGGTCTACAGAAATACCTGGATCAGCTTGGCTTCAATATTGCCGGCTTCGGCTGTACAACGTGCATCGGGAACTCGGGTCCTCTGGCTGATCCGATTGCCACCACGATTGATACCAATAAAATGGTGGTGTCCGCCGTTTTGTCCGGTAACCGCAACTTTGAAGGCCGGATCAGCCCGCATGTGCGTGCCAACTGGCTGGCTTCCCCGCCGCTGGTGGTGGCCTATGCCCTTCTGGGCAACATGCAAAAGGACATCACGACCGAGCCTTTGGGAACAGGATCGGATGGCAAGCCTGTGTACCTGAAGGATATCTGGCCAACCACAGCAGAAATCCAGTCAACGGTTGCGTCCTGTGTCACCCGGGCCATGTTTGAAAGCCGGTATACCGACGTCTGGGCGGGCCCGCGGCAGTGGCAGGATATCAAGGTCGGTGAGAGCCAGACCTATTCGTGGAACAACAAATCCACCTATGTCCAGAACCCACCCTACTTCGTCAACATTGCCGACGGGGCCGGAAAGTTCTCTGACATCAAGGGTGCAAGGCCGTTGGCCATCCTGGGTGACTCTGTAACCACGGACCATATCTCACCGGCTGGCTCGATCAAGACCGACAGCCCGGCCGGAAAATACCTGATTGCCAACGGTGTCAGCAAGGCTGATTTCAACAGCTATGGTGCCCGGCGTGGCAACCACGAGGTCATGATGCGAGGCACCTTTGCCAATATCCGCATCAAGAACGAAATGGTGCCGGGTATCGAGGGCGGCATTACCAAGCACATTCCCTCCGGCGAAGTCATGGCCATCTACGATGCCTCCATGAAGTATCAGGCCGAGAAAACGCCGCTGGTCGTCATCGCCGGCAAGGAGTACGGAACCGGCTCATCCCGCGACTGGGCTGCCAAGGGCACCAACCTGCTGGGCGTGAAGGCTGTTCTGGTGGAATCCTTTGAACGGATCCACCGCTCCAACCTGGTTGGCATGGGTGTCCTGCCCCTGCAGTTCAAGGACGGAACCGACCGCAAAACCTTGAAGCTGGACGGAACGGAGATCTTTGATATCATCGGCATTGGAAACGGCATCAAACCGCGCCAGGACGTTCAGGTCACGATTACCCGCGCTGATGGCTCAAAACAGACGATCACTGTCCTATGCCGCATCGATACAGCCGATGAGGTAGAATACTACCGGCATGGTGGTATCCTACAATACGTGCTGAGATCACTGGTCGCCTGATAGACACCAGATACAAAAAAGGGAGGGTGCAAGCCCTCCCTTTTTCATGAACAACCCCGTAGCATCCGCAAAGAGAGTCAACGACCAGCGGCATCGCTGGGCAAGTTGGCCTTGTCCGAAGGGTTGTCAAGGAACGAGCGCAAAACCTTTTCATAGAGAGGAAGGTCAGACGCTACGTAGTTTTTATCCCTCCTGGGAATTTGCAGTCCACCCAATATCTTGAAATAGAAGTAATCAGACAGGACATTTCCCTGCGCCTCCATATTATAGCTAGCGAGAGACGCATCCTCACGCAGGGTATAGGCATAGTCCAAGCCTATACGCACAGCCCCGCGCAACATGACCGGATACCCAAGCTGGTACTGCCAAACGTGGACCATCTCATGCATAAACCATAGCAGGGAGGACACATCAAAATCCCCGTCAGGGTACCCCAAGGCAAAGTCAGCGCGATAATCCTCCTTCCTGAAGTACAAGGAACCGTTTGGTGTCACCGCTGTACGCCGGGTCTGAAAATCAATACCAAAGAAACTGAAAAATCCGCGATTATGAATGCGGACCTTTGAATAATCGATACTGTCCTTAAATATTGAGCGGGCAGCCTGGATTTCGTTATCTGTAAGAGGTCGTTTCTGCATTATTCAGTCACATAGATAGATTTGTTATCGTTATGGAACAACACGCCCCTAGAGGACATGACATTTCACCAGAAAGATAAATAGAAGATGCAGGTAAAAGGCACCAGAGAAATGCAGCCGAACATAGAAAAATTCAGTCTGGAGGCTGCCTTAGGTGTACAGAAAACAGAAAAGAGCCGGAAAAAGCGGGACGGAGCGCGCAGAAACGCACACCCCGTCATGAAAAACGATCCGGTTCTTCTTAGCGAACGAAGACCTGCACCTCTCCGCCAGACACATCATTGCTGGCCGATGTTGTCAGGCGCGTACGATCCGAACCAAGCCCCATATCGCTCAGGGTCCGGATCACCTGCTCGGCATTGCGGCGAACACTTGTTGCCGCCACAGCAGCCTGTCCAGGATTACCATCGGCTGGACTCACAGCAACGATATCAAAGACAGCTGTCGGCTTACGCTCCAGCGCCTGTGATACAGCCTGATACAAAGGCTGTTGGTATTCGACATTCGGCCTGTCAAAGCGGATCACGACCAAAGGACGGCGCTTTGCCTTGTCAGCCGGCATACTGAACGCAGACGACAACGCCATCGCATTAGCCCGTGAAGAAGCACGTGAGCCAAGAGCAGCCCCATACAGCTGACCGCTCTTCACACCCAGAGCCAATGTATTCAGATTTGACCTCTCACTGGCCAGATAGCTCTGCTGGCGGGATATATCCTGCGAAAGATCGGACAGCAGACGCTCAAACAACACCATGGTCTGGTTGGTCTGGTCCTGGAGCATTCTGAGCTGACGGTGATCATCCTCAACAGCACCCGACAAGCCATAAGCAGCATTGATACTGTCAATCAGATAGGCACCCATGGCACTGTCCGAAGACACGTGGCTTGCCAGCCTGTTCATGGCTGTAATGCTGCCGCTTATACCGTCAAGCTGCCTCTGGGCACCACTCCACTGCCTTTGCAGGACGGGGTTGCCCGGCGTAGAGCCAACCTGTAGACGGGCGCTGATCGAAGCCACGGTTTCGTGGTAGGACTTGCTGTCGCTGACAATAGCCGCCCGGAGCTGCTGAAGCTCTTCACCGCGCCGACGCACGGCAGACTGGAGTTGACCCAACTCTCCACGGAACGTGTGTACCTTCTGCCCGACGAACGTACCACCTGATATACCATCGGACAGATCAGCATCCGATACCAAGGGCACGGGCTCCGCTACATCATCACCGCGTGTGACCACGGTCCCGGAGCTGTGATTGCTCTCCAGTGACGGGAACAGTGCATCATTGGCAAAAGAGCAGCCGGACAGAAAGACTGTCACGCCAAGCACCAGAATTCGCGATTTGGTCAGCGGCATCGAATTACCTATGTCTAGTCCGTACCCGGGCAGAGGTCCGACCCGACGGATGAGTCTCAAGGGCGGAAACAGTATCACACTCGACAAGTGTACGGCGGGCTCCCCCTCACCTTCCCGCTTACATGATTTGGGGGAGTGTACTGAAACGTCATCACCGGAACAAGCCGCTTTTACAGCGAGATACGTCCGATTCTATACCGTGGTAACAAAGATGCCCAAGCAAGGAAACAAAAAACGGTAGCCGCAGCAACAATAGACGGGCCTGCAGGCAAATCCCAGAACCATGATCCAGCCAAGCCACACAGAACAGAGAGAGCCGCAAAAAAGACCGATAAAAAAGCCATCGCTTCAGGCGTGCCGGCAAAACGGCGCGCTGTTGCAGCTGGAACAATCAACATCGCTGTAACCAGCAGAACACCTGTCGTCCGTATGACCAAGGCAACAACCACAGCCATCAGGATCATGAACAGGAACTCGGCCCGCCATACGGCAAGTCCCTCGACAAGGGCCAAGTCACGCGACACCGTTACGGCAACAAGAACACGCCACAAAAAGACCAAGGAACATACAACACAAAAGGCCCCGCCCCATATAACCAGGACATCGCCCTGCGCAACAGACAGAATGTCGCCGAAAAGAAAACTATGCAGGTCGATCCGTATGCCACTTGCATCCGAGGTCACAAGCGCCAGCGCAATCATGCCAAATGAAAGCCCGGCATGCGAGAAGATGCCAAGCAGTGTATCCGCAGCCACCAGGCGCTGCCGGCCCAGCGCCACAAGAAGCAAGGCAATCACCAGACCAAGAACAACAACCGAGGCCGTGATACCCGTTCCCAGAAACAATCCGGCAGCCACGCCCAACAGCGCAGCGTGCGACAATGCATCGCCGAAGTAGGCCATACGTCTCCAGACGACTAAACAACCCAGCGGCCCCACGGCAACAGCCATTCCCAAGCCGGCCAACAGGGCTCGCACCATGAAATCATCCATCACTTCATATCCTTGGGAACAGGCCCTGTATGCGCCTCATGACCATGAACAGAACAGTCCGCGCTGATTGTCCCGTCGGGGTTATGATGGTGGTGATGCCCCTCGTGCCCGTACCAGGCAATATGCCCCGCCGCTTCCGGACCGAAAAGACGTTCCCACACAGGATCACGGGCAACTGCACGAGGATGGCCAACGCAGCAAACATGGTGATGCAGGCACACCACACGATCTGTAGCAGCCATCACCACGTGCAGATCGTGAGAAATCATGACAACAGCGCACCCATGCACCGTGCGCAAGCGGGCAATAAGATCATAAAGGTCTGTCTGTCCCCGGTAATCCACACCCTGGGCCGGCTCATCCAGAATCAGCAGGTGTGGACGGGACAACAGGGTCCGCGCCAACATGACACGCTGAAACTCCCCACCAGACAAATCCTGAACCCGGGCCTGGAAGAGGTGCGCAACACCCGCTTCCTCCAAGGCTGTACGTGCTTCCTGTTCACGAATACGACCGGTCAGGGAGAGCAGGCGATACACTGTCAGAGGCAGAATACGATCAACATGCAAGCGTTGCGGCAACCAACCAATCCGAAGGCCGGGACAGCGCTCCAGCACACCCTCGCCCGCAGTCTCAAGACCAGCCAGAACACGGACCAAGGTTGTTTTTCCTGACCCGTTCGGACCGACAATGGTCACGATTTCGCCCGCAGCAACCGAGAAGTCAACGTTATCGAGAATCCTGCGTCCATCACGAACCAGAACCAGCCCCTTTGCAGAGATCAGGGGAACGGTGCTCATGGATGTTCCCCCACCGGGCTGGCAAAACAGTCCGGGCACACCCCCATGATCTCCACAATCTGGGCCGAGATGGCAAAACCTATACGGTCAGCAGCAGAGGATACGGCACGCGCAATCGAACCATCCTGCGTTTCGGCAACCTGACCACAACGGCTACAGATGAAAAACCAGACACCGCTGATGACCGAATGGCCGGCATCGGAACAAGCCACAAAGGCATTCAGGCTGTTAAGACGATGAGCCAGACCCCATTCCACCAGAAAGTCCAGCGCCCGGTACACCGCCATCGGGGCAACACGCCCCCCGGCCTCATTCAGGCGGTGTAAAATACCATATGCACTGACAGGACGATGATCCTCCCACAGAATCTCCAGAACCTGGCGCCGCGCTGCCGTCAACCTAGCTCCCCGCTGCACACACAGCGCTTCAGCCCTGTCCAGGGCACTTTGACGGCACCGTCGATGATCATGGTCGGGGGCTGGAAAGGGAATCATAACCTGCCTGTCTCTCCTGAAAGCGGGGGCATCATGTCACAGAACAACGCGCTTGCCAAAGATGTTATGTTATAACATAAAAATAACCTCCCCCATGTCCCATGTGGAGCTCACCCCTCATGTTTGCCTCCCTGCGCCTCACGATCGCCGCTTCCCTTGCGCTGGTCGCAATACCGGGCAACCCAGTCCACGCATCCGTTCCTGTTGTTGTTGCGTCAATTACACCTGTCCACGCCTTGGTCTCAGGCGTCATGGCTGGCGTTGGAACCCCGGTTCTTCTGGTGCCCCCCGGACAGTCCCCACACACCTATACGCTCAGGCCATCCGATGCCCGTGTTCTGGCATCGGCACAGACTGTATTCTGGATCGGCGATGCCTTGGAAACCTTTTTGCCAGGGACACTGAAGTCTCTCTCTCGGGCCAAGGCCGTTTCACTCCTGGAAGCACCGGGGATCATACGACTTCCCGTACGGAGCGGCGGGCTGTGGGAGCATGCCGAACACACCCACCACCATCATGCAGAACGCGGACAACACAGCCATCACCACCAAGGAGCTGACCCGCACATCTGGCTGGACCCACGCAACGCGGTGGCCATGGTCAAGGCTATCGCTCATACCCTGTCAGAACAGGACCCTGACAACGCACACACGTACCGCACCAATGCAGCCAACCTGCAAACACGGCTGAGAACGCTGGAAGAACATATGGATCATACACTGGAACCAGCGCGTCACTTGCCCTTCCTGATCTTCCACGATTCCATCCAATACATCGAAAATCGCTTTGACCTGCACGCCATTGGCGCTATCGCCATCGACCCCTCCCTGCCCCCCGGTGCCCGGCACTTGAACCGTATACGGGAGACTGCACGTCAGCACCGTGTATCCTGCCTGTTTGCAGAACCCTCCTCTCCTCGTCGAACAGTAACCCAGATTGCACGGGAGACCGGCACCCGGACCAGCGAACTTGATCCATTGGGAGGCGGAGACCCCCGTGAAACCGGCTATGAAAGCTATACACAACTTATGAATGATATAACTGCCAGCTTGGCATCCTGCCTTACCGGGGGAAATATTCAGCACCGGCATTAAAAATACGGGCCTATGCATTTTTCTCTTGCCTGTAGACCCGCAAGCCGATAGAAACCCGGTCCTCGGCGGAAGAAAGCCACCACAAATGGCGCCAAAGAGAAAAAGCGTGCCCTGCACCCGTAGCTCAATTGGATAGAGCATCTGACTACGAATCAGAAGGCTGGAGGTTCGAGTCCTTCCGGGTGCGCCATAAAAACCCCCGCGACTGAAACATGTCGCGGGGGTTTTTGCTTTAAAAACAATGCATTAACGGGACCCCTTCTGCCCCCTCCGGGTTTGGGATACGTTAAATAGCGCGTTTTTGGATACATTTTTGGATACATTTTTGGATACATTTTTGGATACATTGGGATCGCAAGGTGACCAGTCGCTATATCGTACAGCAAGGGCGTACACTCTATTTCCGGCGACGGGCACCCATCGATCTGGCGCCTCAGCTGGGTCGTTTTGTGAAGATTGCGCTCGGCACAGACAGCTTCGATGTGGCACGGCGGCTTGTCGGTCACATCAATACTGCCGTCGAGACCTATTGGGCGGAACTGCGCCTTGGTGGCGAAACAGCAGCCCTGCGTGAACGCTATCAGCGTGCCGTCGCGCTTTCCCGCCGCCTGGGCTGGGTGTACCGCCCTCTTTCCGAGCTGGTGGCCGGGCCGGTCGGAGACGCTGTCGAGCGCCTTGAATCCCTTCAGGATACCGTGACACCTCCCACCATTGTCGCTGTTATGGGCGGCGTTGAGCGGCCTGTCCTGCTTCTGTCCGATCTTTACCCCGAATATGCCCGCCTGACCCCGGAACTGCTGCGCGGAAAGAACGAAAGGCAGATCCGGGGCTGGCGTCTGGCCCGTGAAAGGGCCGTCCGCAACCTGATCTCTGTGATTGGAGACAAACCACTGACAGAGGTAACCCGCACCGATGCCCTGATATTCCGTGACTGGTGGGCCGTTCGCCTGGGGGCGGAGAACCTTGCCGTCAACACGGCGAACCGTGACCTGATCCATATCAAGGGCATGATCCGGGTTGTTGATGAAAAGCTGGGGCTTGGCTTCAAGAATCCTTTTGCCGACCTGATGTTCCGCGAAACCGATGGAATGGGCAAAAACCGTGGCGAGACCGTCTCGACAGACTGGATCCGGGGAACGCTTCTTGGGCCGGGTGCGTTGTCCGGCGTGAACGAGGAAGCCCGCTGCCTGGTTGCCATTCTGGTGGAAACCGGTGCACGCCCCGGGGAGATCTGCGGGCTGGAACCCGAGGATATCTTGCTGGAAGGGCCCGTTCCCCACATCAAGATCAGGCCAAATGCGGTGCGCGCCATCAAGACATCGCAATCAAGGCGGGATATTCCGTTGGTCGGGGCCGCTCTGGAGGCAGCCCGGCAGCTTCTGCAAAACGGAGGCATCCAGCGCTATCGCGGCAAGACAGACAGCTTTACCACGGCGATCAACAAGTACATGAACGAGCACAATCTGTTCGAGACAAAAACCCAGAGCCTGTATTCCCTGCGACATGCGTTCCAGGACCGGCTGATCGCCGTAGACGCACCCGACCGTATCGCAGCGGAACTAATGGGACACACTTTCCACAGACCCCGCTACGGGGCCGGAGCAACGCTGAAGCACAAGCAGGAATGGCTGGAAAAAATCGCCGTCGGCTGAATGCGTGAGGGCGGAATATTATGTGTTTACTTGGATAGATACATGACTGGATTGCCTGTTATTGTATTTGTGCAATGCGCAGACCGTTAGTTAAATAAAATTGCCAATGCTTTCATCGCATTATCAATTCAATACAGCATTCATGCATGTTAGTGTAAGCGCGTAACTCGCTATAAAATTCATTGGGAGGACGCTGTGGATTCATTATCAAGCAGATTTTTCGAATCAATTCTATTCTTCATAGCAAAGCATATATATGTATTAATAATACACTCCATATTATTTACTATATTATATTCAGTTATTACATTTTTATTATACATTTATCAAGATGCACCAATTGCAGACGATTTCGAAGAATTTGGAAATTTTATATGGTTATCGATATTCTGCGGCAGTGCTCTTATAGCTATTAAGCTGAATAACTATTTCAGCTACAATGGCCGCAGTTCCTCGTAAAGCGTTCATCTGCACGGTTCCCTTAAAATTACTTTCCGGCTGTATGCTGTGATTGGCTGTTAACGATAAGATCGCTATACATGCCTCAAGGTGTGTGCTTCCGGAGCATAGTTGAGGCCGACACCACGTTCGTGGGCGGCAATAGAGAAGAATGAGCATGCCAAGGAACTGAACGCATGAGCAAAACGCTGACCGGAATGAATTTTAGCGAGACAATTGAGCGGGTTGCGAAAACAGAACCGGCAGAATTGACTTTAGTCACTAACACCTCAATGAATGATGGCGAAATCGAAAAACTGATTGCGGCTTTCGAGGCGGCAGCGCGAAAGGACGGTGGGGGAAAGGAGTTTTGGTTTGCCCGGGATTTGCAAAAGCTTCTTGGTTACGACAGATGGGAGAACTTCCTGTCCTCCATAAGCAGAGCAAAAATCGCTTGCGAAAACTCTGGTCAGCGCGTTGACGACCATTTTCGTGACGTCACGAAAATGGTCGAATTAGGATCAGGAGCGGTTCGCGAAATTGAGGATATGAAGCTCGGTCGCTACGCCTGCTACCTGATCACACAGAACAGCGACGCACGGAAGAAGCCGGTTGCATTTGGTCAGAGCTACTTTGCCATTCAAACACGGCGGCTGGAAGTTGCTGATGAGGGGGCAGTTCCCACGCATGAGGATCAGAAGCGGGTATTTATTCGGGATCAGATCAAAAGGCACAACCGATATCTATCGAGTGCGGCAAGGGAGGCTGGTGTCGTCACATCACAGGAATTTGCAAATTTCCACAGTAGCGGATATCAAGGGCTCTACGGCAAAACTCTCCCCGAAATCAGACGCTATAAGGGGTTAGCTCGGAACGCTAATGTCCTTGACAGAATGGGCAGCACTGAGCTTGCCGCAAACTTCTTCCGCGTCACCCAAACAGAAGAGAAGCTTCGCAAGGACGGGGTAAAAGGCGCTAAAAATGCGAACGCCACTCACTATGCAGTGGGGCGGCAAGTCCGCGATGCGATGCTGAAAATCAGCGGCATCGCCCCGGAAAACTTACCTGTGGCTGATAGCATTCGGCAAGTCGAGAAGAGACTGAAACTCGAAGCCCAAAACACTCCTCCAGCCATAGATTGGTCGGAGGCCCAGAGTGATGTGAGCGAACAGGACCGAAACGCAATACCTTCGAAAAGCGATCAAAAAGAAGAGCGTCTTCCGGTCAATCTTCGCACTGATTTGTGGAAATTTGCCCTTCTAGTCATGGCAACCAAGCCGCATGGAGCCATTTCAACATCTGAATTGATTGCAGAATTACCAAATTACATTCGGGTCCCAGATGATAGCCAAGAGGTTTTGACAGGGAGGAAGGACACGAAGTTTTCTCAGATCGTTCGCAACCTGAAATCTCACAAAGCTGCAAAAAACAACCTTATATATCAGGGCTATGCGGAAGACGTGGATGGCGGCTTCAAGATCACTCCGAAGGGGCACGATTTCGTGAAAACTTACTTCTCCGAATAAATTCTGAGAAGGTCAATCACGTATATCGTTTCTCGCCCTTTTCTGGTCCCTGTGAACGCCTAGACCAGCCTTGGCAAGATCGCTGTACCTGCTCTTTAAGATGTGTGCTTCCGGGATCTTTGGTTTTGTTCGGCAGCGATAGCCTCACGCAGGAAGGCATTCAGTCGGGTCTGCCAACCGGGTCCGCCTGCTCTCAGATACTCCAGAATGTCCGGGTCAAGACGAACGGTTGTCGATGCCTTGGTGCGGTTCAGCGGAGGGCGGCCCCGTCTCACGGGTGCCTTGTCAAAAGCCTGTGCCCATTCCGGCGCTGACAGGTCCGGGGCATCGTCTTCATCCACCCAGGCGGGGCTGGAACCTTTTTTCTTCACGGGCATTGGCTTTCCTCAAGCTGATAATGCGGTACGCGCTCTGGCGCGGCGTCCATACCATCACCACCATGCGCCCATCCATATAGCCGACAGTAATAAGGCGTTGCTCGCCGTACTCGCGCCGGTCATCCAGAACCGTTATGTGAGGACCTGAAAACACCTCTTCAGCATCAGCCATATCCAGGCCCCTGTTTTCAAGGGTCAAGGTGCGCTTGCTGGCATCGAACTCTATGTCCATATTTTTGTTACTACAATAAATGGATCGAGACAAGCCCCTTCAGGGTGAAGAAGAGGCATCCTCGCCCCCTTGGCCATACTTCTTGAACGCAGGGCATAGAATCAAGCCATTCCTCCGATGGCCCGCACGCCGTAGTACGTCCCGCCGAGTGTGGCGCTGTGGACCGATGCCGCCTGCTCCAGAACACCCAGCATCGAGACCACCAGCCGACAGGCCCGGCTGATCAGGGCATCGGGGTCCGCGTCGCCCGCTTCATCTTCCAGGGCGGACAGGATCCCGAATACGGCGAGGCCCTGTGCCAGTGCGCCGTCAAGGCTGGTTGCCCGGGCGTGGCTGATGCGGTGTTCCAGCTGGTCGATCAGGGCTGTGTTGGCCGGATCCAGCGGGGCCTGATGCATGGCGACGCGGGTTACCGTGGCCAGTTGGCGGGCCAGCATCACAACCGGGTCGGGCAGGACATCTGAGGATGGTGCGGTGTACATCTGTTGCAGACTCATCATCCGGCACTCCCCCTGACCACGTGCACCTGAAGGCCTGCCTGGTCTGCCGCCCGCCGCAGTTCATGCTGCTGACGGCCTGTCAGCCAGTCATAGGCAAAGGACGAGCACTGCAGTTCCAGAATCTGGCCGTCAAAGGCTGCATCAGCCTGACGGACCAGCGTTTCCGCTACCCGGCAGCCTGACTCATGCAAGGTGGTCGCCAGGCGCTCCACAGCATCCTTTGCCGGGTCCCGACGCAGAATGCCCATGCAGGTCATGGCGGCCTTCAGGGCGGCTGTCACCGTCTTCAGGGGCTGCCGTACAGTCTGGGTTCTGGGCAGAAGTCCAGCCGCTTGCAGCTTCCGCAGCGCGGTCAGGCAGGTCCGCACGCACATTCCGCTGACCTCGGCCAAGCCGCGTGCTGTGCGCATAATGGATGCCTGAATAAACGGAGCGAGGCCACCGCCCAGTGAAAGAGCGACAACGCGGGCACTCAGGCTCAGGTCCTTTCGTCCTCCCACGTGAATAACCCAGCGCAGGCGCTCGGTTTCAGTCATGCGATGCGTGAACATCATCGAGAAAAACTCCCCTTCGGCGTATCGACGCACCATCCAGAGGCCGTAATGGCCGCTGGTGGCGGGAGGCTAAAGACCCGAGATGCACTGTCCAAAGTCAGGCAGTCGAGCGGGCTTATTTCCCTTGCGGGTGTTGTATTCGCCGCCCTCCCGCCGAAGGGAGGAATGCCGCGGACAGAATCCGGGCACAAAAAAACCGCGTTCAATTCGGTGCGGTCAACCGCTTTGGAATGTACATGGAGGTCTTTAGGCTCCAACGCGGACGTTATCGAAACCGCATAGGGGATGCAAGTGAAAAACGGATGGGTGGGCGGGCTACTGACCCAGCGCAGGCGCTCGGTTTCGGTCATGCGATGCGTGAACATCATCGAGAAAAACTCCCCTTCGGCGTATCGACGCACCATCCAGAGGCCGTAATGGCCGCTGGTGGCGGGAGGCAAAAAACCCGAGATGCACTGTCAAGAGTCAGGCAGTCGAGCGGGCTTATTTCCCTTGCGGGTGTTGTATTCGCCGCCCTCCCGCCGAAGGGAGGAATGCCACGGACAGAATCCGGGCACAAAAAAACCGCGTTCAATTCGGTGCGGTCATCCGCTCTTGAATGTACATGGAGTTTTTTGGCTCCAACGCGGACGTTATCGAAACCGCATGGGGGATGCAAGTGAAAAACTGATGGGTGGGTCAGTTAAAGCAAGCGGGGATGCTGCGTTGCCGGGTGGTGTTGCTGAACCTCGATGATGCTATATTCCTTGCGTACTCCTGCATTGGACTGAAACTGCCGTTCACGCACAACGCATTGCAGATGATCGCCCATTGCAAAGAGCTCCACGTTCGTAGCAATGCGATTGAGAAATTCTGCGTCTTCAATCGTGGCATTGAAGGGCTCGCTTCCGTCCGTAACGCGCCACTTGTTATCTTTCTTGAAGCTCAAGCTGATAATCTGCAGCTGCATTGGGCGGGTAAGTTCCTTAATTTCCAGCTCTGGACCCTCAACGTCAAAATATCCGACTTCGCTCTTGAAGATTTCGACGGCTTTCTGCCCCGCTCTCTTGAACCTTAAGCTATCAATTCCATCTGTCAGCAGAACATCAACAAGACTCTTTGTGTTTTTACGTACAGGAATGCTCTCAAATAGCTGTAGCGCTCTTGGATCGATAACTTGAGTATTCCCATCAAGGTGAATATGTAAATGGCGATCCCCCTTTTGCTCGACCCTCTCTGGAGATTTCCCCTTAAGAAATTTATATAGCCGTATTAGTGACACAATTATTGCCAATACAGAAGCAATAATTACTACTTGATCGCCATCGACTGGGATGGAATCCAGCAATGGCAATGCCTTGTCCATTAAATATTGGGCAGTCCCAATACCAACCTCAAAAGAACCAGCGGCAGTTGCCTTTACACGCACAGAAACTTGTGCGCGCTTTTTATTGAGCTCCTCATTGGCAGATTGAATCAAATCGCCGAGGGCGATCAAGGCAGGGCCTAAATTCTGAACGTCGATTTCTCCGTTCTCGACCGCAGCGCCATCGAATACCAAGGTTAAATCAGCGTGGTTCATGCCGACCGGCCCCCATGATTTTCAGGGGGCCTCGCGTCTTGGATAGATGAAAGCGTCACTGGCAGTCCCCCTTTTTGTTGCAAGGCCCATAGTTGTGGGTAGCAACAAATACCGACACGCAAAATGACAGTCCAGAGTTTTATCCTCTGCAATTTCACAATCATGAAGGACGAAAACATACATGCGCCTGTTGCCGGGTAGCAGGTCCATGGTGTCCTGCGCCCCTGCCAAGCCTTTTGTTTTTATTGTTTGTTTTTTGGTTTTTAAACGCCCGCGCGCGTTCCTTATATAGGGGGGCGGAAGACCGTGTAAAATTTTGCGACCGTCGCCCCTGCGGAACCGTATAAAAATTTTACACACACAAGCCGGGCTGTGGAAAACTGCGGGCGCACGTGGCCCGCAGTTCGTTACGAAACGCTCTCTCAGCACCGGACAACCAGAACTGTGTCACAGGTTGAGGCTGGCTTTTCAAGGAGCCGCGCCGCGCCATAGCCGACAACCATTCCGGCTGCTACTGCTGTTGCCAGCAGCGCCCTCTGCATCCAGCGTTTCCGCCTTTGATAGGCGCTCCGGCCACAGGCATCCGCAATCAGCCCGGCTTGGGCGCGTATGGCCCGCCCCATTTCCTCTGAAAAACGGTCTGGGTAGTTCTTACTCATACTACTTTCTCTTGCATAAACAACACCAAGGCCAGCGATTGCTGGCGGGTGAAGAGCATTGTTTTTCAATGCATTGTATACGCCCTGACCCGGATCCGTTGCGCGCGAGGCAAGTGGCAGGCATCCGGGGGGCGAGCAAAAATAACATCACCCATCCATCGATAAAAATATAGACACGCCTGTATTCCATCGCTTAATCATCTATATATCGATTGGTTATCAAGGGGACACGCCATGGATGATCGCCTCGCCATACTCCCTCTTTCTGTCCGGGCGCACCGTGCCTGGTCACTTGCCTGGAGCGCCCGCCACGGAAGAAAGACAGAAATCAGGCTGGTTACAGAGCTTTTCAAACAGTCATCAGATCCGAACGCCCTGATCCGCAGGCTTGTTCACAGCGTTGAGGAGGTTCATCCGTGACCATTATCCAGACATACGCGGGCCATCGATTTTCACTGCTTCATCCCGACCCGCGCGACATCAACCCACGTGACATTGCCATTGCCCTGTCCCGTCTGCCCCGCCTTGGTGGACACACCTCGACGTTCTATTGCGTTGCCCAGCACGCATGGCTTGGCGTGGATGTTCTTCGACGGGCAATCCGCAATGATCGTTCCCTGTCCCGGCTGCTGCGGATTGCCGGACCAGAACGCAGCGAAACAACCGAAGCCGTTATACGCCGTGCCCGCCATGATGACGCCATGGCCAGACAGCTGTTGTTGGCCGCGCTTCTGGACGATGCGCCGGATGCCTACATTGGCACGCTTTCACCGCTGGTCACCATGGCACTGGAGAAAATCGCCAGAATCTCTCCGCTTGGAACGCTTGACACGGCGATTACCCTCACCATCCACCAGGCATTCGGGCTGCCTTTTCCTTTGCCTGCAGGCTGGGTCGCTGTTTTGAAACTTGTCGATGAGATCATGCTTGCGACAGAGTATCGGGATCTGCTTCTGGTCCGGAACAGCGATATGGAATTTCCGGGCGCGGCGGAGTTCCGCATCCAGCCTGAACCCGAACACCGTGCTCCGGACCTGTTCCTGGAGTGTCTGGAGAGTCTGCACAGCCGGGCTGTACGGCACCAGGCAATGGCAAGCTGACGATGCCGCTGACAAAGGACATCAGGATTCCCATGCAGGGGGCCAGGGCGCACACCCGTCCGGGCCCCCTGACCGAAGAGCGGATTACCGCTGCCTTGCGTGTACTGGCCCGCATTGTCTGTGATTACCCGGGGCTGCTGAATCAGGACCACGTTCGCCATCTGGCTGCGCGGCTTCTTGCCGAACGGGATGCTGCCAGAAAGGATGCTGAAATCGATGCCGCCCTCCGGCAATTCGCTCTTCCTGACGCGGGCCTGACACCCACGAAACCAAAAGCGCCAACATGGACCGCGCGTTAAGTGGCATGGCCGTTCATCTTGGTCAAAGCGGGGCCGCTTGTTCAAACAGGCTTGCACATCGAAGGCAAATAATCACCAGCCTGACAGAAAGGACTTAACCAATGCGTACACCACACCGGATTCTGTCGGCATTCATCATGCTTGCAGCGGGCTGGGCCACTTTGACCCTCGGCATGTCTGTGACCACTGCGGTGGCGCAGCTCATGATGGTTTTCTTCATGAGCACACTCGGTCTTTACGCGGTTTTCAGCGCCATCATGTACCGCTCTTCGCACCTGCTGGTGCGGCTGCACAATAACATCAACGATGAGGAGTGCAGGCGCGATACGCATGTCTTGCGAGACTACTTGCACATAATGGGCGGCGTAGCGATTGTGTCAGTCCTTCTTCTGCTGACCTTCGAAGGATGCCGTCACATGGCGCCCGCCACGGTATCAGGCGTAATGGTTCTGAACCTCGCCCGCATGATGGAGGCCGGTTTGTTCGGGCTGTGTGGGCTTAATCTGGTGTACCTGCTGCTTCTGTTCAGAAGTCTGGTTCAGGGTATGGTTCAAGAAGCCATGACCCGGGACACGCTTGATGAAAACAAGCGGATTGTGGAAGCCGAATGATGCGCGTGCTCATCGGGTGTGAATTTTCCGGAACCGTGCGGGATGCATTCCGGGCGGCGGGTCATGAGGCTATGTCTTGTGATCTGCTGGAGACGGAAACGCCCGGACCGCACTACAAAGGGGATGTGCGTGATGTTCTCGATTATCCGTGGGATCTGGCGGTCTTCCATCCTCCCTGCACGGACCTGGCTGTGTCCGGCGCGCGGCATTTCGAGGCCAAGCGTCAGGACGGGCGGCAACAAGCCGCTGTGTCCTTCGTTCGGCTTCTGGCCCGAAGCGAAATTCCGCGCATAGCCATAGAGAATCCGATCTCGGTTCTGTCCAGCATCTGGCGTAAACCCGATCAGATCATTCATCCGTGGCAATTTGGTCATGGGGAGACGAAGGCTACGTGTCTGTGGCTGAAAGGCCTGCCGCTGTTGCATCCCACCCACGTTGTTGAAGGGCGGCACGCGCGTATCCACAACATGCCACCCACACCTGACCGCTGGAAGCTCCGCAGCCGGACTTATCCCGGAATCGCCGAAGCCATGGCTGCGCAATGGGGGTCCTCGTCAGAGGACGAGAGCAAGGGGGCTTGCAATGGGGCTGTTCGTTGGTAATGCTTGGTCGTGTGGCACAGGAGGGAGATCTATGCGGACATCTGTCCTGCTTGAGAGGAAAAGGCGGGTCGTGCGTGCTGCCATCGATCGGTCGCGCCTGAAAAACCCCCGTATTTTTGGCTCGGTCCTGCATGGCACCGACCAGGAAGGCAGTGACCTTGACCTTTTGGTTGACGCACCGCCCGGCACGACGTTGTTTGAACTCGGTGGCCTCCAGGAGGAGCTTGAGCTTCTCCTGGGCATTCGTGTTGAGGTGCTGACGCCCGAGGATCTGCCGGAAAAATTCCGGGCCAAGGTTCTGTCCGAGGCCAAGGCCCTATGAACGAGAATCGCCTGGAAGACTATCTGGAGCATATGCAGCAAGCTGCGGAGGATGCGTGCACCTTTGTGGATGGTCTGGATAAAGATGACTTCCTGGCTGATAAAAGGACGCAGCAGGCTGTCATAATGAGCATGGTTATCGTTGGGGAAGCCTCAGCCAAGATTATAAGTGGGTATGGCGCTTTTGTCGCCGAGCATCCCGAAGTCCCCTGGCGCAGCATGCGCGGCATGCGGAACCGAATTGCCCATGGATACTTCGAGATTAATCTTTGCGTTGTATGGGATACCGTACAAGAGTGCTTGCCAGAGCTGATCGAGCAGCTCCGTCTATTGCGCCGCTCAACAATCTGAACTTGCTCTTTACATTCGGCAGGCTGTCAGCTCTCCGTCTTCGACGCCGTTACCGCTTCAGCGCCGTTACCACGCCAGCTGTCGTGAAGGCCGATCAGGACATCGGCAACCTGGGCCGGGGTAAGCCCCCCCTGCAGGAGACCGGGCAGGGACTGTGTAATCACATAGCGCATCAGCTCACGATCAAGACCTGATGTTGCCCTGTCCTGATTGGGCTGACCTGTGGCCAGCCATGCGATATCCGCGTCCAGGACCCGTGCAATCTCGGCCAGCTTTGACGTGGTACGGGTCTTGCCCGCAATCAGGAAGGATATGGACGACTGCGAGGCCCGGACACGGCGCGCAAGCTCGCTGATCGACATGTTCCGGTCGGCCAGCAACTTCTTCAGGCGTCCGCCGATGCTATCAAGATCGTATTCGGTCATGACTCTCTTCTACCCCATTTCATGCCCTTGACGGTCCACATAATTATCGATAGCTTGTTCATCTATTTATAGATGGAGGAAAGCATGACAGAAGCACAGCTCCGGGCCATACATTTCATGGAACAGGCTGTTGGTGTGGCTGGGTCGCAAAGTGCGCTCAGCCGCAAGATTGCCATGGGGCAAGGCAGTATATCCCGCGCCCTCAAGATCGGGCGTGTCTCACCACGGATGGCGGTCAGGATCCATCAGGCGCTTGGCTTCGATCTTGATGAAGCCCTTGCGGTCGCCCTCGCACGCTGAGGGCCATTTTCCGGGCCAGGCGCACCTGAACGCGCACAGTCCTGAGCATTGTGTCGATATCCGCCCCCAGGCTCCTGTTCCATTCGGCACGGGCCGGTGTTCCCAGGGGCGGCGCATGTTTCAGCAATGTCTCGATATCCATCATCCCCCCTTTTCCATCGCAGGGGGAAGCATCACCTGCAAGGCGAGTGCAAATCCATGTCAGAAAACTGGACGATCAACACTGATGCGTTAAAGCAGAGCATTTCCACGGCGCTGAACATGTTTGTCGGCCCGGGTCGCATGTCCAGGGAAGAGCTGTCCCGGTGGACAGGGATCGACACGCGAACGATCAAGGCTCACCATCTCGGGGAAACGGTGCCCAGTGTTGCGGCACTGTTTTCTTACTTTCGGGTCTTGCCGGTTGCTTTTGCGGAACACGTGCTGGCGCAGGCCGGTCTGGGTGGTGTCCATCGCCTGGAGCAAACGGCAAACGCCAATCACGTGATGGCCGAGCTTGGTGAAGGCATCGCGGCCCTTGGCCACGCGATGGCCGACGGGCACATCGACCATCAGGAGCGCCCGGGCGTAATCCGCGAGCTGCGTGAAGCGGCGGCAGCGGCGGAAGAACTGGCGGCATCCCTGGAGAGGGGCCGCACATGAACCGGTTGCTGGTGGAAAACCCCCTGTACCGGGCCAGACGCATACTTGGTGATCGTGTGGTGCCGGTGCCTGACGGGATGTATCGCCTTGACGGGCGTCTTGTCACGCCGCGACAACTGGTGTGCACGGCCAATGACGTTCTGGAGGCGTCCGGGCTTCCGGCGATTGCCTACCCCGGTACAGCCCACGCCTGATGGGTTCCCGTTTTGATCCGTCTGTTCTGCGCGCCATCCGGGAGCGGATCCCGCTTTCCGAAATTGTTGGGCGGGACATCCGTCTCATCCGGTGCGGACGTGAGTTCCAGGGCCTGTGCCCCTTTCATGCCGAGAGAACGCCGAGCTTCACCCTTTGCGAGGACAAGGGCTTTGCGCACTGCTTCGGGTGTGGCTGGAACGGCGATGTTTTTGGCTATCTCATGGCACGGGGGCGCACTTTCGTTGAAGCCGTCACCGAACTGGCCGATCTGGCCGGAGTGGCGGTTTCAGGCCAGCGTCCGTCCCGTCCCCTGCGTCCGGTCCTGACGCGCCGGAATCAGGAGGATCGCGCGGCAAAGGATGCGGCCACGGCAGAACAGGCGCGGATCCTGTGGGCTGGATCGGACAATGCCCGTGGAACGGTGGTGGAGCGGTATCTGCGGGAAGGACGGGGGCTGGATCTGGACCGTATCGGCGGTCTGCCGGACGCACTCCGGTTTCGCCCGTGCGACGAATGCGTGGAGTGTGGTGCGGATGGCCGGTTCAGGGTGGTCTGGGCTGGCCCGGTCATGATTGCGCCCTTGGTTGTTCCTGACAGGAACGGAAAGGCACGGATTGTTGGCGTGCATCGCACATGGCTGTGCCCGGATGGGTCTTCACGCCTGAAAGAGGTGAATGGGCTACCTGTCCGGGGCAAAAAGATGCTGGGCAGGGCCAGTGGCTCCATCATTCCCCTGTCATCGAAGCGGATGCCGCACATGCAGGGGGGAGAAGGCATCGAAACCAGCCTTGCCGGTTGGTGTGCGGTTCCTTCCCTGCCCGCGATTGCCCTGGCTTCTCTGGGGAACTTCAGCGGACGGACGGATGGGCACGGGGGGTGGTCTCCATGGGCCGGACTGAAGACCTTCACATGGCTTGAAGATGCGGACGGCGTAAATCCAGCCGCTATGGAACAGCGGGTTACACGCGGGCTTGCGCGTCTGCATCGTTCGGGGGTGCAGGTCCGGCGGGCGTCTCCCCCCGTGGGGATGGACATGAATGACTTTTATCGAAAAGGCACATAAACTATGGCACGGCACGACGTGGCTGCCGCCATCACACATGCTGTGGCATGGCGGCCCGCTGCTTTTGATCAAACAGACCCGCTGAATTACCGTCTGGCCTGGCTGCCGCGTAACGATGCAGGCAATGCGGAGCGGCTCCTGTCCCGCTTCGGAAACGATTTGCTGTATGTGCAGGATATCGGCTGGGCCTGGTGGGACGGTCGCCGCTGGTCGCTGGAGATGGGCTACACGATGGCAAACCGCCTCGCGCACGAGACGGTCAGGCATATCTACGACGAGGTGCAGGCTCTTCAGGATGCCATCGGTGACAAGGAGGTCCGGGACATCCAGGAGATCGAAACCCATTTCAAGTGGGCAGGGGCATCCGGGAATGCACAGCGGATCAACGCAATGATCAACATCTGCCAGCACTATTGTGTGCGGCGTCCATCGGATCTGGATGCCAATCCCATGCTGCTCAACGTTGCCAACGGTACACTGGAGCTGGATGACCCCATCCTGTCCGGGGCGTCAAGACCACGACGCAGTCATCTGATAACCAAGGTGATCGAGGTGGATTATGATCCGGACGCAACCTGTCCGAATTTTCTGCGTTTCATGGAGGATATCCTTCCGGATCCCGAAGTCAGGCTGTTCCTTCAACGTTCCTTCGGGTATGCGCTGACCGGCCTGATTGACGAGCAGGTGCTCTGGTTTTTCTATGGCACGGGGGCGAACGGCAAGTCGACGCTGGTCAACATCATGGCCCGCATGCTTGGCTCGTACTGCATGAGTCTGCCATTTTCCTCGCTGGTGCTGGACGAGCGCAAGCGGGGTGAATCAGCCTCTCCGGATCTGGCCCGTCTTCCCGGTGCGCGTATGGTGCGGGCGTCGGAACCCGAGAAAGGCGTCAAGTTCAGCGAGTCCACCATCAAGTCCATAACCGGCGGCGAACCCCTGACCGTGCGGCACCTGAATCAGGGCTTCTTCGAGTTCACGCCAAGCTTCAAGCTGTTCCTGTCCGGCAATCACAAGCCGGTCATTCGCGGGCAGGATCACGGGGTGTGGCGGCGGATCAATCTTGTGCCGTTTACCGTGTCGATTGCCCGCGACAAGAGGGATCCGGGCTTGGAGAACAAGCTGTGGGAAGAGCGCTCCGGTATTCTCAACTGGCTGCTGGACGGCCTGCGTATGTGGAGGCGCAGCGGACTGTGCCCGCCCGAGGCGGTGGTTGCGGCGACCCGTGAATACCGCGAGGACAGCGATCCCCTTGGCCTGTTCCTCAATGCTTGGACCGAAGCGCACGAGGCCGGGTCGGTCCAGGGCAAGCGGCTGTTTGATGCCTATGCGCTCTGGTGCCGTGGCAATGCCGTCGAACCGATGAGCAACACCTTGTTCGGACGCATGCTGGGCGAACGTGGTTTGCAAAAAGACCGCTGTGGGATTATTACATACCGGGGCATCCAGCTCCGTCAGGACGCGCTTGACGCCCTGGACGAGGCGGATCGCAAGCGCATTGCGCGCAGCCCCCGCGATGAAGATCGCTAGACCGTCCGGACTGTCCGGAAACTGTACGAAAAAAAGTTCTTTCATTTCAAGGGTTGCCGGAGGGTTGGAGGGTACGGACAGTCACCCCAATGATAACCCTCACGCGCGCGCGCATTAAGAGTTTCATTGGGGTAACTATCCGTACTATCCGTATCAAGAAAAGGTAAGAAGTAACATATTTATATAGAACGATTTTTTTCCGTACAGTTTGGAAAAAACCAACTGTCCGGACTGTCCGGACTGTCCGGGAAGAGGGGCATATGAGCTGTTTGATCGATATTGAGGATCTTCTGGTGTGGAGTTACGCCGTTGAGCGTGCGGATCGTACCGGTCTGCAGAATCAGGGGCCGGGGTGGCCGCGTGACAGCGTGCTGCGGCTGGAATGCGCCGGGCTGGGAGGTCTGTCCGGCACGGGGACTGGTCAGGGATGCCATGCTGACGCCGAAACCGTTCACACGGCTGTCTCGGGGCTTTCTGCGGAGATGCAGCGTCTGGTCATTGGTCACGCCCGTTCCGGCACCCGGCCCGAATGGTTCCCCGGGGCGCGGCCTGTTGTGGCGGCAGAGCTGAACCGGCAAGGGCGTCCACGAAAGCTGTACGACCATAACCGCCATGTGACAGGGCACGCCGTGCGGGCTGGCGTGGAGCTTGGTGACGGCTCGATCTGGTATGACTGGACCATGGACGGCATTGGCCGGGCACGGGCTGTGTACACCGCCTGGCATCAGGCCCTGATCGAGCTGGCGGCCTGGCTCGACATGAGCGGATTGCTTGTCGATTATCAGGTTTCCGGACCAGCGGCACCCGATTCACCGTGGAAAAATTTAGGGGTTGCTTTTTCAAACCCTGTTGACAAGCCGGTTGCGAAAAGTTATTGACAGTAACTCATGAGGCTTGAACTGTGCCCGGACGGATAATAGGTCTCGGGCACTTTGCTTTTTCCGGATATCATCATGCCCTGGGCACCCAAGAAACCATGCTGTCAGCGTGGCTGCAGACGCTTGACGTCTGGCCGCTTCTGCGACGTACACCAGACAGCCGCAGATGCGGAACAACGTGCAAGCAGCCGGATTTACGACCGGTTGCGCGGATCGGCGGCAAAGCGGGGCTATGGCAGCCGCTGGCGTGCGGCCCGTCTGGCTTTCCTGAAAGAACATCCACTGTGTGAATGCGAGGCATGCGGTGGCGGTGCGATGCGGGTGGCTGCGGCAACGGTGGTGGACCACATCATCCCTCACCGGGGTGACCAGGGCCTGTTCTGGAGCCGCAGAAACTGGCGGGCCATGGCCAAGGTCTGTCACGACCGTAAAACAGCCCGGCAGGACGGCGGACTGGGAAATCCGGTTACGGCGACGGCAAAAGCCATTGACAAGCCGTGGCGCTGTGGGCAAACCTGACGGCGTTGTGGCAAATTCCACAGCCGGGTTTAGCAGCCCGCACAACAAAAGGCGTCCGAACCGCGCCCGTAACAGCGCGGTTTTCCTATGGTCGGGCGTGCAGGAGAACCTTCGGGTTCGCCGTTTACCTTTTGGCGGTACTGCTAATCCTGTGCGTCCGGCCACCACGTTTAGCAGCGCGGTGGTCGGGTTTTCAACTCGATCAAAAGGAGGTTCGCGATGAGCGAACAGGCTACGTTTGCGCCCACTCTCCCTGCATTTTTCCCTGTTCGGTCCGACCCGGTTGTGATGCTGGCCCGCCAGCTGGCCACGGTAACCCGTGTCGCCATGCATCAGGCCCCGCTGGATCCGGCCAACACAGCCCTGATCGACCAGCTGGAGCACCGCATCAGCCACGCCCGGGCAACCAGCCTTGACGGCGCACTGGCACAGGGCCTCGCCGCATTCGGGATCCTGTCCGCCCTGGAAGATGAAGCGGGCGACGCAGGCCCCGATGCCCTGATCAGCCGGGCCTGTCGGCTGGTGGCATCGATGCTGGGTGTTCTGGAGCAGGCGGCATCGGTCCACAGTGCCGCACTCGGCGGGACGTATTACGGCTTTGACAGAGTCCGGGCTGACCACCATCCCGTGGCACCCTTTCATTCCTGAATAAGGACAAAACCAATGCATCACAGCAATGCGCCCCCGGAAAACAACGGGGCCGTAACGGACATCTTTGTCTTCGAAGACTGCCGTATCCGTACCTTGATCGATAAAAACGGCGAGCCGTGGTTTGTGGCCAAGGATGTTTGCGATGTTCTGGGAATCATCAAGTACCGGGATGCCATTGCCCGCCTGGACGACGATCAGAAGAGCGTCGGTATCGCCGACACCCCCGGTGGTCCGCAGCGCACGACAATCATCAATGAACCCGGCCTGTATTCTTTGGCCCTGAGCCACGGCAGGCCTCCGGAAAAGTGGCTCAGGACATTGATCGTCAGAGAATTATTTTTAATGTCTGAAGAAAGATGAAGCCGATGCACCGTAACAATGCAACCACGGAGAACAACGGCGTCGCCGTGATTCCTTTTGCTTTTGAAGGCTGCCGCGTCCGCGCCATCGTCGATAAAAACGGCGAGCCGTGGTTCGTGGCCAAGGATATCGCCACGATCCTTGGGTATGAGCGGACCGCAGATGCTGTTCGTGCCCACTGTAAAGCACGCCGAAAGGCCCAAATCCCTACGCAGGGAGGCTTGCAGGAAATGATCATCATACCGGAGCAGGACGTTTGTCGTCTGGTCATGCGTTCACGGCTCCCCGGCGCTGAGCGGTTCGAGAAATGGATCGCCAGCAAGATCAATACGTTTTTACCCGTCACCCTGTAAAATCTGAAAAAGGACAAAACTAATGCATAGCAACAATGCAACCCCGGAAAGCAACGGCGTGACCATGATCCCTTTCGTTTTTGAGGGCTGCAATGTCCGTACCATCGTCGATGAAAACGGCGAACCATGGTTCGTGGCCAAGGATGTATGCGATGTTCTGGGATACAGTAACCCGCGGGATGCTATCGCCAAGCACTGCAAAGCGGCCACCTTGATCAATCTGAGTACCGTCGCGGATCGCGACGGTATTTCGGGAAACCCGAATGTCACAATTATCCCCGAACGCGATGTATACCGTCTGATCATGCGGTCACGGCTTCCGGCAGCGGAGCGGTTCGAGGAATGGGTTGTCGGCGAAGTCCTTCCCTCGATCCGCATGACCGGTTGCTACCACATTGATGCCGAGCCGGAGAGGCCGGATGTTTCGGTCGCAAACATGGACCGTTCGGATCTGCGGACCTGGATTGCCCTGGTCAGCGAGTGTCGGTCCACGTGGGGTCGCCCGGCGGCGCAGTACATCTGGAACAAAGTGCCCTTGCCACAGGTCGATGACATTGTCCGCGCGGTGGAGGCGTCAGCGGGCGAAACTTCGGTCGCGGCCTTTTTGCGTGAAACCGTGGTCGAGGCTGTAGGCAGTCGTATACAGGCTTCGGCCTTTTACCGGCTTTACAAGACATGGTGCGACAAAAACGGACACAGCGCTGTGACCATGACCGCTTTCGGGCGCGAGGTTGTCACCCGTGGCCTGCATAAAGTCCGGATGGGAACCGTCTGGTATCACGATATCGCTGTCAGCGGCGTGTAGGACAGACAGGGAGGGGGGCCGGTCGATTACGGGCGGTCCTCCCCTGTAGACCATGCGCCCCTCCATGATCACGCCTGGACGAAATTTCAGAAATTATTTTTTCGGCACACGAGGGCCTGTTATGGGACGCAGATCCAAAACGCCTGCAGAGAAAAAGTTATGTGGAAGCCGTGTCAGGAAGAAGAATCCTCATCCGGATACATCCACAACCGACAGCAGCCGTTGTCCGGGATCGGATGTCCCTTCCCCACCTGGCTGGCTGGTTGATTCCTTTGCGCGGGCGGAGTGGACACGGCTGGCTGCTGATCTTGTCAGCATGCGTATCCTGTCCCCGATCGACAGCATCAATCTGGCGATGCTGTGCCAGGCAACAGCAACCTATGTCCGGGCGCAGCAGGTCGTGGCAGAGAAAGGTGCAACCTACACCACGGCAAGCAAACACGGGGAAATGGACCGTGTACGCCCGGAAGTGAAAATTGCCGCCGAAGCCGAGAAGACCATTCTGCGCATTACCAAGGAATTTGGCCTGGCTCCCCTGTCCCGTGCCCGGGTAGCGACCGCGCATGCCAACAACGGCGTGCAGTTGATGCTGCCGGGCTTTGACATTGCACCAAGCGTAAAGTCCGATGACCAAACAGCACCACAAGGAACCTCCCAGGCCGATACCTTCTTCGGCTATGGAACCGCTCCGGTCCACTAAAGGCCATGCCGAAACATATGCCCGCGCCGTCACCGCTGGAACAGTCCCTGCCTGCAGGTGGATCAAACTGGCCTGTGCCCGGCACCTGCGCGATCTGGAGTGCGGGCACCAGCGGGGCCTGTGGTTCGATTACGAGGCTGAAGAGCGGATATACGCGTTCTTTGAGAAGTACCTGAGGCATTCCAAGGGCGAATTCGCAAAAAAGCCTTTTGTCCTGCAGCAATGGCAAGCGTTCATCGTCGGGTCTGTCTTTGGCTGGAAGCGGAAGGACGGAAGCCGGAGGTTCCGCACAGTCTACGACGAGGAGCCGCGCAAAAACGGGAAATCAACCCGTCTGGCCGGGATCGGTCTTTACATGACCACAGCAGATGGCGAATACGGTGCCGAGGTTTATTCCGCTGCAACCAAGAAAGACCAGGCCAAGATTGTCTGGGGCGAGGCCCGGAGCATGGTTCTGGCCAGCCCTGAACTGCGCGCCCGGACACGGGTGTTCGCCGCCAACATGAATGTTCCGGCCCTTGGATCAAAGTTTGAGCCTCTGGGGGCGGACAGCGATTCACTGGACGGGCTGAATATTCACTGCGCCATCATCGACGAACTGCATGCCCACAAGTCGAGAGACCTGTGGGACGTGCTGGAGACGGCCACCGGGGCGCGGCATCAGCCGTTGATCTACGCCATTACAACAGCAGGCCGGAACAAGCTGTCCGTCTGCCGGGAGCTGCGTGACTACGCCTGCAAGGTTCTGGAAGGCATTGTCGAGGACGACAGCTTCTTTGCCGTGATCTTTACCATTGACGAGGATGACGACTGGTCAGATCCGTCGGTCTGGGCAAAAGCCAATCCCGGGCTGGGTGTATCGGTAAACATCGACGACCTGCAGCGCAAGGTGGAAAAGGCCCGTCACCTTCCGGCTGCACAAAACGCCTTCAAACGGTTGCACCTGAACATCTGGAGTGACGGGGCCGGATCATGGCTGGACATTGATGCATGGGATGAATCCTGTGAGACCGTTGACCCCGATGTTCTGGCCGGTCGGGAATGTTACGGCGGCCTTGACCTGTCGACCACAACAGACATTACCGCTTTTGTCCTTGTCTTTCCCCCGGTTACAGACGGTGAACGGTGGAAGGTTCTGACCCGGTTCTGGGTTCCCGCCGAAAACATCGAACGTCGGGTCCGGTCGGACCGGGTGCCTTATGACATCTGGCATGATCAGGGCCACATCCAGGCAACACCGGGAAACGTGGTTGATTACCGCGCCGTTCGTGATGGCATCACGGCAGCAGCCGATATGTTTGACCTGCGTGAGGTGGCCTATGACCGGTATAACTCGTCGCAGCTGGTGACCGAACTTATGGATGACGGCCTGACCATGGTGCCGTTCGGACAGGGGTTCATCAGCATGGCAACGCCCACGCGCGAGCTGGAGAAACTGGTCATCTCCGGGCAGCTCGCGCACGGGGGCAATCCGGTTCTGCGCTGGATGGCAAGCAACGTTGTGGTTCTTGAAGATCCGGCGGGCAACATGAAGCCCGCCAAGAACAAGTCCGCTGAAAAGATTGACGGAATTGTCGCCCTGATCATGGCCCTTGGACGCGCCACGCTTCCAAAGGAAGAGAGGGGCGGCAGCATTGATGACTACTTCGCAAGGCTAGGCAGGTGAGCCGTGAAACTATTGAGAAAGGCATTTGGCTTCCTTGGCCGAAGCCTGTCGCCGGAAAAGCCCACAGGCTGGTCAACAGGGCCTGCAAGCCATGCCGGAGAGGTCGTAAACGGGAGCAATTCCCTGATGCTGTCCGCCGTCTGGGCTTGTACCAACCTTCTTGCCGGTACCATTGCATCTCTGCCGCTGACGGTATACCGCACAGGGCCTGGGGGCCAGAGAACGGCAGCCCGGGAACATTCCCTGTACCGGATCCTGCACGACAGCCCGAATGCGGACCAGACAGCGGTGGATTTCTGGGAGTACATGTGCTTCTCCATCGAACTGTGGGGAAATGCGTTTGCCCGGAAGGACAGCATCAACGGACGGCTGGTCAGCCTGACCCCTGTCAATCCGGCACTGGTCACGGTAACCCGGCAGCCGCACGGGGGATTGGCCTATCAATGGTCGGAGAATGGACAGGCGTTTACTGTTGATGAAACCGGGATGTTTCACATCCGTGGTTTTGGCGGCGGGCCACTGGGCGGGGTTTCGACCTTGTCCACCGCGCGGCATGTCTTTGGCCTGGCCATGGCGATTGACCGGGCGGCAGGCGCAACGTTTGCCAATGGGCTGCGGCCATCCGGAACATTGACCTTTGACCGGTTTCTGACCGACGAGCAGTACACAACAGCCGAAGCAAGACTGGCATCAAAGTTCAGCGGGGCGATGGCTGCGGGGCGACCGATGATTCTGGAGGGCGGCGTGCGCTGGGATCAGGTCACGCTCAACCCGGAAGATGCGCAGATGCTCCAGTCCCGTTCCTTCTCGGTCGAAGAAATCTGCCGGTTCTTCGGCGTCCCCCCCTTCATGGTGGGGCACACAGAGAAATCCACCTCGTGGGGATCAGGACTTGAGCAACAGATACTCGGGTTCCAGAAGTTCACACTGCGACGAAGGCTGAAGCGGATTGAGCAGGCCATCATGAAGCAGCTGCTGACAGCAGCTGACAGGTCTTCCGGCATTACGGTCGAGTTCAACATAGAGGGACTGTTGCGCGGTGACAGCCGGGCACGGGCCGAGTTTTACACGGCCCTTCTGGGATCCGGTGTGCTGACGGTCAATGAAGCCCGTGCCCTCGAAAATCTGCCGCCGGTTCACGGCGGAGATGTTCCACGAACACAAATGCAGAACGTTCCTCTGGGGATGGCAATCCCGGGGACACAAAGATCGGAGAACCGCCATGCGGGTACGTGACTGTCGCTTCATGACCAAGACTATGGGTGAGGCTGGCACATTCGAAGGCTATGCATCCGTCTTCGGCAACGTCGACCAAGGGGGTGACTGTGTCGAGGCCGGAGCCTTCAGGGATAGCCTGGCAAGGGCAAAGGCAGAGGGAAAAGTCATTCCCCTGCTGTGGCAACATGACCAGAAGGAACCGGTCGGAATCTGGACGGACATTGCCGAGGACAGCAAGGGATTGCACGTCAGGGGGCAGCTCCTGCTGGAGCATGATCCCCTGGCCCGAAGGGCGTACGGATTACTCAAGGCTGGCGCAATTGGTGGCCTGTCGATCGGGTACACCATTCCCTGGGGAGGAGGGCAGCCGGAAAAGGGATCACGGGGATCTTTCCAGCGCCTGAAAGAGGTGGATCTTCACGAAATCTCGCTGGTCACGATGCCCATGAATACAGAGGCACGTGTCACGGGGGTCAAGTCCGCTCTTGCGGCAGGGAAAACACCGACAACCCGGGAATTCGAGGCATACCTGCGGGAGGCAGGATTTGCGAAAAGTCTTGCCACGGCAATTGCCAGCAAGGCGGCTCCGCTGCTTCGGGGGGAACCCGGAGACAGCACAGAAACAGAAGCAGCGTTTCTTCAGGCTCTTCTGAAACAGCACAATGAAAAGGATTCAGTACTATGAGCGCATGCTTGTGGAAGCGTTCTGACCGCATATGCCGCGATATGGCAAACGAGGGGCATCCCTCGGCAGGAAAAAGTGTTGAGGCCCTGGCTGCCGAGGTCAAGGCGTCTTTCAGCAAATCCCTGGACGAGGCCCGCTCTATCGCAGAGAAGGCCCTGTCTGAAGTTCAGGCGAACGGGAAGCTTTCCGGATCAGTCCAGGAAAAGGCTGACGAGGCCCTGATCAAGATGAATGCCCTGCAGGAGCAACTGGCAGGCATGGAGCAGAAGATGGTCCGCCTGTCCGGACCTGGTGGAAATACTTGTGACAACTCGCTTGGGCAGACCTTTGTCGCGGACAGCAAGATCCGTGAATTCCTTGATTCGCAGAGCAAGCGCGGCAAGGTTGATATGGTCTTCAAGAGCACCATAACGTCTGCAACAACGGATGCAGCGGGCTCTGCGGGCAGGCTTGTAACCAACACCCGCCTGCCTGATATCATTGCTGCACCGGAACGGCGTATGACGATCAGGGATCTCATCACGCCGGGACAGATGGATGGCAATACCCTCGAATATGTGCGCGAAACGGGTTTCACAAACCAGGCAGGCATGGTGGCCGAGACTGAGGCGGTGCCCCAGTCTTCCATCAAATTTGACCTTGTGAACACCACGGCAAAGGTCATCGGGCACTACATGAAAGCGTCACGCCAGATTCTGGATGACGCGGCACAGCTGGCGTCCTACATCGACGGTCGCCTGCGATACGGACTGGCGTACAAGGAAGAGGCCCAGCTTTTAAACGGAGACGGGACCGGGCAAAACCTGCTGGGCATTATCCCGCAGGCGAAAGCCTATAGCGCCCCGATCACCATGGAAAAAGCAACCAGCATTGACGTGATGCGTCTGGCCATGCTGCAGGCCGCGCTGGCTGAATATCCAGCAACGGCGCATGTGCTCAACCCGGTGGATTGGGCCTGGATCGAAACCCTCAAGGACTCGCAGGGGCGTTATCTCATCGGGAACCCGCAGGGAAGCGCAACGCCAACATTGTGGGGGTTGCCGGTTGTTACGACGCAGGCAATCGGTGTTGACAAATTCCTGACCGGAGCGTTCCGCCTGGGCGCACAGGTCTTTGATCGCTGGCACGTCCGTGTCGAGGTCGCAACGGAACACGGTGATGACTTCATTCATAACCGCGTCACCATCCTGTGCGAGGAACGGCTGGCCCTGGCTGTCTATAGGCCGGAAGCCTTCATATACGGTGATTTTGGACGGGTTAATTGAGGAGAAGGCCGGGTTCGACAGCCCGGCCTTTTTCATTGGGGAACCGATGAGCACAACAAAACACTACCGGGTTCTGCGGGCCATGGATGGTGACCGCTTCTACCGCGAAGGAGAGTCCCGTTCCATGTCTGCTGCCGATGCCTTTCATCTTGTCCAGCTGGGGGCCCTGGAGGAACTGCCTGTGGACACAGGGGCAGAGCCCGTCGAGGCAAAGCCCCGCACACGCAGGGGGAGCCGTCATGCTGATTGAGATACAGGCACCGGAAACAGAGCCGGTATCCCTGTCGGATGCCAAGATACATCTGCGTGTGGATCATACCGCCGAGGACGATTATATCGCATCCTTGCTGTCCGTGGCGCGACGGCAGGTCGAACAATACTGCGGACGGGCCTTGTCTGCCCGGAAGTGGCGTCTTCTGCTCGACAGCTTCCCTCCACGGATCGAGCTTCCCTGCCCACCCCTGCAGAGTGTGGATGCCCTGAGCTGTATCGATTCCGGAGGCAGGCAGAGGGTTCTTCCCCCGGAATGCTGGCAGGTCGGGCAAGGCTGTCCATCGATGATCATGCCCGCGCCGGGCCACTGCTGGCCACAAACAGCGTCCGGACGCCCGGATGCTGTTCTGGTTGACTTTACGGCGGGCTACAGCGACCGGCGTGATGTCGATCCTGCCTTGCGGCATGCCATGTTGCTGCTGGTGGCAAACTGGTTCGAGAACCGTGGTACTGCGAGCGAAAGCGGTTCAAGACATATTCTTCCGCCGACCGTCCGATACCTTCTGGATCCCTGCCGTATACGGACGGTGCCGTGAAAGCCCCGGACATTGGAGACCTGAACCAGAGGATCGCCCTGCTGTCCTGGCAAGATTGTCCCGACCAGGAAACCGGCCTGCTGGCGCTGTATCGGACAGAGGCCGAGATCTGGGCCAGGGTGGAGCCGGTCGGGGGAGCGGTTTATCTGGGAAGCCAGCAGATCGGGCAGACCATAACCCACCGTATCACCATGCGCTGGCGGGAAGGGATTACGGCAGAGCATGTCATCCGTCATCGCGGACGTTGCTTCCGGATCCGCCGGATAACCGACCTGAATGGATGGCGACGGTTCTCGGTGCTGGACGTCGAGGAAGAAGGACCTTTTGTACAGGAGGCAGGTCATGGCCCGTGAACAAAGCGCCATGGAAATCAATACCAGGTTATCGGGGTTTTCGCGTCTTGATTTTGACCGGAACCCAATCCGCCGTGAGCTGCGCAAGCTTGGATCCATGGTGGCCAGGGATGCGCGGAAACTCGTCCGGACACGCAAGCCATCGTCCCCCGGGACAAACCCCGGACGGCAAACAGGGGCCCTTTTCCGCTCTATCCGTTCCAAGGTCGGGCGTCAGGGTTTCCTGGTGGCTGTGGCCCCGTTCCGCAACGAGGAGCTGATGCGAAAGAAAGCCTACTATCCGGCCTTCCTCCTTTATGGGGCGGAGCGAAAGCCTGGCGGGCGTCTTCTGCCGCGCAACAATTATATGGCGGATGTCATGCAACGGCACCGGAACATGGTCCAGGAGCGTCTCTCTGTCGTTCTTGTGCAAGCGATTGTGCCACGTCGGGGAGGCTCTCGCTGATGCTGGACGCCATTATCCAGGCATTGCGGGAGCGATGCCACACGTTCTCGGGGGCTTCGGGTTCCGCACGTATCGCCGGGGCTGCTGAATTCGCCAGAGTCGCGGAGGATGCCAGTCTTCCGGTTCCAGCGGCCTACGTGCTGCCACGAGAGGAAAAGCCTGCAACAGCCGTAACCTGCACGGGATATCGGCAACCGGTTCAGGCGCATTTTGCTGTGGTTGTCGTTCTTCCTGCGGCGGATCGTCGCGGACAGGGAGCGGCTGTGGCCGTTGAATCAGTGCGGGACGATTTGTTTCGTGCGCTGCTGGGCTGGGAGCCGCCCGGCTACGGGCCAATTGTTTATGAAGGCGGCGAGCTGCTGTCGGTCGATCGCGCCCGGTTGTGGTGGCAGTTCACGTTCAGCGCAGCCTACCAGATTACAGAAGATGAAACGTGGCTGGCTGTGACCCATCGGGACCGGCCATTACTGGAAACGGTCCGGATTGGCCTGGATGCCACGGCGAATGATCCGGAAACAGAACCGTGGGGGAAACCGGATGGATATCCGGAGAGATGGTTACATCTGCACTTTGATGCATCCGCGCAGGATGCACGGGAGAACCAAAAATGAGTGTGAGCTTCAATACATTGCCCGTCAATGTACGGGTACCGCTGTTTTATGCCGAGGTTGACAACAGCCAGGCCAGTTACTTCGAGCGCCAGAACCGCACCCTGCTGATCGGCCAGATGGTTTCCGGCGGGACCGCACGGGCCGGTGTACCGCAGCAGGTCGCGCGGACAGACCAAGCCAGGGTTCTGTTCGGGGCCGGATCCATGCTGGCCCGCATGCACGCGGTGTACCGGGCCGGGGATGCCTTTGGTGAGGTCTGGTGCATTGCGCTGGACGATGCGGCGGCGTCTGTCGCGGCAACAGGTACGGTCAGGATCACCGGAACAGCTTCTGCCGCAGGTATCATCACACTTTATATTGCCGGACAGCGTGTGCAGGGTGCAGTCGCAGTGGGTGATACAGCTGCTGCTGCGGCGCGGATGCTTGCGGGTGTCATTACCCGGTCTTCCGACCTTCCGGTGACAGCGGCGGCAGACGGCGGGAAAATCACGCTGACATGCCGGTGGAAAGGGGAAACCGGCAACGACATTACCCTGATTCCCAACTACAGGGGCGCTCTGGGTGGAGAGAGTGATGTGCCGGGCCTTTCCGTAACCGTTGTGCCCATGGCAGGCGGTGCGGGCAGCCCGGATATAGCGGTTGCCACGGCGGCAATGGGTGATGAGGAGTATGACCATGTCGTCTGTCCGTACAGTGATGCAGCAACACTGGATGCCCTTGCAGCAGAAATGGGAGACACGACGGGTCGCTGGTCATGGTCACGACAAATCTACGGGCATGTCTGGGCGGCACGCCGGGGCAGTGCCGAGGCGCTGGCCACTTTCGGGAGAACGCGCAACGACCAGCATTGCACCATAGCGGGATTTGAGGCTGATCTCCCCTCGCCCGCGTGGGAGTATGCTGCGGCCTGGGCTGCCCGTTCTTCCGTTTTCCTGAACAATGAACCCGAGCGTCCCACACAAACAGGGGAATTATGCGGGATTCTTCCCCCACAAGCCGGGAAGCGTTTCACGCTGACAGAAAAACAGTCGCTGTTGTACGCAGGCATTGCAACCAGCATGGTATCAGGCGGGGCCGTCAGGATTGAGCGCTCTGTCACGACGTACCAGAAGAATGCCTGGGGGCAGCCTGATCCATCCTATCTGGACGCGGAGACCCTGTTTCTTCTGGCCTATGTCCTGCGTTACCTGAGACAGCGCATTACGCAGAAATACCCACGGCACGCCCTGGCCAATGACGGAACCCGCTTCGGGACCGGAAAAGCCATGGTTACGCCGGGTATCCTGCGTGCCGAGCTGATCGCGGCGTACCGGGAGCTGGAATTAGACGGAAAAGTCGAGAATGCCGAGGCGTTCAAGGCGGCCCTGATTGTTGAACGGGACAGCACAAATCCAAACCGTGTCAACGTGCTGTACCCACCGGATCTGGTCAACCAGCTCCGTATCTTTGCAGTCCTGGCCCAGTTCCGGCTGCAGTACCCGGATGCGGCCTGAACCGCTTACTGACACACAGAAAGGAACAATCCATGGCCAAGCCTATTGGCGGCACATGCTATTTCAAGGTTGACGGCGTGCAGCTGGAACTGGCGTCGGACGATGTCACCATCGATATCCAGGCAACAGAAAAGAAAGGCGTTGTTGCCGGGTACTATACCGAGAGCGACTGCATTCCCTCCATCGAGGGCGAATTTGTCGTACCACGCAGTTTCCCCATGCAAAAAATCCTGCGCATGGACAACGGAACCATCACCGTTGAATTGAAGTCAGGCCTGACGGCAAGCCTGTCCGGAGCCTACCTGGCGGATCGGGCACCCGTTGAGGGTGGCAAAGGCACCATCAAGATGAAGTTCGAAGGCACACGGGGAGAATGGCTGTGACAGCATCAAGTATTACGCTGACCAAACCGGTTCATGCGCATGGCGAGGAGGTCCGTGTCCTGACGCTTCGCGAACCTGTGGCGGATGACATTATAATCTGCGGCTATCCCCTGAGTATCGGTGATGGCGGAGCCACGCCGCAGGCCGGGGCGATTGCCAAATACATTGCCCGGTTGGCCGACATCCCGCCTTCATCTGTTCGCAGCCTTGCTCCCGCTGATTTCATGGCTGCATTCCAGGTCATCATGCATTTTTTCGGGGGCACGGGGGCGGAACCGATAACTCCGGATTGATCGAGCGCTTGTTCGATCTGGCATGGGTATGGGGGTGGGGTGTGATCAGGCCCATCCCCCTGTCCCACCTTGACCTGTGGGAATGCCAGACCGTGCGCATTGCCAAAGAACAGAAAAAGTACGCGACAAAAGGATAGGGATCATGTCCCAGAGTTTCAGTCTCAAGGCAGTTATTTCTGCCGTTGACCGGGTGACCGGCCCCATGAAGTCCATCAACAGGGCACTTCAGCTGCCGGTAAAAACCATGCAGGCCGTATCCCGTGCAAGCGGCAATCTGGGAAGAGACCTGAGCATGGCCCTTGGTCCCATGTCCGGTCTTGCGGGGGTGGCCGGGTTCGGGGCCGGGGCTTTTGGAACCGCATCCATCATCAAGACCAGTGCCGAATTTGAACGATTCCGGAGCGTCCTGAAAACGGTGGAGGGGTCGGCGGAAAAAGCCGGGGCCAGCATGAAGTGGGTCGAGGATTTTACGCGAAAGACACCCTACCAGCTGGCGGAGGTCAACGAAGCCTTTGTCCAGCTGCGGGCGGCAGGACTGAACCCTGCGGACGGCACTCTCCGTAGTGCCGGTGATGCTGCCGCAGCCATGGGAAAGAGCATGGAGCAGGCTGTTGAGGCTGTGATCGATGCTGTACGGGGAAAAAGCGAGCGACTGGACAAGCTGGGAATCAAGGGCGAAAAAGCCGGCAACAAGATGGTGTATCGCTGGAGGCGGAACGGCGAGGACATGGTAACGGTCGCCGAAGCAAATGCAGAGAGTATCCAGAGAGCCATTGTTGGGATCTGGAACACTAAATTCCAGGGGGCGATGGACAATCTTTCCAGCACATGGGACGGCCTGTGGTCGAACCTGATGGACAGCTTCACCAGCTTCCAGAAAATGATTGGCGATGCCGGTTTCTTCGAGGCCGCAAAGGGAGAGCTGAAGGCTCTGCTGGGCTTGTTCGGCCAATGGGAGAGTGACGGGTCCCTGAAGGCTGTGGCGCGACAGATATCAGACGTCCTGACATCATCGATTCGTGGCCTGAAGAACACTCTTATGACCGTGAACTGGCAGCGTGTGTGGGAGGGCATGCAGCGTTTCGGATCCAGCATACAGCGCTGTGTCGATGCCGTGGGAGGGTGGGGAAATGCATTGATCGGGCTGGCCCTGATTATGAATGCACACGTTATCGTCTCGGTGTTGCAACTTGCGGGCGCTGTTGTCCGGTTGACAGCCGTCTTGTCTGTTGCCATCGCAAGGGTGACCGCCTTTGTCGCCAGGCTGGCGTTTGTAAAAATGGCTTCGGCCTTTGCCGTGGCCATCAACGGCATTGCCACCGCTATGGGAGCCCTGAACGTTGCGATGTGGGCCAACCCGATCGGTGTTGTTCTGGCCGGTATTGTTGCCGTTGTTTCTGCGGCATGGCTGCTCTACGACAACTGGGATGCCGTCTGCTCCTGGTTCCTCGGAATATGGGACAGCATGAAAATGGTTGTCACGGGATTCCGGGACTTCCTGTCCGGCGTGTTCAGCAATGATCTCGCTGCCATGTTTGAGGGCGTGGCGGCTCTTGGTAGGGGGCTGGCCGGTCTCCTGAACTCCATTTTTGCGCCATTCCAGTGGGTGTTCGAGAAAATGGGATCCTTGCTTGATATCGGGGGAAGAACCGAAATCGAGGCAGCCCTGACAGAGTCGGCAGAATTCAGGGCCATGCAGCAAAGCCATCATGACACGTCAACAGGCACATCCGTGCTTGATGCAGCGGCAAGCCGCAACCAGGTCAACGGAGAAATCCGGGTCAGCTTTGACAATGCGCCTCCGGGAATGCGTGTCTCCGAAGGCATAGCAGACCGGTCGGGACTGTTGATCAACCCGGATGTGGGATACCGGCGGGGAGCCATTGTCTAGCAGTGCAGCAAAAAAGCACGCAAGAAGAGCATTAACGGAAATACAAACCTATAAAGACAGCAACCCTTTCAGGAAGGATTGCTGTCATGCGCCTATATGTTGTTTTTCTTGTGTCGTTTCTGCTCTTCCCTTTCCCGCTGTCTGCGGCGGATATTCCGGCCACACTGAAGCGTGTCATTGACGGGGATACCGCTGTCATGCAGACGCGCGATGGCGAGAAGACCGTGCGTTTCAAAGGTATCGATACGCCTGAACTCAAGGGCCGGTGCGCCGCCGAGAAGCAGGCGGCCCGCCGGGCAAAAGCTGCAACAGAAAGGCTTCTGTCAAAAGGGACGATTACGTTGCAGAAGCCATCCAGGGACAAGTACGGGCGCACGGCAGCCTTTGTCCTTGTTGATGGGAAACCCGTTCACGTGGCCCTGATCCGGGCCGGACACGGGCGGGCCTATGCGGGCGGAAAGCGTCAGGGGTGGTGTGACGGACAGAATTAAATCACAAGCGGAGCGAAGGCTGATGGTGGCCGGATGGAGACAGAAACTGCAACCGGCATCCTTCAGGGGCGTGCCGTTTTTTGTGGATGGTGATGACCTTGAAGCAGGGCGGCGGATACAGGTTCATGAATACCCGCAGCGCGATACACCCTTTGTAGAAGACCTCGGGCGGGCAACCCGCAAGATTGCAGTCACGGCCTTTCTTGTTGGCCCCGATTACATGGCGCGCCGTGATGCGCTTTTGCAGGCTGTTGAGTCCGGTGCAACAGGTACGCTGGTTCACCCGCAGTACGGGAGCCTTTCTGTTGCGGTGGACGGAACATGCTCTTTCAGTCATTCACGGGAAGAGGGTGGGCTTTGCAGGGTTCGGTTATGCTTTGTCGAAGCCGGTGAGGCCGCCTTTCCTGCCGCGCGCATCGATACGGTGGCCGAGGCCTTGAAGCGTGCCGAGGCCCTGGACCGGATTGCCGGGCTCGATTTTCTGAAGAAATTCGGAATATCCGGCTTTCCCGATTTTATTGGTGACGCGGCTGTGGCGGATCTGATGCATGGCCTTTCCACCCTGGAAGACGCGCTCTTCATGCGCAATGCGGAGCCACTCGTGTTGCTTCAGTCAAAACTTGGAATCCTGACCGGCGATCCACGCAAACTGGTGGCAGCCATACAGGGCATTTTCCGTTCGCTTGGTAGCGACAAAAAGAGAGTACAGCCTTTGACCGCTGTTGCAGCCTTTCGTCCTGCCCCGCAGGCAGAGCCGGGGACAACCCGGTTACGGAAACAGGAAGGGCAAAACCGTGCTGCTGTTGCTTCCCTAATCCGGAGATCCGCATTGGCACAAGCCAGCCGCAGTGCCGCACTGTCACAGTGGTCTGTCCGCGATGATGCCCTTGCTGCCCGGGATACCCTGGTCAGGGCCTATCGCGCGGAAGAGGACATCACCGGGCATGGCAATGTCTTCGCCGCGCTTGGTGCGGCCCGTCTGGCGACAGCGCAGGATATTGGTCAGCGTGTGAAACCTCTACCAAGACTGGAGCGCATAACGGTGCCGGGTCCCGTGCCCGCACTGGTTCTGGCCTATGACCGGTACGAGGACATTGCGCAGGAGGCCGATATCATCACCCGGAACAACATTGCCCATCCCGGCTTTGTTCCCGGGTCTTCTCTTCTGGTTACAGGATAGGTCAGTGGAAGACAGTGTACTCCTGAAAGTCAATGGCCGGGAATTCGGAGGATGGAAGCGTGTCTCTGTAACAGCGGGTCTGGACCGGCAGGCGCGTGATTTCGAGCTGGACATAACCTTCCGCTGGCCAGACCGTGCCGCTATCCGCGACATGATCCGCCCGGGTGACTCCTGCCAGATTCTGCTGGGGCGCGATCTTGTCCTCACAGGATACGTTGACGCGACCCCCATACGTTACGACGCCGGTCAGATATCTGTTGGTGTCAGCGGACGGTCGGCAACGGCAGACCTTGTTGATTGCGCCGCCATCAACGAGCCGGGACAGTGGAATGCACGCCGGGTCGAGGACATTGTGACCGACCTGGCCGCGCCTTATGGCGTGCACGTCTGTACCGAAGTCAATACCGGCCCGATCGTGGAGACATACCAGATTGATCAGGGAGAAACTGTTTTCGAAAGCGTGGACCGCCTGATCGGCATGCGGGCGCTCCTGTCCACGGATGATGCAAACGGGCGTCTGGTTCTGACCGGAACAGGACGGATGCGGGCAATCACGCCGCTGATCCTTGGTCAAAACATTCTGTCTGCAGATGCCCCGCTGAACTGGAAAGATCGTTACAGCCTTTACCTGGTGAAAGGACAAGGCATAGGCGATGACAGTTCGGTGCATGATGCCCTGTCTGTGCGTGCCGAGGCCCATGACGCTGCTGTCAGGCGACGGCGCGTGCTGTTCCGGAAGCAATCCGGAGATGCCGACAGGAACTCGGCGCGGCTTGAAGCGCGCTGGGAAGCTGCTTCCCGCGCCGGACAAAGCGTGAAAACGCGCTATACCGTGCAGGGGTGGCGACAAGCGGACGGCAACCTCTGGGTACCCAACGCTGTTGTCATGGTACAGGATCCTGTTATCGGACTGGACGGAGAGATGCTGATCGGTGAGGTCACCTACTCTCTGGGGGATACAGGCTGTCTCTGCCATCTGACCGTGGCTCCGACCGGGGCGTGGGAACTGAAACCCGAAACCACACAAAAGGGCGGGGATGGACCTTCCGCCCTGACCAGGCCGGGAGAAACCCTGCTGAATTTCTGAAAGAGCGCATGGATGATCGAACGCACAATATCAACAGCCCTGCGCCCACTGGCGCGGCGGATAGAAAACATCCTTGCGCGTGCGCTTGTAACAGCCGTGAGCGGAGGAAGGCTTCAGGTGTTGCAGGTCAGTATACTGGATGGTGAGGTCAAGGATGGGGTGCAGCACTACGAACCTGCAGGATTTACCTCCCATCCGGTATCGGGTGCGGAGGCCCTTGTCCTGTTTCCGGACGGGGACCGGACCCATGCCATAGCCGCCGTGGTCACAGACCGTCGTTGTCGACCGGCTGACTTGCAGCCGGGGGAAGCTGCGGTCTTCTGCCCCGGTGACGGACTGGCCCAGATCCGTGCTGAACGGGATGGCACCATCCGTATCCGGGGTAAAAGAATTGTCCTCGAAGCCGATGGCGACATTGCGCTCACGGCATCGGGACAGCTGCTGGAGGAAAGCCGTGAACACAAGGTTCTTACAGGGACCTATGCTGCAGCCCGTAAAGTATGACAGGAACAACAGCCCATGTCGGGAATAGCCGTTAACGGACGTGATGTTGCGGGTGGGGCATGTCGTGGGGCAGAAACGGGCTGGTACCGTGTGGAAGACCGTGCGGTCGCCCTGCAGGGAGACCCGGTTGAGGAGCACGGTGAATCTCCACACAACAGTCCTGTTCTTGCCGAGGGAAAGGCTTGGTACACCGTCGATGGCATTCCTGTTGCTTTTGCTGGCTGCAAGGCAACCTGTGGCCATGTGGTCAGTGGGCGGGACTGGTACAGTGCGCTTGAAGGACCGGAGGCTGACAGGGCAATCATCAAGGCTGCTCCGCGTCGCGGAACATATTTCTTCGGTGGTGCAGGACTGAACGGAGCCTATATAGGCGACATGGTATCCGCTTTCCGGGAAGCTGGTCTTGACCCCGTATCCGCAGGCAATGGCAATCGATGGTCCGTGGACGACGGAGAAGGATCGCTGTTCGGCATGTTGGGAGATGCTTTCAGCGGTGTGCCGCTGCTGCGGGATGGCGAGGATACAGGCCGTCCCCTCGGCCTGGATGACTATGGAACACGTGGAACGCAGTTCAACCTGGTTGGCTATTCCTACGGCTCGCTGGTTGCTGCGCAGGTCGCCGTCAAATATGCCCGGGCGGGTGGTGTTGTGGACCACCTTGTCCTGATCGGATCGCCCGTTTCCCGCCCTTTCCTTGACCAGCTGCGTGCTACGGAAGGGATTGCGCGCATTCTGGTCCGGGATCTGTCGTACATGGGTGATCCAATTCGTGCCGGAATGACGTTGGGAGATCTTGTGGCTGCAGGACCTGTCCTTGTGGTACAGTTCTACGAACAGAAGGGCCATTTCCGTTACTCTCCCATGACGGCAGAGGCGGCCCGGAAACGGAGAAAGCTTGCTGCCTGGCTTTATGGGGTGGGCCTGAGATGAATGCCTTCTTATTCCTTGGACGAAGTCTCTGGGTGCTGTCGTGCGTGGTTCTGACAGCGACAGCGCTCTTGGCCAATTATCCCCTCGCCGGTGACATGCCGGTCAGTGCCTCCCTCTATGGCGGTGACCCTTGGGTGTATGCACCCTGGCTTGTTCCTCCGGTTATCGGTGCCGCCCTGGTGCTGCCGGGCCTGCTGTTGTGGCTGCCGGTTTGTTTGTTCCCTCAGTGTGGATCAAGGAAGCTTGTGGTGCTGCTTCTGGCCAGCCACGCTGTCGGCTTTCTTGTCATCCCCGTCATGATTTATGAGGGGTGGCTGCTTCGTCGCTGGATCTGCACGCCGGAAACGGACACGCCCTTGTCCAGCGCAGGATAATCTTTCTTTCCTACCTACATACAGCCGCCTTCCGGGCGGTTTTTTTTATGGGGCTTTCGTCGTGTCAAAAGCATCTCTTGAGGCGGTTTATGCCTCCGACCGGACAGCGCCGTCATCGGCCTTACCGGATTCCCTGTATCGGGCTGTCGAGAACTCCCTGTTTACATGGGCGCGGGCCAGACCGGACGATCGTTTGCCGGATGAATCCGGGCGCATGGGATGGTGGGGTGATGTAACCATTGCCAATGATCATTTCGGATCCCGGTTATGGCTTTTACGTCGCGAGGCCCTGACAGACCAGACTGTGGAGCGAGCCCGTGAATACGCCGCCGAATCCCTGTCCTGGTTGGTCAAGGATGGCGTCGCATCCCGTATTGATGTTTCAGCCCGGCGCATCGGCTTGTCCGGTCTTGGTCTGGTCGTAACGGTATTTCGTCATGACGGGCACCGTCTTGACCTTGATTTTCATAACGCATGGACGGCTATCAATGGCTGATATTGGATGGGTGCGCCCCCCGCTGCCGGATCTTGTCGCACAGATTCGCACCGACCTTCTGACATCCCTGTCCCTTGATGAGGTTTTGCGCCGCTCTGACCTTGAAGTGCAGGCCCGCGTCCAGGCCGCAGCCCTGCATACGCTCTACGGCTTCGTCGAACATCTGGCACACCAGATTCTGCCCTGCAGCGCAACCGGTGAATGGCTGGAACGGCATGGTGCCTGGCGTGGCGTGATGCGGAAGCCGGCGCGGGAAGCAACCGGATCTGCAGAGTTCAGGGCCAGCCCGGGAAGCCCCTTCCTGCCCCATACGGTCATTCCGGAGGGCACGCGCCTGCAAAAGGCAGGGGGCATTGACTATGTTGTCGCGGAATCCACGGTCGCAGAAGGCGCTTCTGTCGTGGTGCCGATACGCGCGGCAACCCCGGGGCAGCATGGCAATGCCGAGCCGGGTACCTTTCTGTCCCTGGTGAATCCTGTCGCCGGGGTACAGCCTGTTGCTGTCACCGGAGAGCTTTCTGGCGGCGTCGATCGTGAGGATCAGGAGGCATACCGGAACAGGATCATGCAGTACGACCGGATGACAGCGTGCGGCGGTAATCTCGATGATTACCGGAAGTGGGTCATGGAGACGCCCGGGGTAAGGGTCAGCAAGGTTTGGGTCTACCGGCACAGCCTTGGAACAGACGCCCACGGCATTACCTTTATTGTATCCGGACGGGCAGGATTTATCCCGACCGATGCAGAGGTTGGTCTGGTCCAGAAGCACATTGACCAGTTCCGGCCTGCGGGGGCGGACCCTCATGTTTTCAAGCCCGTGGAGATGCCGGTCAATCCGCGGATTGCAATCAGCCCGGACAAACCGGAAACCCGCCATGCCATTGAACAAGAGCTTCAGGACTTCTTTTTCAGGGAAGCAAAGCCCGGAGGTACGGTGCGTCTGTCGCGTCTGAGTGAAGCAATCAGCGCTGCTGCCGGAGAAGTCTGGCACACGCTGCACGCACCGGAAAGAAGCCTGGCCCTGGAAGCAGGACAGATTGCAACACCGGGAACCATACTGTGGGGATAACATGCGGGCCAATGATTCAGATTATCAGGGGCTTCTTTGCGAAGAGGCTCCCCGTGGACTGCGGCCCCCGGGCCCTGCAGGAGCAGGAGATCCTCAGCTTCTCAAAGCCTTGGCACCCGCGTTGGCAGCGGTGCACAACCGGGCGCTGGATCTGGTGGAAGAGGCGGATCCATCCACTGCGTTTACAATGCTGGAGGATCAGGAACGGGAATGGGGCCTTCCTGATGAATGTTCGCATGGGCGGGCAACGACCTTGCAGGAACGCAGGCAGGCCCTGCTCGCACGGCGGCGGGCGCGTGGCGGGGCAACATTGGCCTGGCTTAAGGGTCTGGCTGATGATCTGGGCTACCAAACCACACTTGTCGAACATCGTCCGTTTGTGTGCGGACAGGCGACATGCTCCGAAAGCGCCCTGAATGGTGGGCATGCCATCAGGCGCTACATCCGCGTTACGGTCCATGGCCCACGCGTGACCCTGTTTCGGTGTGCAGACAGCCAGTGCCTGGATCCGCTTGGAAAGATCGCACAGGCAGAGGATCTGGTCTGTCGGTTACGAAAGATGGCGCTGGCCCATCTTGATCTCAAATTCTCATATGAAGGAATATAAATCATGCGCTGTGTTGGGCCGGTATCCGGCATGACAAGTACAGGGCCTGTTCTGGCCGAGGATGGAACACCGTTCGTCAATGTCAACCCTGCTGCCAACACCCCCGGTTCTGCGGTTCCGGCACAGGTGTTCAATGTCATCCTGCAAGAGTTGACGCACCTTGTGAGGCATGCGGGCCTGTCTCCTTCCACAGATGACAGTGATCTGGAGCAGGTCCGAAAGGCTGTTGAGGCTCTGATTGCAGCAAGACGCGTTGATCCTGAAGACGCCACCCCCACCACACCCGGCATCGTGCGCCTGGCGACGGCGGATGAGGTCAGGGCCGGGACGGACGCGGAAAAGGCGGTCACGCCTGCGGCGCTGGCGGGCCATCTCTTGATGCAGAACGCTTTCATCAAGGCTGATCCGGACAGCGTGGTGTTCACCAGGACCGCTGCCAACGCGATCAGCCTGAAGGCCGGAACGGCTGTGGAGGTGCACGGCAAGGCCATCTCGTTTACAACCAATACGGCGGTGGTGATGCCGACCCTGACCCCAGGCACCGACTACGCGGTGTACGTCTGCGCCGATGGATCCGTGCGCGCCGATGCCAACTTCAAGGCCCCGGTCGGCTATACGGCAGCCAACGCGCGCAAGATCGGCGGCTTCCACTATGCGCCGGGCAGCAACGCGACGGCACAGGCGGGTGGCGACACCAACCCGGCGATCAATCCGTATGCGCTGTGGGATCTGAAGTTCCGCCCGGCGAGCAAGGACCCGCGCGGCATGACCCTGGTCGCGGACAGCTTCTGGGCGGATATCTATCTGCTGGGTGTCAACCACAATACGGACGGCACCAGCAAGTATGGCGTCACCATTGCCGACGGTTCAAGTCCGCCGAAAATCCCGGGCCAGTTCGGAGGCAATGGCTCCCGAACCTATAGCTCGCTCAACTGGTGGGAAGCCGCCGAGGTGATGCAGGCGCATGGCAAGCAGCTGCCCTCGTACGCCGAATTTTCGGCACTGGCCTATGGCACCACCGAGGCTTCTGCGCCGGGTTCTGAACCGCAATCCACGGTGCTGAATGCCGCGTATACTTCAAGGTGGGGCGTGGTCCAGGCGACCGGGTGTATGTGGGTGTGGGGGCGTGATTTTGCCGGTCCTTATGGTTCCACAGATTGGAAGGCGACGGGTGGCCGTGGCAGTACCTACCAGATGTCGAACGCCGTGATCCTGGGCGGTGAAGTTCGCTATCCGTCTTATTCCGGTGGACGCTGTTCGAACTGGGGGCACCCGGCATTCAGCGCCTACCATTACATCAGTGCACGCGGCGTCTGTGCCCACCGGATTCTTCCATGACCTTCCCAACGGAGTTTTTAACGGTGACCATCATCAACACCCGTGCCGATCTGGACGCCATCAAGGGCACACCGGCCCACGCCGAATTCATGCGCCTGCTGCGCGGCACCATGACCACCATGACCGACACCCGGACGTACCCCGAAGACTACGGAAAACCCGAATACAAGGGGCCAAAACTGGACCCGATATGGGTCGAGATCGAAACGCTGGAAACCATCACCCGCTTCGGCTTCACAAAAGAAGAACTGATGCAGGCAAGCCCCGATATGGGTGGCACCGAGTAGCTACGCACGAGGATTTCATGGAGATCATTAACTGGGTGCCTCCCGATTGGCGGGGGGCGCTGGCGGCCAGCGCGTTTGTTCTGGTCATGATTGCCTTCTGGCCAAGACGACAACGGCTGATCGACATGGTGCTCGTGCGTCTCGGCTGCTCTGCGCAGGAAATCAGCAATGTCGAGCACATTGACAAGCGCCTCTGGAGAGAAGCTGACATCAAGGATTCCGGGCTGCCCATACCAATTATCTGTATCGACAGGAAATACAGGGTGCGTGTCTATAACCGTGAGGCCGAGAAGCTGGCCGGACATCCATGGAATGCAGCCTATCGAGCCGATGTTGGTTTGTTACTGACCGAACAGGATGCCGCCGTTCTACGTCATGAACTGGGTGCATACTTGCGCGACAGACACGGAGACAATGCATTGCGCATGGTCGGTGCAAAACGCTCCCTTGGTGTAGAGCGCCCCGATGGATCCATTCTGGCGGTCACAGCCAGTATCACGGACTTTGGCAATGGTCATGGCGGCTGGCAAATCGCGCTTCTGGAAAGCGGCTCTACTGGTTCTGCACGAACATTAAGAGACAAATGATGATCGGGTATCCGCCTGTTCCTGCGGTTTTACCGGCATCGGAATCGCACCCACCTTTATCCATCTTGACCTGTGTGGAACAGAGTTCCACGCACCACGTCCTTTGGTGTGGACGTATTGAACGGAGATTCTCATCATGGGGCCAGTTGTAACAGCGCTCCTGCCTATTCTTGGCGGCTTGCTGGACCGCATTATCCCAAATTCTGCAGAAGCAGCAAAAATAAAGATCGATATGGAACGGCAGCTGATTGAGGCAGCTGAACAAGCCGCGCGGTCACAAAATGAGGTTAACAAGATTGAAGCCGCAAGTGGCTCCAGCTTCCGGGGCGGCTGGCGGCCCTTCATCGGGTGGGTATGCGGCTGCGCCCTTGCGTTCCAGTTTTTTGTGGGGCCGCTGTTCTTTTGGGCAGCATCTGCATTTGGTCTTGCTCTCCCACCGTTACCGCAGTTCGACAGTATGCTGATGGAGCTCATTTTCACGATGCTGGGAGTCGCAAGCCTCAGAACAGTCGAGAAGATGAGAGGCGTCACATGAGATTCCCGGCAACCCTGCGACTCCGAAAAAAGGATACATTTTTGGATACTTAATTGGTTACTTTTCTGGATACATTCAACAAAGGCCACAGAAATAGTTGTTGTTTATCAATGCATTGGTATTTTTCCTGCTTTGGTTAGGAGATTTCCGGGTGCGCCATAAAAACCCCCGCGACTGAAACATGTCGCGGGGGTTTTTGCTTTAAAAACAATGCATTAACGGGACCCCTTCTGCCCCCTCCGGGTTTGGGATACGTTAAACAGCGCGTTTTTGGATACATTGGGATCGCAACGTGACCAGTCGCTATATCCTGCAACAAGGGCGTACACTCTATTTCCGGCGACGGGCACCCATGGGACTGCACTTTCGGCCTCTGGACACAACAGGCATCAGCAAGTAGAGAACGCTCTTCCCGCTACCCGTCAGACAACAGGATATAAATCATGAAGGAAAAACTCCGCGCTCTTGCGGCAGCCTTGGTTCTTGCGGTGATCCTAGGGGGTATTGCGCTGGTTGTCGGTGGGTTGCTCATTGGATTGGCCATTGCAATACCCGCCTTGATCATCCTGGCGATCCTGTTCGGAAAGCCCACGCGGGGCATACACATCAAGCTCAGGCCCTAGCCCTGCTTGCCCCGGATGGCGTGACACGACAGATCATCGCGCAACCATCGGGACACCTGCCCGGCCAGATAGCCCGGGTCCTGACGCAACCGCCCTTTCAGGGCACATTCCCAAATCGTCAGAACTCTCCAGCCTGCTTCGACCAGACACCGCTGTACTCTCTGGTCACGTGTGCGATTTCCCTCGATCTTCCCAGCCCAGAAGGCTGTGCGCGTAGCGGGAAGACGAAACAGCGCGCAGTCATGTCCATGCCAGAAACAACCATGAACCATGATCACCGCCCGATAACGGGGAAAAACAAGGTCCGGTGTCCCCGGCAAACGTTTGTCATTCAGCCTGTAGCGAAACCCAAGACGGTGAAGGACAGAGCGTACCACACGTTCCGGAGCCGTGTTGCGACTGCCTATGCCAGCCATCATGCGGCTTCGGGTTGCCTTGTCGACGCAATCAACCAACACCGGCCTCCTCTATACAAGATGGCGCACACGCCCCGACAATCCACGGGGACAGGTAGCGGGCCAACGCCTGAACCACCGGCACAACGACAGCATTGCCAAGCTGGCGATAGGCCTGGGTATCCGATACCGGGATTATAAAATCGGCGCATCCCGGGCTGTCAAACCCCATCAGACGAGCACATTCACGCGGGGTCAAACGGCGCGGAGAGCCGGAAGGACGGGCCACCAGTATTTCCGAACCATCCTTGTAATAGCGGGCCGAAAGAGTTCGGGCCGTACTGCCCGGTCCAACCAGGCCATACCCAAAGCCATTGCCCCGGGCCCGGTGACGGGCCGCATAGTCCTGTAGATATACCCACAGGCGCGATGACAGGACATAACGTGGATCCACCGCACCACCCGGACCGGTATAGGGTGGATCCGGGGTCTCGGTTCCATCTTCAGGATGAAGAATGTCAGCCATGGTTGGCCACCGATCGCGATCCGGCATCGGCATCGGCATGGCCTGAAAATCAAAATCCTCTCCACCATCACGAAAACCGATCATAAAAATACGTTCGCGGTGCTGTGGAACAAAGGGACGCGCATCAAGAATACGCCATACAATGTGGTATCCAAGGTGGCGGGTCAGGGATGTCCGGATAACATCAAACGTTCTTCCCTTGTCATGCGACACAAGGTTCTTGACGTTCTCCAGCACGAAGAAACGCGGACGATGGGTGGCCAAGATACGTTCAATCTCGAAAAATAGCGTGCCCTGGGTCTGACAGTCAAAACCATGGGGACGCTTGAGAGCATTCTTTTTCGAAACACCGGCAATGGAGAAGGGCTGGCACGGGAATCCTGCCAGCAGAACATCATGTTCAGGGATTTGCGCCGCAGAAACAGCCGTAATATCACCCTCGAAAGGATGGTCATCGCATCCAAAGTTGGCCTGATATGTTTCCCGTGAGTAACGATTCCACTCGCTGGTAAAGACACACGCACCACCAATAGCCTCGAAGCCGCGCCTCATGCCCCCGATACCGGCGAAAAGATCAATAAACCGGAACGCAGGCACACCACGGGTTAGCCGCAGATTACCACGGCAAGCCTGAAAAGATGACACAATCGGCCCCCCTGACCGCTGTCTGTCCCCACAGACTGGCAGTACAGGGCCTCCGTTACAAGAGACGGGTCACGCGGCATAATACCTGCCGTTACTCTATGCAAGACGGGAACATTGAAATGCGAACAATCGCAAACTAGATTCAACCTATTATTTTCAAGCACGATACTCATTCCGCCGGAGCCATGATGCCACGCCAGACCATTCATATTCTTCTTGCCTTGGCCCTGCTCCTGGCCGGCTATGTCTGGTGGGCAGGAAAAGAAAGACGATCCGCAGACAACGCCCGGGCCGCACGCCCTGTACCAGTGCTGACCGCCATAGCCGACACCCGTTCTGTGCCTTACCTTTTCTCAGCTCCAGGCACAGCCCTTCCGGTTGCCCGCGTTGATCTCCGGACCCGTGTTGAAAGCGTGGTCGAGGCTATCCATTTTTCCGAAGGACAAGAAGTCCGGCAGGGAGAGCTGCTGTTCACCCTGGATGACCGTTCCCTGAAAGCAGAACTAGCCGAAGCCGAAGCCAACCTGGCCCGTGACCGGGCACAACTGGGCAAGGCACAGGGCGATGCCCGCCGTTACGCCGACCTGGTCCGTCACCAGGCCACATCGCGCCAGGCCTATGAAGCCGCCATTGCCGGAGTTGATGCCCTGCAGGCAACGGTCAATGCCGGCATGGCTGCCATTGAAAGCGCACGGGTTGCCCTAGACCATACCCGGATTGTTGCTCCGATGGGCGGCTATACGGGGGCTGTTTCCGTGCGACCCGGGTCCAGCGTCCGTCCATCGGACACCGATCCCTTGGTAACGGTGACCGCCATTCGCCCGATAGAGGTATCCTTCAACCTGCCGGAATCTCTTCTGGGGATCGTTCGATATGGCCAGGGCCGTGCACCCCTGGATGTTGTTGCCACGACCCCGCAGGACTCATCCTCCCCGGTCACCGGCAAGCTGGTGTTTATTGACAACAAAGTCGACCGTCAGTCCGGCACTATCATGCTCAAAGCCCGGTTCCCCAATGAAGAGACACAGCTGTGGCCCGGACAGCTGGTCAGTATCACCTTGACCCTGCGCGTGGACCACGATGCCCTGACCATTCCGGATACGGCTGTCCTGACAAGCCAGGGAGGGCCGTATGTTTTTGTGGTCAGTGCAGACAAAACGGTAGCAGCTCGCCCCGTCAATGTCGCACGTAGTCTTGATGGTCTTGCTGTTATAGACAAGGGCCTGAGCGCCGGTGAACGTGTTGTCATACAGGGGGCATCGCGGTTGGTGGAAGGATCTGCGGTCTTCGAGCAGGATCCGGATAAGCCGGATAACGGGAAGGCTGCACCATGAACATATCCGAACTGTTCATACGCCGCCCGGTCATGACGGTTCTGCTGTCGCTAAGTGTCGTCTTGGCCGGGCTGGCTGCGTGGCGGCAGCTTCCGGTCGCAGCCCTTCCCAATGTGGATTTCCCCGTCATCAGTGTCAGCGCATCCCTGCCCGGTGCCAGCCCTGAAACCATGGCCGTATCCGTTGCAGCCATCCTGGAGCGTGAGTTTTCCACCATCGCAGGCATCCGCACTATCACCTCCAGCTCCCGGAATGGCAGCACCAGCCTGTCGGTGGAATTCGTCCTCGACCGCAATATTGATGCGGCCGCCCAGGATATCCAGGCGGCCATATCCAGGGCCCAGCGCCGCCTGCCAGACGATATGACAACACCGCCGACCTGGCGCAAGGTCAATCCGGCAGACTCCCCGATTGCCATTCTGGCCCTGTCCTCACCGCTGGTCGGCTTGCCCGATATCAACGAGTATGCAGAGTCCGTTGTACAGCCGCGTATTTCTGCCCTGCCTGGGGTGGCACAGGTTCTGGTTTATGGCTCGCAGAAATATGCTGTCCGGATCAAGGCTGACCCTGATGCCCTGTCCGCACGGAACTTGACTCTTGATGATCTGCAAACAGCGGTCGCCGCAGCCAATGCGAATACTCCTGTCGGCATTCTGTCCGGAGATTCCCGACAGCTGATTCTGACGTCCAACGACCAACTCCCTGATGCAAAAGCCTTCGGGAACCTGATCCTTGCGGTTCGCAAAGGAGCACCCATTCGCCTTGGCGATGTGGCCACAGTCAGCAACAGCGTGGAAAACGATCGCGCCGCCAGCTGGCATAATGACAACCGGGCCATTGTTCTGGCCGTTCAAAGACAACCCGACGCCAATACCGTGCAGGTTGTTGACGATATACAAAGGCTCCTCCCGGATCTGCGCACACGGCTCCCCCCATCGGTATCAATTGATATTGTCAGCGACAGGGCCCAATCCATCCGTGAAGCGGTGGATGATGTCCAGTTCACCCTGCTTCTGATCATCATCCTGGTCATTCTGGTCATTTTCCTGTTCCTGCGCCGGACCACGGCCACCATCATTCCCGCCGTAGCCGTCCCCCTGTCCCTTCTGGGCACAGCAGGAGGCATGCACCTTATGGGGTTTTCCATCGACAACATCTCACTTCTGGCTCTGACCCTTTCGGTTGGTCTGGTCGTGGATGATGCCATTGTGATGCTGGAAAATATTGTCCGTCATATCGAAGCCGGAATACCGCCCTTCGAAGCCGCCCTGAAAGGTTCACGCGAAATCGGGTTTACCATTGTCTCCATCACCTTGTCCCTGGTGGCTGTCTTTATTCCCATCCTTCTGATGGGCGGTGTACTGGGGCGTTTGTTCCATGAATTTGCTGTCGTCGTGACCATGGCCTTGGTTATATCGGCCCTGGTATCCCTGACACTGACACCTTTTCTATGTTCCCGCCTGCTGACACGCCATGACCTGGAGCGCGAGGAAAGCCCGCTGGGGCAAACCTTGTCCCGTGCACTGGACTGGATGGAAGCCGGCTATGCCCGGTCCCTGTCGTGGTGCCTGCAGCATCACCGCCTGACCGCAGGCGTTGCCGCAGCAACCGTAATCCTGACGCTGGTTCTGTTTGTCACGATTCCCAAGGGCTTCTTCCCCGAAGAAGATATCGGGCAATTTGTCGCCATTACAGAAGCATCAAAAGACATCGCCTTCCCGGCCATGGTCACAGCCCATTCCCGCATTGCCCGGATTGTACGCGCCCATCCTGCTGTCAGCGGGGTAACATCCGCTGTCGGGGGCGGAGCAACAACGGCCATAAATTCCGGCCGCCTGTTCGTCAGTCTGCGCCCACGCGGTGAACGGCCCCCCATACAAACCGTTATTGCGGAACTGCGGCGTCAGGTTGCGCGTGAGGTTGGTATCTCCGTCTTCATGGTTCCAACCCAGAACTTGCGGCTGGGGGGACGAACATCCAAAAGCCAGTATCAATACACGATCCAGGCCCTGGACAGTACAGAGCTGTATGCATGGTCCGCACGCCTGGAAGAAGCCATGCGTGTAGACCCGCATATGGTTGATGTTGCCAGTGATCTGGAACTGTCCAACCCACAGGTTTTTGTCAACATAGATCGGGACAAGGCAGCCCTGCTGGGGATCCGGGTTGATGCTGTTCGTGCGGCGCTCTACAGCGCCTTTGGACAGAGGCAAATTTCCACCATTTACACTGACAGCAACGACTATGCCGTCATCCTGGAACTGGAGCCACGCTTCCAGCAAGACGAAAGCAGCCTGTCACGCATTCATGTACGCGCCAATGGCGGGGAGCTGGTCCCACTGGGGGCTTTTTCGACACTGGAACGAACATCCGGCCCCATGAGCGTTAACCGTCAGGGGCAAACCCCGGCGGTCACACTCTCGTTCAATCTTGCACAGGGTGCTGCACTGGGGGATGCCGTTACGGCCATCCGGGCCCTGGAACAAACCCTTGGTCTTCCAGCCTCGGTCAGCACCAGTTTTTCAGGGACGGCAGAAATATTCCGGGAGTCCATGCAGAACCAAACCCTTCTTCTGGGCGCGGCGATTCTCGTTATCTATGCCGTTCTGGGCATACTGTACGAAAGCTACATTCACCCACTGACAATCTTGTCCGGCCTGCCCTCGGCTTCGGTCGGGGCCTTGGCAACGTTGATGCTTTTCAATGTCGAATTGAGCGTTATTGCCATGATCGGTCTCTTGATGCTGATCGGGATCGTCAAGAAAAACGCCATCATGATGATTGATTTCGCGCTGGACGCCCGACGTATCGAGGGGCTTTCTGCCCGCGATGCCATCGAAAATGCCTGCCTGATACGGTTCCGCCCGATCATGATGACCACTATGACAGCGATTGTCGGCACCTTGCCCATTGCCGCAGCCTATGGCGCCGCCGCTGAACTGCGGCAACCGCTGGGGCTTGCCGTTGTCGGTGGCTTGATTGTTTCCCAGGCACTGACCCTATACATCACCCCGGTTATCTATCTGTATATGGAACGGCTTCGGACCGGATGGACTGCATACAACACAAAGGCATAATTCTCATTAATCTCTGCCAGTTATAATGGCGTGTTCTCGTGGTTGGAAAAAAAGTACGGGTAGTATTCCGACACAATCAAGGCAGCGGTTTCAATATGATCTTAAGATTCTGACAGATCCGGCACCACCGCATCATAACTGATGTAACTTTACGTTCGCCGGACCAAGAGGCCATGTCATAATAAACTGAATAGGGGAGCAATAGCCTTGCATACGTGCAGCGTATGACATGGGGATTGGGGGCCTTCTTTATGCTCCAAGGATACTGTTGCGCATGAAGGATTTATTTTCTGATCTGGATCTGCATCAACAAAGAATTGCTCTTCTGTCTGAAGATGGCGGTGAAGTGTCATACCACGACCTTTCTATTCAGACTGACTTCTGGGCAAATGCCGTTGCAGGGCGCAGCCTTGTCCTGACTCTGTGCCAGAATTGCCCGGAAGCTGTTATTGCGTATATCGGGCTGATGCGCGCAAATTCCGTACCAGCCTTGGTGCATCACTCCGTATCACAGCACCATCTTGTAGACATTACGAACCGCCTGAACCCGGGTTACATCCTCTGTCCACTGGATCATGCATCAGCCTTCGGGCACACCAGGATCGTACAACAAAGAAACGGCTATGTCCTGATGCACCGGGGAGAAAGCCCCGCAATGCACGATCAACTGTCCCTTCTTCTCACAACATCAGGATCAACAGGAAGCCGGTCTTTCGTCCGGATTTCACGCAATAATATCCTTAGTAATGCGGCATCAATTGCACAATCTCTCGACCTCAAAGAGTCTGACCGTGCGATCACCACAATGCCCTTCAGCTACAGCTACGGACTGTCAATCATTCATTCCCATCTTCTTGTCGGCGCATCTGTTTTTGTGACAGAGAACGCGGTGGTTACACCTGCTTTCTGGCATGCCGTACAGGAGCATCGCGTCACAAACTTTGGTGGCGTGCCGTTTATTTACCAGACATTGAAGCGTCTGCGCCTTGACACGATGGACTTACCCGCCTTGCGTCTGCTGACACAGGCCGGGGGACGTATGGATCCAGACGATATCCAGTCATTTGTACAGTCATGCGCAAGAAACGACAGACAGTTCCGGGTCATGTATGGACAGACGGAGGCAACTGCGCGCATGTCCTGCGTCCCTTGGGATGCCATGCCATCCAAGGGACATACCATCGGTATTCCGATCCCCGGGGGAAGCATGTTCCTGATTGATGAAGCCGGGAATCCGATACAGGAACCGGAACAGCCAGGCGAGCTTGTCTATCAAGGCCCCAATGTCTCACTTGGCTTGGCACAATCTGCAAATGACCTGACCTTGGGAGATTGCCACAAAGGGACCTTGCACACAGGGGATATCGCCTGCCGCGACAGTGATGGATTCCTGCGTATTATCGGGCGCAAGAAGCGATTCCTGAAAATATTCGGGCACAGGGTCAGCCTGGACGAAACAGAACATCTTCTGGAAAAGGCCGGCTATCACGCTGCATGCAGTGGCCATGACGATAGACTATGTGTTTTTATTACAGACGCGGACAAGGCTAGGGATGTAGCCGCATTCCTGCAATCTGTAACAAGCCTGCATCACAAGGGGATCTTCGTTCATGCAGTCCCCGCATTTCCCCGTCTCGAGTCAGGGAAAACGGATTATTCCACCCTTATGAGCCAGGCTGTGCCATGATCACACCCTTGCCCCTTGATACTTTCTTTGACGAACCACCCTACGGACTGGCTCGTCCGCAAAGAGAGACCCTCTTTCTGGAACGCATGTCGTGGTTGACACACCATCATATGCAACACTGCCCGTCTTACAAAAAAATGATGGCTTTCTTCCCGGACCAGACGGAAAAGCATCCCTCTCTGGAGCACGTTCCCTTCTTGCCGGTTCGCCTCTTCAAGGAACTGGATCTGAAAAGTGTTCCCCGGAACCAGGTCCAGAAGACCCTGCTGTCATCAGGAACAACCGGTCATACACGTTCGCGCATTGCTCTTGATCATGCTGAAATCATACGACAAACGAAAGTCCTTACCCACATTACAGTGAATTTTACGGGGCTGGAACGGATGCCCATGCTGATCATCGACTCACAATCCGCACAAAGGGGTGCGGATGCATTATCAGCGCGCACAGCAGCTACAACCGGATTTTCACTCTTTGGGCGCCCCATCACGTATGCCCTGGACAAACAGGGAATGACCGATCTGAATGCCCTGAAGGACTTTGAAGCCCGTTATGGTAACCAGCCTGTTTTTGTCTTTGGCCTCACCTTCCTTGTATTCTCAAAATTTCTGAAGTGCCTTGAGGAACAGGGTATGCGCCTTGATCTGGGGAAAGGTATCCTGATCCATGGTGGTGGGTGGAAGAAGATGGCCGACCAACAGATCAGCGCCAGGGCATTTCGTGCACTGGCTGAGAAAACAACCGGTATCCGTTCTGTCCATAATTACTATGGTCTTGTCGAACAAACAGGCTCCATCTTTCTTGAATGTGAGCAACACTATCTGCATCCGTCCCTGTTCTCGGATGTCCTGGTGCGGAATGCGCATCTTGAGCCGTGCGCATCAAACGAACGGGGTTTGCTTCAGCTCTTTTCCGCTTTGCCCGAAAGCTATCCCGGTCATAGTCTTTTGACAGAAGATGAAGCCACGATTCTTGGGGAAGATGATTGTCCGTGCGGGAGAAAGGGGAAATATTTTGTTGTACATGGACGAGTCCAGGACGCTGAAGCCAGAGGATGCAGCGATACCCTTTCTTGATGAGGGATCTACCGTTGATCTGCTGGCCGGGAATCGTGACCTGCATGACACGTGTCTTCCACCATTCGCACCGCCTGTCTGCGAATTCCTCGGCGCCTTGTCAAAGGCCCTGCGTCTTGATCCGCAAGCCAAGAAGAAACCCGACCTGCAAACGTTTGCTTTCTGGTGTCGGCCTGCAGGCATCAAGGCCTCACAGAAACTCTGCAATGATTCCAGACTACGCCTTGGGCGCGGCCTGACACTACACATTGCACCCGGCAATATTCCCATCAACACAGCCTTCTCGCTAGCCTTTGGCCTGTTGGCCGGTAACGTGAACATCGTGCGAGCTCCGTCACGCCCATTTGAAGAGATCGATATCCTGTGCCGCATTCTGAATGATGTTGTCAGCGTATCTCCATATCAAGACATGGCCAGGCGCTTTGCCATCGTCCGTTATGCAAGGGATCTGGATTTAACCGCCACACTGTCACGTGTCTGTGCAGCCCGCATGATCTGGGGCGGCGATTCAACTGTCACGCACATCCGGTCCCTGCCGACACGACCGGACTGCGTTGATGTTGTATTCCCTGATCGCCTGTCCCTGTGCATCATGGATTCCGATGCCGTTGCCAAGCTGGAAGACGATGATCTGGCTGCACTTGCCCGTGCGTTCTTCAACGACGCATACACAATGGACCAGAACGCATGCTCTTCCCCCCGTTATGTCATCTGGTGCGGCAAAGGAAGAGGTCCACAGCGTTTCTGGAATGCCCTTGAACATCACATAACAGACAGGTCATACACACTGCGCGCCGAACAGGCTGTCAGCAAAGCCACCTCTGTCCTGAAAGCCCTGGCGATACGCCCGGACATCCAGGCGGTCCAGCCGTACGGCATTACCCTTTCTGTACTGGACCTGCCAACCGTTCCCCTGTGCTTTGAGACAGAAAGCGGTCGAGGTGGCTTCTTCTTCCAGACGCACATTCATCACCTTGATGATCTTGCCCCGTCCTTGTCCCCGAAAGTACAGACCTTAACGTACTTCGGCATCACACCATCGGCCATGCAGGAATGGACCCTGCGCCATGGTATCTGCGGGATAAGCCGCATTGTGCCTGTCGGGCAGGCCCTGGACATGGATGTGCTCTGGGATGGTTTCAATATTGTGGCAGAGCTCTCACGCATTGTTCACGTGAGATAAAGACCGCAGCGAACGGTTCCGGTCAGAGCATCCCTTGGTCCTGGGGCATGCAGGACGCTGTCAGAAACTTGGACCGAAACGGTCGCACTCAATCACAAAAATACCCGCCCCCGGTCGCGACCGGCCTGGACGCCCGGGCAACCCGTCAGCACCCCAAAGTCCGTCACATCCCCGACGCCCGGGAGCAATACCGGGCAGTGCTCTTCCCCCCGCACCACCAAGCCCCGGCAATCCACCCGAACCCGGTGAACCACCCGGCCCCCCCAAAGACGGCAAAGAGAGGGACCGGATCACCGTTCCCACCGGAACCTGGACAAAAATATTGGATGACAGCCCACCGTTTCCGCCTTGTCCGCCATGACCGCCACGCCCCCCGTGACCACCGGCACCCCCGTCCCCGGAAGGCCGCAAGACACGGAGAGACTTGATGCCGTTACCACCCTGCCCACCGTTACCACCGCGCCCTCCCTGCCCGCCGCTCCCCCCTAGAGCACCAGACCCAGCACGGGAAAAGATACGCAGGGGACGAGAGTCACACCCCACCAACCGCGCAATCCGTATATCGGCTACCTTGCACATGCCACCATTACGGCCACGCACACCATGGCCTCCGTCCAGACCGGACCCACCATCCCCGGCATGACACTGCGCGGGAACATGAACCGGGACCGGACCAAAGAGAGATCCCTCGACCTCGACAGACATACCAGGAACACCGTCATCCCCGGGTAACCCGTCAACACCAGGGCATCCTGTATTGGGACTCAGCTGCCGGTCTACCGAGAAAGGCGTTGGCAGAACCGCAATATCGTACCTGTCCTCGGCGACGTCCTGCCAGGAGCTGACCGGATCAACACGTTCCAGCGTGCCGCACACCAGAAACAAGACATTGCCTGAAACGGTAATCCTGGCCCCCTCCTCCAGGACCAGGTGATCAACGTGCACAAAGACATACAGCTCTTCCATGTAATCAAGGCCGGGCCACTGTCCATGACGGACACTGACATCCCAGATCTCACCTTGGGCAAGTCGCTTGTAGGAAAGACGGATCACCTTGACATGCAGGGGCAGATGGTTGGCAAGCCCGGCACGGTCCGCTTCATGCAGCCTGCCATCCGCGATCGCATATTCCTCGCCACGGTCATGCATCCCCTGGGGAAGGCGCTGGCGCGCTTCAATCCCGCGATAGAACAATGCACTCTTGCGTACACGGACCGCATGATCCGGCGAGCCAAACAGACGACGCGCCGTCTCCAGATCCGGCACTGTGACAAAATGGGTTCCGATCGGCCAGTCCTCCCCGGGGCGGGGAAGGACCGACAGATCGTAATCCGAAGACTCAGTGGTCACCACCATGCGTATAACCGTACCGTCTACAGACTGTTAATATAAATGTTCCCGGGATTACCCTGACGAATCCCCGCCTTGCCGGGCTGACCGGGCTTGCCATTGTTGCCACGCGCACCACCTGCTCCGTTGGCAGAATGCTTCCCGCCAGCGCCGCCATTTCCAGCACGGCCGCCAGCACCACCCAGGCCACCGGCACCACCAATGCCGGCATGGGCAATATCAGCAACCCTGACAACACTGGATACCGCTTCGGCAGGAACCTTTATGAACACATCACCACCATCGACAGCATCGCCGCCCTGACCACCGTTCCCACCATCGCCGCCATTGCCGCCACGACCACCGTCGCCGCCATCAGTGCCTTCACAGCCGGAATCACAACCACAGCCCCCGTTTCCACCCTGCTGTCCGGCACCGCCGTCTCCACCACGACCGCCGGCACCACCGGCCCCGGAACGCGTGAAGACAACCAGCTTTTCTCCTTCCGGATTATCAAACGCATAGAATGTCAGGTTGGCCTGCAGGCTGGGGCGTCCGGTTCCACCGAGATTTCCATCCTGCCCATCCCCGCCATTGGATCCGTTGCTGCCAAGACCGCCAGGCCCGACACCTGTGCAGATCCCCGGAGACGCAGGCTGGACATCCTTGCCGGATGCAGCCTGATTGGAAGGCGTATCACCATGGGCACCATCCATGCCAGTGACACCGTCTGTACCAAGAATACCGATATGATAGGGCTTGGTTCCCGTACCTTCACGGAAAGCCACCTTGCGGGCATTGATTGTAAGAACCGTGTTCAGGGCCGTAATGGATCCACCGGCAAACGTTAATGTTCCCACGTTCAGCAAAACAGGTGCCGAAGCGGGACCATAAACGATATCGGTTGTCACCGTCATGTCCTCAACAGCTATCTTGCTGGCCTGGATCGGGAATATCTTCTCGGCAAAAGCCTTGTCATGAGGTGCCAGTTTACCGGCGCCGTAGACAAAGTTGCTGAGGCGGACCAGACATCCGTCATCATCGGTACCGGCAAGGGCATTCCCATGCAGACACGAAAGATGCTGCGTATGGGCCTCGCGCTGTGCATCGGTCAGATCCCCTGCGAACAGGGTTTTATATTCTTCCAGGGACGCAACCTGGACCGGGATCTTTGCTGCTGGGCAAACGGCCGGTTTCTCTTCAACATCAGAAAGGCTCATACCTGTCATCTCCTGTATGGGGTTGAGGTCATGGAGTAAAACGAACCCATTTCCAGTCCGGAGCACCATGTATCATTCTTACGGTACCAAGACTTCCATAGGTCGTCCGATTGAGGGCTGTCGCAATTGTTTGGCCAACAGCCCCCCCACGGGATCCCGGGATCGCACTGAAGCAGCAAGACATCTTGATCGGGGGATGTGTACCGCCGCCAACCCAGTCAGGATGTTGGGTCCGCATGTATCGTGCCAGGAGCTTGGCGGACATCGGGCGCATGTACCCGGCACCCTTGATGGACGGGAACACAAAACGCCCGGCACCATGCACGTCGATCACATCATGGAACTCGGTCCCGGATGCATTCAGACGAAAGGCCTCAGAGAAAAGAAGCCCAAGCTCTTCGCGATTGAGGGTCAGGAACCGATATGAATGACCGGTCTCGGATTTGGCGATTGGATGCACCCGGGTAAAGGCATCAATCAGATCAAAATCGTTCTCTCCCAACGGTACAGGCATCGTATTCCCGAACCAGGAGAAGTAGGACCCGGACGCGGCAACGGCTCCGCCAAAACCAGCCAGAGCTGACAAGGCCACCGTTATGCCATTCCCCGCACTGAAGAGGGGCTGACCACCAAGAGCCGCCTGCGTTCCTATCGCAGCTGCAGAACCGGACAAGCCACCCGCCACCCCGGATGCGGCAGAGCCAATCCGACTGACAGCTGCAGCCGAATAACCCGCTCTGAAAGCCCGGCCTATTGCAGCATTGGCCGCTGTACCACCAAAGAACTCACCCGCAGCACCACCCGCAGCACCAGCGGCAAGATCAACAAGTGCCCGCACCGGCGTAAAGCGTTCACCGGATGCTCCCGCTGCTGTCGCATCACCCGCCAGGGAACCAACCGCGCCGGCCGCCGCTGAAACAGCGGTAGAGGCCCCAAGCGCCGTTCCTTCTTCTGTCGCAAACAGGAACGCACCGGCACCGCCTGTAAACAAGGTTGCAGCCGTACCAACCAAAACACCAAGAAGAACGGCCCACCACGCAGCCTCTCCGGTAGGATCAAGAAGAGAGACCGGATTGTTACCACAGTAAACGTAGGAAGATGCGTACTGTCCCTTGGGATCAACACTGTAGAAACGCTTCGATACCGGATCATAAAGACGGGCTGACGCATTGTACAAGCCTGTTTCTGCGTCATACTCATACCCGGTAAAACGGTAGCGCAGGTGATCAGCGGCCCCATAACGGGCTACAACCTCGCCAAATACGTTATAATGGAACGCGCTTGAAAGCCTTCCGTCTGCCACCAGCCCACGCACGGAACCCAGATGGTCCGTCAGAACCGGCATAATCTGCCCGTCAACCCGAATGGCAAACAACCCACCGGGACCGTAGAGATATTCCGTAACTGATGGCGTTCCCGAAGCAGGACAATATTCCTCCATCAAGGTCCAGCCATTCACACCACGCACATAGACCCGGCGACCCTCTGTCGTGGTCTTGACGATACGGTTTGATCGGCTGTCATACTCAAAGGCAACATCACCATCCGTGGTCCGTATCCTGTCCACACGCCGAGTACCCGGATGACGCACAATGTCGGTAATTGCCCTTGAATCAGCCCGGGTCACGGCACCAACAGCATCAAAGGCATAATCGGCACGATCACTGCCATCGGTATTGATAACCTGGTTGGTACCGGCACGATAACGGTACGCCATTGCCTGACCGTCATGGTCACAAGACAAAACATTACCGTTGTCATCATAGGATGTCGGCGTAACGACCCCGAAACTCCAGCGCGGTTGGACAACACCATCAGCCATCGTCCGGGCTGACAGAATCCGACCGCCTGAGTCATAGCGGCAGGCTGTGGACGTCCGCGCCGGGAACCCCGGCACAGCCAAAGCCGGCAGGGAGAAGGTCACATCGATCGAAGAGACCTGCCCATTGTAGTACGCGGTACCATCCATAGCCCCGCTGTTGTAGGACAGCTCTTCGGTCATAAAGGCCGAAGAAAGACGGACCGGCCACCCGGGACTGTTATAGGCATAACCCGTCGTCACCGCTGCCTGTGCACCGGGAAGGATGCGCTGCTCTGCAATCTGGTCACCTGGTGCGTATGTCCATGCGGCCAGCACGGTGCCATTTCTATCGACCATACGCTCGACCCGGCCGACAGCATCACGCTGTGACAGGACCGTAAACCCGGATGGATAGGTTGTGCCGGTCACATTACCCAGGTTGTCATAGGTAAAGGTTGTCGCATACGCCCGGCCAAGCTGCGGCAAACGCAATGTCTTTCCGGCAACCTGACCGGTATCATCATGATCATAGACAAGAACACTGGTGGCCTGACGGCTTGTTTCATCACATTCCGTCGCAGACACCAGATGCCCGAGATTGTTGACAGACGTCCCGTCACCGTCATGCACAAAACGACGCAGGGCGCGGGCACCGTCCTCCGGGCGTGGCCAATCCGGCTGTTCCGCCCTGGCCTGCAAGGCTCGCCTGTCCCAGTCTGCTGCAACAAGACCGGTTTCAAGCGGTCGCCCATAGCGGTCATATTTACTGTAAACCACATCACCACGGGCGGCCGTAACAGCATCCCGGGCAAAACGTACATGTCCGGCAGCGTTGAAAACCGCCGTCTTCAGGCCACTGTCGGGATCCATGCGGCTGATAATCCGTCCAGAAAGATCAGACAGTGTCAGCCTGGTCCAGGCATCGGCTGCCCCTCCGGAAGGAAGAGCATAAAAATTCGGCAGACGAACCGCCTGCTGTACGCCATCAGGCGTATAAACCGTGGCCTGACTCTCGATGGTCCAGTGCCCACGTTCTGAATCAACACGGCGGGCCGTGGCAACCGCCCGGGACAACGTATCGGTCATGGTCACGGACACGTCACCATTCTGGTCTGTTTTCTGCACACAGGCATAGCGACCGACCGGCAGCCCCAACTGACGGGTTGGTGCATCATCCGTGTTGGCTCCATAGGACCAGCGTACGGTATGACGCCCCTCCGGAGTACGTGTGGACAGGTTGACGATGGCAAAGTCACGACCAGGCATACCGGTCTCGACAACACGCCCCAGAGGAGACGGCTCAAAGCGTTTGCGGGTATAGGGATATCCTTGATCCTGCGGCCAAGCATCTGCCGCTTTTCCGGACAAAAGGCCGCTGTCACGATCAAAAGCCGTAACCAGATCACGGCGCCAGAACAGGAAGCCGTCACGACGGATATCAAGCGCAACGGGTTTGAGTTGCACATCCGGCCGCCCCAGTTCGTCATACAGGGTCGTCGCGATGACAACCTGCGTACCCTCAACAGAATGCCCCTGCGTCGTACGACCGCATCCGTCGAAATAGCGGATGGCCATCTGCAAACGGCTGCCGGCAACAAATTCACTGATAACCAGTGGCCCTCCGGCAACAAACGCCGGACGCCCCTGCGGGCACTGCTCGGGCAGATAACGGAACAGAATCCGGCCATCAAGCGCCATAATCACAGCATGGGGTCCCAGCACAACCAACCAGTCACCGGATGGAGTGGGACTGGTAAAGGCACCGTGCACTGTGTCTTTGTTCAGGCGATCGGTCAGTGTCCAGGCGCATGTATCCGGATTCCAGGCAACAGCAAGATCATCACCCAGCATCAGACCAACGCTGTGTCCAGGTTCAGCCTTGACTGTCAGGCGAACCATATAGTCTGTGACAAGCCGGATCCCGGTAAAATCGATCCGCCCGGGTTGATCCCCATGATAAGCAAGCTGCCCGTTGGCACTGGTCCACAACGTCGGCTGTGTCGACGAGAACCCGTCCGACCAGACGCCATTGTTGCGAAACCGGCCATACCATGTGTCCCCCATCGGCTGGACCACAAGCTGACTGTTGGGAGTGTCCGGATCAAAACCATCCTGCGTTTGCCGCGCCAGATACGGCGCGATCACATTGACAACAGACTGGAATTCGTTGGTGATCGCGACCTGGCGTTGCTGCCGGTCATAGATGCGGCGACGGATCTGGTTATAGGGGCCAACCTCAGCCGTCACACGATAGGTCACAGGATCAAAAACATGGGCCCGGACAGACCCACCACGTGTCGAAAATGCCACGTTATCGATGAAGACTGTCACGTTGCCACTGTTGACGGGCGTCAAACGCACCGTAACCGGACCCTGACATCCGGACAGATCCACAGGAATGGCATAAAAGGACCACTGTGTTGACGCAACCCGAATAGTCCGGGGCGTGGGCAATGATGCAGCACCGGGACCGGTATACTCCACACGCCAGCATTCAACAGGGTCATGAACACGCGCAGCCGGATCCAGACAAGCCCAGAACGAGAACAGGAATGGCTCTGAACGATCACGCGGCGTCAGCTCCAGAGATGCCCCGGATACCCCTGCCGGCACCGCCATACAACGTGTCCCCGTGCAGCTGATGGCCGTTACCAGGGGAGTCCGCGCAGGATCCAGGTTCCAGTTCCCAGCTGTCTCATAGGGTTCGAACCCGTAATAGTATGCTTCCTGTCCCGACAAGGACGCACCGGAAAAGGTCGCGACAAGGGGGGAGCCTGCCGTGGCATACAGCTCGCTCTGAACCAGCCCGGACGATGTTCGGGTCTCCACGTGATACCCATAGGCATTACGATGCTCGACACGTCCGGTCCGCAACCACTGTGCAGGATCCTCCGACGGGGTGGAACCACCTGCGGCAACACGACTCCATGCCTGAACTTCAGAGAAAAGAGACAGACGTCCGACATCCCCTATGGCCGGCCCGGGAAAAGAGCACCACTCCATCAGGGCCTGACCGGTTACAACTGGTTCGGCGTCACCTGTTGTAACGGTCGAGGTGATCTCCACCCATGGCGTCAGGATGTTGAGGAAACCAAACTGGGGATATCTCTGCCACCCGGGCACAACACGGCGGCGATGAACCTCGGTCTGCGCAACAGAATTCAGGACCGCTATGTCCGTTTGCATAACCTGTCCCGTACGCAGGTCATACGCAAAGGATTGACTTGATGTCACGCCATCGACAACACGCGTCGTTGATGTCAACTGCACATAACCGCCATGCAAGCGACGGGTTGTGCCATCCCTGATATCCTGGACCTGGTCAACAAAAGACCAGGTGTTGAGATAACTGGCCACCACACGGTTACCTGCATCATGCATGTCCGTACGCAGGAGCTGCCCGTCCAGAACAGCCTCCCGCACCGGATTCCCGGGGGCACGATCCCCAATCCCGTTCATAAAGGTATAACGGGTCGAACCATTCTGACCGCCCGGCCCTCTGGACACAGCAACCGTATAGTATTTGCAAACATCGCCCTGCGCGCTGAGAGCTGCCGTATCCGGATCAAACAGGTAGCTCACCGCCTCGCGGGTGTAACCGTTATCGCTGGTCACAGACCGCACTGGAAAATCTGCAACCGGTTGCAATACAGAGTCATGCAGGAACCGATACAGGGTCAAAGACTGCGCCTGATCAAAAGGCTCATCGGCAGGAAGGAAGGTTGCAAAGCTCCCCGGCCCGGAAGACTCACACAAAGCCTGCGGCACAACCTCACCGGCAAAAATAAACCCGGGCTTCAGGACCATGATTCGGGTCATCGGTCCCCCGGTATTTTCCTGCCCCAAAGCCAGCAAGAACAGCGGGCCCTGATTGACAAGGGTTGCCGTATTCACATCCGGGGGCAATGAGCCGGTTACATGCCGGGCGGCTTCTTTCCAGTCTGTTGATACACCCCGATCGTAAACACGGTCACCAAACGTCACCGTATTGCCACCAACACTGGGGCCATAGTGCTGCAAACCGCTCCCAACAGGTGCACCGTCATATAAAAGGAGCGGATCACCAGCCCAGACAGATTGGGTGGTATCGGGATCAAAAGCCTGCAACATCCCGATGACCTGATCCGGGGTGTATTCAGTCTTCACCACCACATCATCCCCGGCTACAAACCGGAAAGCAGCACCGTCCCTGACAGGTATACGCAGGGACAAGCTGTTATTGGGAAGCCATTCACGACCATTGAACCGCAACAGGTTGGGCCCGCAGGCAACCAGGCCAGATGGTAAAATGACAGGTATGGGCTGCCAGGGCAAAATGCCGGTTTCTGTCTTGTCGATGGTCCCAACAATCTGGAACGGCGCATTCAGTGTCCGGTCAGGCTTCCAGGTATACAGGCTGAGCTGCCACGTCAGGCGGGATCCTGTATCAGCAATGACCGACGCGGCAGCAAAAACCCATGATGCCGCCACCCAGTGAAAATTGGCACGAACATCCGGGCCGGAGATAGTTATGTCCGGTGCCGGACGTGTATCCAGAATCGTCCAGTCACCTGTTTCTCCAACACCATGACAGACCAGGCTGCTTTGCTTTGTACCGGGTGCGGAAAGCCCGTCGTAATACAGCACAACCATGGCAGTGGCATTCGCTGCCAAAAAAATATGCCAGGCAGAAGGATCCCGCATGCGTTCTTCTGTCGGAACGTTTTCTTGCGTCCATGACCGCGAGAGGTCATTCCATGTAAACCGGGTAACGGTGTTGTTCTGTCCGTTGGCTATGGCCAGAAAACGATCTCCGGCGACAACGTGGCTGTTACGGCTTTCAATACCCAGGGGAGAAGCAGGATCTTCAATCCACCCGCCCAGAATACGGTTGTCACGGTGGAAGAACAGCACGCAGCTGCTGGCTTTATCTGCATCAGGAACATGCAGAACAAAGAAATCATCACGCAAGACGGGATTGATACCATCCGGATCAATGGACAGCAGATACTGCTGCGCAGACGGGGTCCAGGCAATCCAGCGCCCGTTCCACGTATAAACTGTCAGACTGAAACGACTGTCAGCAATCCACAGGACAACCGCGTAGTCCGTACCAAACCAGACCCTTGGCCTGGCACTGGCCAAGGCCGGCAAGACCGTCAGGCTGCGCGAACACTGCGTCAGACTTTTTTGCTGGTAATCATACGCAACAACAGCCCCTTCCGGTAAATGCCGCGAGGCAATTGCCCCGGGATTACTCCCTGTTGCCGGGTAATACGTCATACGCAAGGGCGGCAGAAAACTGCCATCAGCCTGTACCCGGGTTATCGCCGTCAGGACGCGCCGCGTCATGGTGCCGGCAAAATCGGGGGGAGCCTTGTCAGGAACAGCCGCAAACAACCCAAGCTCATACGTAAAGCAGGTTGTAAACAACAGGTCGCCCGTGTGGGCACGGCACTCAACACGGTCAAGAAACAGCGTCTCGTAACGATCCTGCCACGCTGTGGGCGCATCATCGGGAACAGCCCTGTGCGGATCCAGATACTCACGCACACCGGACATGTCACTGGAATACTGCTTCGGTGCATAAATCAGGCGTGCTGAACGTCCGAACATGTCAGTGACAGTTTCCAGGTAGATGGCCCGGGTAAACGGCAGACCATTCACACCGACAAGAGGCTGGACCTGTCTGTAGGCAAAGCGGATCTCATCACGGTTCGGAGCCCGCTGAGCAGATACATACCATGACAACGGATACTGAGCCTGAATCCGCTTCCCCTCGGGATCGTGGGCAACCATTCCCGGGCCGGCCCACCCGTTCCAATGAACGCCCCAGACAATCGAATCCCCCTGACTGGTACCATGCCCCGCAGCGTTGGTTCCGGAAGCCCCACCAAAAATACGGCACAGACCGGATGTGTCATAAATCTCCCAGCGTTCGAACGGTGCGTAATAGCAAACACGAGAGAAATCATAGCCTTCTGCTTCGTAGTGAAAACCACCATCCAGAACAGACAAGGAGCCAGCTTCAACCCGGACAACAAGCATATAGGCGTTGACTGGATCAACAACAGACCAGCTCTGTCCGGGAACATCGACCGTTACACGCGCTCCCCGGTCCAGAACAAGGCCTTGGTCCAGAAAAGCACGCTGTACTGCCGGCGTTACCTCCTTGCGATCCAGGGAAGCAGACAGACTGATATCAAGACACCCCCGCTGCCACGGACGTGCAACACGATACAAACGGTTACGAGACCCCCGGCTAGTCAGGAAGAAGGTGACGCTGTTCCGATCACCCGGCACAGCATAATGGGCATCGATCCGGTCGATGGGCATATCCCACCCAAGCCCAAGAATGCCGGTCGGTGCATCGCGATTGCTTTGCACAACCTGCCCCGAAACAGCGCTGTTATAAGTGGCAAGAAGCTCCAGGTTCAGACCACTTCGCCCCGGAAGAGACAGCAGGGGAACAGAGAATGAAACGGTGCCCCGGAACAGATTCACATCCTGCCCGGAACTCCCATCGGCACTATATTGCGAGGCCTGCCCGGGCGGGGCCTCAAGTACCGTGTCCAACCTTGCAGCATTCATAACACGTTTCCGTACACCAGCCAGCCCAATCGAATCTGGCATTGGTTGTATACGATATAATTTATCCCGACAAGGTTAATAATAAGTCGGCACTTTACCGATTAATAAATGGTAATAAAAATAAGATGACATACGGAATGCTGTGCAGATGAATACAAAAGAGGAACGGCTCCAAACAAGAAGGAGCCGAACCGGGACAAAGAAAAACGGGAAAGAACAGAGTTGCAGCAGATATCAGGATACTCTGCAAGTCACAACGTGATGTCCCCTGCAACGCACCTGCAAGCAGGCAGATATCACAGGGGACAGCACCATCAATAGCGTATGATCAACGCGGCTTATTCTGCAACCAAACCCAACGCTTCCGCCGTAATATGGAACGGAATCTCGGAACCCGTCTCGACAAGAATCATCATATCCTCGACCCCATCACCTGTTACATCAATACGGAGGGCAGGTGGAGCATACCAAGCACCATAGTCAGCCCCTGCGCTATACCAGACAGAATGCGCAGCGGGATTTTGACCGCTGAAGGCAAGAGCCTGTAAACCATCCTCCGCTGTATTTGCATCAATGGCAGACAAGTCAATACGGTCCCCATCATCAGAGTTAAAATCGATAATTCTGGAAGGGTCATTGAATGGAGAGTCTGAAACCGACTTGAACACGAATGTATCGGCTCCCTTTCCACCCATCAGGATATCATCGCCCCCGTTGGCAATCAGGGTGTCATTACCTTCACCACCAGCCAGCATGCTTCTGCCCGCAGCGGCCTTAAGGGTATCACCGGCAAGGCCCCCAATAACGGCTTCTATATTGTGCAGTGTATCCTCATGCTGCCCACCGACCTTGACCACAACCGGCCCTTTGACAGACAAGTCCGCCTCGACAGGCTTATCTTTGTCGGAATATTCGGCCCCATCAAAACCAGCGCCACCATCCAGGATATCCCGCCCCGGACCACCAAAGAAAACTTCATTGGCAGAAGTCCCTGTCATCCGGTCATCAGCCGAACCACCGATGACCCTTTCAATATTTCTCAGAAGATCTTTCTGCTGACCATTCACATTGACAACCAGATCCCCCACAGAGGATGGCGTAATCGTCAGCGGATCTGCATAAGATGAATAATCAACAGTATCAGCACCACCAAGACCATCGATGAATCCACGAGCCTCAGGTGGATGCAAAAAATCACTGCCCTGCGTTCCAGTCACCACCGCATAGGGACCAACCATAACAACAGAGCTCTTCATCTGTGTCATATCCATCATATCCTCCATGTTCAGACAGGCCAGAACAGCCCCCAGACACGAAAGGTATCAAAGCAAACAAGAGACATCACAATGAGAATATATACGCAAAATATACACCATACAGGACATAGAATAGCCACATACATATAACCCGATAACTATAAACAACATGAAGCAATTGACTATATTCGATAGAAATTCACAATAGCATGTATAAATTATAAAAATTCATAACCTATCATGCATGATTCATGAATGCGTACGTCATACATTTCAATGAAAAGAATCTATACTATCCACGCGCACGCCAGAGCAATCAGCCGCAACGACAGCACACGCTGCCTGCTTCAGGAATGGTAACAAGAAAAGACTAAAATGACTGTGGCCGGTCAGAACGTTTCTTGTCCATCGTCACAATCAGACTCTGGTTACGCTGCTGTGCCATAAGGTTTGCCGACACAGGATCCAAGCCCTGCAAGGTACGACCGGGTTCAGGATACATACAGGGCAGGCGCGCAAACACCGAACGCATAACCGCGCCTCTTCCCTGCGCGGAATACACATACGCCAAGATCAAACATCCCGCGCAAGAAAACCGGGGACCCGATGCCCCTGCCCGGCGGGGAGCAAGGAAGCCGGACGGGATGGCCATCGGGGGGAAACCACACCGGGTCCCCGGTTCAGCGCACGAAGACGCCGGCCACCACATGCGCTGACAACACACGTGGTGGCGGGAGGCCAAAAACCCAATAACACTGCCAGTAGTCAGGGGTACCGGGCGGGCTTATTTCCCTTGCGGGTGTTCTATTCGCCGCCCTCCCGCCATAAAGCGGAGCGCACGGACCGCGAGGAATCAGTCCGTCACCGTACAGACAGTCACCGCGCAATATGGGCGACTGCCTGCTACTGGTATGTACGAGGTTTTTGGGCCTCTATCGACAGGTTTTTGAAACCTGCTGACAGGGATTACCTTATGGTAGTTTTTATTGCCAATCAAGCAATTGTAGATGATGTCACGCGCACGCCGCAGAAGGGAGGTAGAAGCCATCCCATTGCATCGAGAAACCACATACCCTTCGTGTCGTGTTGCTGTGTCCTGCGCTCAGGTTTCCAGCATCCGGCGCAGCAGTTCCACATCCTCGGCAAAGGCGGTATCGCTGCTCATCAACTGATTGATCTTTTTGACCGCGTGAATCACCGTCGTGTGGTCACGCCCGCCAAACTTGCGACCAATTTCAGGCAACGAACGACTGGTCAGTTGCTTGGACAGAAACATGGCAATCTGACGCGGCCGGGCAATGGAACGGGAACGCCGCGCGGAATGCATGTCCGACACCCGGAGCTGGAAATGCTCGGCAACCCTCTTCTGAATCTCGTCGATGGTAACACGCCGGTCATTGGCGCGGAGAAGATCCCGCAGCACATCCTGGGCTGTTTCCAGGGACAGTGCACGCCCCACAAGCTGGGCATGCGCAATCAGGCGGGTCAGGGCGCCCTCCAGCTCGCGGATGTTGGAGCTGATCTTGTGCGCCAGAAACTCCAGGACCTTTGGCGGAACGACAACGCCGGATGTTTCAGCCTTTGTCGACAGGATGCCCAGACGCAGGTCATAGGTGGTGGGGTGAATATCGGCGACCAAGCCAGACGACAGGCGGGAACGCAACCGGTCGCCGATGTCATCCAGATCCGCCGGTGACTTGTCCGCAGAAATCACCACCTGTCGTCCTTGGTCAACCAGGGCATTGAAGGTATGGAAGAACTCTTCCTGGGTTGTGTCCTTGCCCGAAATGAACTGGACATCATCAATCATCAGCACATCAACGGAACGGAACTGTTCCTTGAACGCCATCGTGTCCTTGTAACGCAGGGCCCGTACAAAGCTGTACATGAACTTTTCAGCCGACAGGTAGATAACACGCCGTTCCGGATGACGGGACCGGATGGCGTGGGCGATGGCGTGCATCAGATGCGTTTTGCCCAGACCAACCCCGCCATACAGGAACAACGGATTGAAAACTGCCTGACTGGAATCCACGATCCGCCGCGCGGCCGCGCAGGCAAATTCGTTGGTGGCGCCGGTTACAAAACTTTCGAACGTATAGCGCGGATCGAGCGGTGCCGACAGGTCATCGGGCAATGCGGGGGCAGGCGCAATGACCGAAGGCATGGCAACCGGCGGAGCAACACTGGCCCCTTGTTGTGATCCCTTGGATCTGGAATCCCGCACCGATGACGTGGATGGTGACCGGCGCATCTGCACCGGTGGAGTCGGTGGCAAGGGGGCCTGTGCTACTGGCTGGCTTTTGGGCTGCGCCGGGGCGGCGGCATTGACAGACAGATTGACCTGCCGGATCGACGGATCCTCCACGCTACACAGCGCCCGGATACGATCACCATAGTGGGTCATGATCCAATCCCGCATGAAGCGCGTTGGCACCGTCAGCTGCAAGGTTCCGCTGCGAACCCCGGTATGGCGGATCGGAACAAACCAGTTCGCAAAGGCAGTTTCGCCAAATTCTTCCCGCAGACGGGGCAGGATTCTGTCCCAGGAAAAAACGGTATCGCGTTCTTCTTTTACCATCAGGTCTGCTGTCGTCATCTGCGTTGCCTCAAGCCCCGGCACTATGATGTTGTATCAGGCAGGGGGGCCAACCCCGGTGTAAAACAGGCCCGGTATCATTCAGCATGTCCCCTCTGACAGGAACACATCTCCCCTGTCCGGCGGATGCATTGCTCCACACGCCGGGACCAAACTGGCGAACCCTGAACCGGGTTCTGTTCTGCTTCAGAATCCTTTCCGGAGAAAGGGTACGGCCACCGGTAACCCGCATGTTTGCCCCGCAGGGAAGGCAGGACGGAATACCGCAGAGCTGCACGTGTCCCTTGTTCAAAGGCCGCACGGCCGTGTTATCGAGAATGGTGTAATTCGGTGACAAGAAAAGGATGGTGAATGAAGGACAGGGAGTGAAACAGGAAGGCCGACGTCCAGAAAAATCCTGGTGCCAGACCCGATCAGAGGGGTGACTCTATCCGCAAGACGCGCGCTCATTCAATGAGATCGAAAGGGGAACATGAAAAGTTTTTTTCTTGACGCCCCCAAGGGGTGAAAGCGGCATTGACCACGGTCCAAATACGGTAAAAACAGAGCATCCCAGAGTGATAACCGGGAGTCGTCAGGCTATAGCGCCATGACGAATCCACAACAAGACTCCACGATCAGGTACTGCAAGAACACCATGAGCAGAAGACGCAAAAGGCCGCATCCCGGACTCTAATCCAGGAGCGCGACCTTTTCGATACGGCGCAGCCCGAACGGCCGCCTGCAACACCCTTGTCAGGCGGCCGCAGGCAGAGCCTTGATCTGCGCGCTCAGGCGCGAGACCTTGCGGGACATTGTGTTCTTGTGGAACACGCCCTTCTGAGCACCACGCATCATCTCCGGCTGGGCGACCTTGAAGGCTGCATCGGCAGCTGCCTTGTCACCGCCGGCAACAGCCAGCTCAACCTTCTTGATGAAGGTGCGTACGCGGCTCTTGCGCGCATGATTGATGGCAAAACGGCGAGCGTTGCGGCGAATGCGCTTCTGGGCCGACTTGTGATGAGCCATAGCCTTGGATTCCGTCCAAATAAGAGTAACAGGTTCACGAATACGAAGCGCGCTTTATAGGCAAAGAGCGCCCTTCCGTCAACAGGGGAGTCCCGCTTCGGGGCATGTTCCCCCCTTATTTCCCGCCTGACCGGGATTCACAGGGGGGCTTGCCACCGAGTCGGAGCAGCCCCTGCCTAGCGGTGCTTGAAATTTGGCTCGCGCTTCTCGACAAAAGCAGCCATACCTTCCTTCTGATCTTCGGTGGCAAAAGTGGCGTGGAACACCCTCCGCTCGAACAGAAGCCCTTCCCGCAGGGTGGTTTCATAGGCCCGGTTCACCGATTCCTTGATCATCATTGTCAGCGGACGCGACATCCGGGCAATTTTCTGTGCAGTCCGGATCGCATCTTCGCGAAGGGTATCAAGCGGAACCACGCGCGACACCAAACCGACATGCTCGGCTTCCTCTGCAGTCATCTGGCGCCCGGTCAGGCACATTTCCATGGCTTTCGCCTTGCCAACAATCCGGGTCAGCCGCTGGGTTCCCCCCGCACCGGGCATAGTACCAACCGTTATTTCCGGCTGCCCGAAGCGGGCATTGTCGGCTGCGATGATGAAGTCACACATCATGGCGATTTCGCAGCCTCCGCCCAGTACATAACCGGCCACAGCGGCCAGAACCGGCTTGCGGCAGCTAACCACGCGTTCCCACCCCTTGGTGATGAAGTCTTCGGTATAGGCATCAAGGTAGGTCTTGTCGGCCATTTCCTTGATATCGGCTCCGGCAGCAAACGCCTTGTCTGATCCCGTCAGAACAATGGCCCCAATATCAGGGTTGCTTTCAAAGGCATCCAGGGCCGCCCCCATATCTTTGACCAAACCGACGCACAGGGCATTGAGAGCCTTGGGCCGGTTCAGGATCACAACGCCCACCTCGCCATGGGTTTCAACCAGGATATGTTCATATGCCATGCGCTTTTGGCTCCCTTCCGTCTTTGGTACAAACCCGATAACAGGCTGTCCTGTTTTTCTGTAAATTTCAGTCCACGGGCACAACCCGGAAACGGACAATGACATCCGTTCTGTTTTGCCCGACATCCAGGACAAGCTCCTCGGCTTCCCGCCGGAAAAGAGTCTCTCCGGTCCGGGTCCATCCCAGCTGCGGCAACGTCCGGGCATAAAAATCCAGGACATCGGCAGGCGAGACCCGCCCCTTGGCTGTTGATTCGACAATCGTGCCGTAGGGACTGTCAAAAACAGTCAATCCACCTTCATGGCTTTGCAGTCCGGGCATCAGGGGCAAATCCTCGATCCCTTCGGCGAAGTCCTGCACAGACGCGGAAACAACCGCCGTGGCCAGTGCGACAGCAAGGGCAACAGGCAGGACGAGAAAAAAGCGATACACGCCAGAGGAGAAAAAAGGTCCCATGGCACCGGAGCGTACCCTAGCGTTGCCGCATCGCACAGAAAAATGTTGAGCGCCCGGCCTGAATGATCCGGCGCACGCCGCCACCCTGTGTATGGTCACAGGTACAGTCCGGACATGGCTGCCCCATGCGGTCATACACAGCGAACCGGTGCTGGAAATATCCCAGCTCACCATTGACCTGCATGTGGTCACGCAACGAGGACCCGCCGGATTCCAGGGCATCGAACAGAACCGACTGCACGGCCCCGGCAAGGGATCGGCATTCCCGCTCATCCAGACTGTGTGCCGGACGATCAGGCGCAATGCCGGCCCGGTACAGGGCTTCGCTGGCATAGATATTGCCGATTCCGGCAACCACACCCTGATCCAGCAACGCAACTTTCACCGGCGTACGGCGACGGGAAAAGGCCTGCGCCAGAATAGATCCGTCAAACGCATCGGACAGGGGTTCCGGTCCCATGCTCCGTAACAAGGGGTGGCCGGGCAGTGCATTGGACGACACCAGAAGCAGCACACCAAAGCGTCGCGGATCGTGATAGGTCAGGGTATCATCACGATCGGTGCGAATGACCAGGTGGTCATGTTTTCCGATCGCTGGCTGTCCGTCCTGTGCGGTATGAATGCGCCAGGATCCGCTCATTCCCAGATGACCCAGAACACACATCCCGTCATCCAGATCCCATATGTAGTACTTTCCACGCCTGTGCACGCGCTGGACCCGTCGCCCTGTCAACCTTTGTTGTAACTGGTCTGGAAAGGGCTGGCGCAGATCGGCCCGGCGCACATCCACCTCTTGCAGGATGCGCTGTTCCAGAAATGGCACCAATCCACGGCATACAGTTTCAACTTCGGGCAGTTCCGGCATAAGGAAGTATTCTCCGGTCAGGAAAATTATGGTGTGCAGAAGGCTCCCTTATAGCGTTTCCCATCGGGTTGGGCTATCGTGCGGCCATGACGCACAAGAATACAGGACCTGCCGCTGATGCTGCTTGCGTGACCGATGAAGCCCCGTCGGCCCGGACCACGCATTTCGGCTTTCGTACCGTTCACGAGGACGAGAAAGAAGGCTTGGTGCGCGGCGTGTTCACCTCGGTCGCCCGTCGCTATGACCTGATGAACGATGTGATGAGCCTGGGCGTTCACCGCCTGTGGAAAGACCGCTTCGTCGATATGCTGGCACCGCGCGCCGGCATGCAGGTTCTGGATGTTGGCGGCGGAACCGGCGACATTGCCTTCCGCGTCCTGGATCGGGTGCGTCGCCGGGCACCTGACCTTGGCGGTACAACCGTACAGGTCTGCGATATCAACACCGGCATGCTGACCGTCGGACGGGACCGGGCGCTGGATCGTGGACACCCTGCCGGCCTGACATGGATCAATGGTGACGCAGAAAGCCTCCCCTTTCCGGATGCATCCTTTGATGCCTATACCATCGCGTTCTGTCTGCGCAACGTCACCCGCATTGATCAAGCGCTGAGAGAAGCGCGCCGTGTCCTGAAACCCGGCGGACGCTTCCTGTGTCTGGAATTTTCCAAGGTTCTGGTGCCGGGCCTGGATCGACTTTACGATCTTTATTCCTTTGCCGTGTTACCCCGGATGGGGCAACTTGTTGCGGGCGATCGTGACAGTTACCGCTACCTGGCTGAAAGCATCCGCCAGTTCCCCGCCCAGAAAGAACTGGCAGACAGAATGGCTCAGGCTGGCTTGTCACGGGTAGCGGTGCATAATCTCAGCGGTGGTATTGCCGCCATTCACTCGGCATGGCGGATCTAGGATGGTTGGGGCCTGATGTTTTCTGCCTGTCGTAATCTTGCCCGCGTATTTCGTATCGGCCGGGTCCTGGCCCGTCACGACGTTTTGTTTCTTCTGGATGCCTTGCCGGTCGGGTCCTTGGTGGCAACCCTCCTGCGTCCCATGGTACGCCCTGCCGAAGGGCGGCCCGGACAACGCCTGGCGCGGGCTTTCGTTGAGCTGGGGCCAACATTCATCAAGCTTGGGCAGGCTCTTTCCACGCGCCCGGATCTGATGGGCGAGGCCATCGCGCAGGATCTGACAGATCTGCAGGATCGCCTGGAGCCTTTCCCGTTTGAAGATGTACGCCGGATTCTGACCGATGAGTTCGGGGAGCCACCCGAGTCCCTGTGGCAAAGCTTTGATGAAGTTCCGGTGGCTGCCGCTTCCATTGCCCAGGTTCACTTTGCCGTCACAACAGAGGGCAAGCCGGTTGCCGTCAAGGTTCTGCGCCCGGGTGTGGAGAAAATTTTCGCCCGCGATGTTGAAATGTTTTCCTGGATCGCCGCGATGGTGGAACGGTTCCGACCACAGTTCCGGCGGCTGCGCCCGGTTGAAACTGTCCGGACGTTCGAGGATTCGGTCACGCTGGAAATGGATCTTCGGTTTGAAGCCGCCGCCGCTGCGGAATTGGCAGAAAACTTCGCCGGGGATACCACGTTCCGCGTTCCGGCCATCGACTGGCAGCGCACCGGCCAACGGGTGATGACGCAGGAACGCATTGCCGGTATTCCCCTGGATGAACGGGAAAGAATCATTGCCGTCGGCCTTGACCCGCGCGAGGTGATTACCCACGCCGCCAATGCATTTTTCAACATGGTGTTCCGCGACGGGTTTTTTCATGCTGACCTGCACCCGGGAAATCTGTTTGTTGACGAGACCGGCACCATTATCGCGGTTGATTTCGGAATTATGGGTCGGGTCAGCGAGGAAACAAAGCGAACCTTGGGGGAAATGCTGCTGGGTTTCCTGACCGGTAACTACCGCCGGGTAGCAGAGGTTCATTTTGAAGCCGGGTGGGTGCCCGATGACAAGTCGATTGATGCATTCACCCAAGCAGCCCGTTCCATTGCTGAACCCATTTTTGGCAAGCCGATCAACGAAATTTCCATCGCGCGCCTGCTGGGGCAGCTGTTCCAGGTAACAGAGCAATTTTCAATGCAGACCCAGCCGCAGCTGCTGCTGTTACAGAAATCCATGCTGCTGGCAGAAGGCGTGGGGCGCAAGCTGGAGCCCGATATCAACATGTGGGAACTGGCTTACCCACTGGTGGAACGCTGGATGACCGACACCTTTGGTCCCGGTGCAAGGGTCAAGGGAACAGTGCATGGCTTGGCCCGCACCTTGGAGCGGATGCCTGCTGTTCTTGAATATGCCGACCGAGCGGCTGCGATGATGGCTTCCGGTGGGTTGAAGCTGCATCCTGAAACGGTGCGTCAGCTTGGTGTCAGTCTGACCGGGGGGAATGGCCGCCGCACTTTGCCACCCTGGCTACCGTGGATTCTGGTTGCGGGACTGGCCTTGGCCTTGATCGGACGATAAAACCAATAAGTTTCTTGATGCAGGATGCATTATAATTTAGGGTTTTTTGTCGGCAGGGTTCAAAAACCTGTCGATAGAGGCCCAAAAACCTCGTACATACCAAGAGCAGGCAGTCGCCCATATTGCGCGGCGACTGTCTGTACGGTGACGGACTGATTCCTCGCGGTCCGTGCACGTGTATCATGGCGGGAGGGCGGCGAATAGAAAACCCGCAAGGGAAATAAGTCCGCCCGGTACCTCTGACTCTTGGCAGTGTTATTGGGTTTTTGGCCTCCCGCCACCACGTGTGTTGTCAGCGTATGTGGTGGCCGGCGTCTTCGTGCGCTGAACCGGGGACCCGGTGTGGTTTCCCCCTGATGACCATCCCGTCCGGCTTCCTTGCTCCCCGCCGGGCAGGGGCATCGGGTCCCCGGTTTTCTTGTGTGACACTATGCAGCGCATCTGTGTGTAACAGTGTACAGGATCATTTATATCCATCTCTTCTTGTTCCTATCATACTGTGATCTGATAGAAGCGCTGACTTATAGTGAGCGCGAATATAGAATAAAAAATTGGCACTAACTATGAGAAACGAAATAGATATAATGATAAGAAGGGTTCTTCCAGAGGACTCTGAAGACATATGGAGATGGAGGAACGATCCCTTAACAAGAAAAATGTCGACATTTAATGGTGAGATCAACAGAGAATCACACCAAAAATGGTTCACAGAGTCTGTATCTGACATAAATATCATTATATTTATTGGTTTTAATATCGCTAATAGCAAAAAGATAGGACTCTGCAGATTTAATATACGCGAGAATGAGAAAATAGCTGACGTATCAATTAACCTGAATCCTGAATTCAGAGGTATTGGTTTGTCTTCTCTATTATTGATGAAATCGTTGAGAATATTTCTCTCGATACATGAATATGATGTTCTATCGCAGATAAGAAAAGTGAACCTCCCGAGCATACGTTGCTTCCGAAAGTGCGGCTTCTCCCTTTACGATTGCGATGCCGATTATGACTACTATGCCCTCTATGCAAACAAAGACGGAAACTCCCCATGATTAACATGAGTTGGGAAATAAACATGTGCAACAGCTCGCTATAAACATAAGGATTGCGATCCTCGCGTGGCTTCCTCACATCGTGCATCTCGCATGGAACAAGTGGAAAAATTGTTAAGATTCAAATTACTTTTATCATTTTATCCAGACCTGTAATGTCGCTTCTATACACGCATTGATAGAGTACGCTGTTTGCATTCTGCCAGCGTAAATGGGTAACACCGGAGCCGATCAAACCTTTCCCTGAATCAAAACCGGCGTGCAACCCGTTTCGCAAAAGCATGAGAGGTACGCACGCACTAAAGCCTATGACCCTTTCTCTTCGGATTTTCCGGAATCCGCCATTTCCACACCGGTTACAGGAAGAGCCTATGCTCCCGCTGTTACAGACCCCGTATCTTCCCGGGGATACGTTGTGCACGCGGATCCATTTTCTTTTGGGCAAGGGCAACGACACACTGGGGGGAGGCAACGATGCGGATACATTTGCGTATCGCTCCGATTCCTATGGTGACGACATTGTTCTCGACTTTCATCAGGGAGAAAGTGACTACCTTGATCTTCGGGCAGCAGGCTGGAGAGGAAAAACCCTGATGCTGAGTGAGGATGGCCCGCAAGCCCATGGTAACGGGCTGTGACTCCGAACAGGATGGCGTTGTCTTGTTTGCCGATGTCGACGGCGACGGCGACGGGACCAAAGACTTCGGCAGCATCCTGCTTTAAGCGCAACCTCCCCGCCCGGACCTGAAAAGGGCGGGAAGCAAAGCGGTCTAAAAAACCTTGCGACATCAGGATCAAACATCCCGCGCAAGAAAACCGGGGACCCGATGCCCCTGCCCGGCGGGGAGCAAGGAAGCCGGACGGGATGGTCATCAGGGGGAAGCCACACCGGGTCCCCGGTTCAGCGCACGAAGACGCCGGCCACCACATGCGCTGACAACACACGTGGTGGCGGGAGGCCAAAAACCCAATAACACTGCCCAACGTCAGGGATATCAGGTGGGCTTATTTCCCTTGCGGGTGTTCTATTCGCCGCCCTCCCGCCATAAAGCGGAGCGCACGGACCGTGAGCACAGTCCGTCACCGTACAGACAGTCGCCGCGCAATACAGGCGACTGTCTGCGTTGGGTATGTACGAGGTTTTTGGACCTCTATCGACAGGTTTCTAAACCCTGCCGACAAACAAAACCTTAAGGCACAAGAATGTCAATATCAAGCAACTTTAATGTGTAACACGGCACGCATTCACTATGCGTAAAACCTCTTTGAGCCAGCAGAGCCTGTGATATACTCCCGTCCCCCGTTTGGTCCACAGGCTGAACAAGCCGGCTCAGACGGGGGTCTGTTTCGGTTGTGCCGAAGCAGGATCCCACACCCGTTTTCCAGTGCCAGGTGACAACGACCGTGAAACTGACCATCGAACGCAGCACCCTTCTGAAGTCCCTTGGCCACGTTCAAAGCGTTGTTGAACGGCGCAACACAATCCCCATTCTGTCCAATGTCCGCCTGCAGGCGCGGGATGGTGTGCTGGCCCTGAACGCCACCGACATGGATCTGGAAGTTGTCAAAAGCATCCCGGCTTCGGTAGAGCGTGACGGTGCCACGACGGCACCCGCCCATACCCTGTTTGAAATTGTCAAAAAACTACCCGATGGATGCCAAGTGGAAATGTCCTGGGACAGCGAGCGGAACCAGATGACCCTGCGGTCCGGGCGGTCGCGCTTTTCCCTGTCCTGCCTTCCCGTGGAAGAATTTCCGACGATGGAAGAAGGTGGCTACAGCCATACCTTCGCCGTATCCTCCAGCGATATACAAAGCTTGGTGGATCGCACCCGTTTCGCGATCTCTACAGAAGAAACCCGCTATTACCTGAACGGAATCTACCTTCACACTGCTGTTGTTGATGGCAACCCTGCCCTGCGGGCAGTTGCCACCGATGGCCACCGTCTGGCCAAGGCAGAAATTGCCCTGCCGGAAGGTGCGGCGGACATGCCCGGAGTGATCGTGCCCCGTAAAACCGTTTCCGAGCTGCGCAAGCTGATGGAGGAGGGAAACGCGGATGTCTCCGTATCCCTCTCAACAAGCCGGATCCGATTTGTTCTGGGCAGTGCCGTCCTGACATCAAAGCTGATAGAAGGCACCTATCCGGATTACGAACAGGTTATTCCGCATAACAACGACCTGCACCTGGAAGTAGACAAGAAGCTATTCTCCGACGCCGTAGACCGGGTTTCGACCGTTTCAGGTGACAAGCACCGCACAATCAAGGTCAGGATCGAGGATGGGTCCCTGACGCTCTCGGCCTCCAATGCCGAGGCCGGAAATGCCCAGGAAGAGGTGGAGTGCATTTACAGCGCCCAGCCCCTGGAGATTGGCTTCAACAGTCGCTACCTTCTTGATATCATGTCACAAATAGAGGGCAGCGCGGCCCGCCTGTCGATGGCCGACACGGCATCCCCGGCTATTATCCGTGAATCTGCGGATGACACGGCGGTCTATGTGCTGATGCCGGTGCGTGTCTGACGCGTCCCTTTTTCCGGCCATTGGCGTCAGCCGCTTGGTCCTGACTGATTTTCGCGGTTGGAACAGTCTGCAACTGGAAGCTGGAATGGCACCGGTTGTTCTGACCGGACCGAATGGATCCGGAAAGACCAATCTGCTGGAAGCCTTGTCGTTCCTGGCTCCTGGTCGCGGTCTACGTCGCGCCAGGTTGCAGGACGTCACGCGCAGTGGTCACGCTATGGGCATGCAAGGGGGCTGGGGTATTGCCGCAACCGTGCACACCGCCGATGGCCCGGTCGATCTGGGAACTGGCAGAGACCCGGGCCCTTCGGATCGGCGCGTTGTACGCATCAACGGCATCAATGCCCGCAGCCAGACCGAGCTGGGGGATATCGTGTCTATTGTCTGGTTGACACCGGCGATGGACCGGCTTTTTACCGAAAGTCCATCAGGGCGACGTCGTTTCCTGGATCGCCTGGTCTTCGGGCTGTATCCCGGACATGCCGGGCACCTGTCGGCCTATGAGAAAGCGCTGCGACAAAGAACCAGCCTGCTGCGGGACAACGTCAATGACCCTGCCTGGATGGCTCTGCTGGAGAACACCATGGCATCGCACGGCGTTGCCATAGCAGCCGCCCGGCAAGATATCATAACACGGCTGAACCGGGCCCTGTCACGGGTTGCGCCGCCCTTCCCCCGGCCCGATCTCGGGCTGAACGGGTGGCTTGAAAGCTTGCTGGAGGATCACCCGGCAACTGATGTCGAGGATCTGTTCCGTCAGCATATGTGCCAGAACCGCCACCGGGAAAGTACCGGAATGCCGGCCGAGGGACCACACCGCACTGACCTGATGGTACATAACCACAGCAATGACCAGCCTGCTGCCCGCTGCTCCACCGGCGAACAAAAGGCACTTTTATTGTCAATCCTGTTGGCCCAGGCCAGGATACAGGGCGCACAACGGGGAACAGCCCCGCTGCTGCTTCTGGATGAGGTGGCCGCCCATCTGGATGCACAGCGTCGCGAGGCCCTGTTTGAAGCCTTGATTGCACTGGGTGCCCAGGCATGGCTGACCGGAACCGACCGGGCCCTGTTTGAACCCTTTGGGAACCGGGCGCAGTTTTTTGACGTTTCTGACGGCCAATTGCACTAGAATACCCCTCCCCGCCAGCCAGCGGGGAAAGCAAGGACGAAGTGAGTACGCAAACCCATGACCGAAGCTGCCAACGCCACCACCACCAACGGATATGACGCGGATTCCATCAAGGTCCTGAAGGGACTGGAAGCCGTGCGCAAGCGCCCGGGCATGTATATCGGCGATACCGACGACGGATCCGGCCTGCACCACATGATCTACGAGGTCGTGGACAACGCGATTGACGAGTCCTTGGCCGGGTATTCCGATCGTACGGACGTTGTCCTCAATGGCGACGGCTCGGTGACCGTGCGCGACAACGGACGCGGTATTCCGGTGGATATCCACAAGGAAGAAGGCGTTTCCGCCGCCGAGGTCATCATGACCCAGCTGCATGCCGGCGGCAAGTTTGACCAGAACTCGTACAAGGTGTCCGGCGGGCTGCATGGCGTTGGTGTGTCGGTGGTCAATGCCCTGTCAGACTGGCTTGACCTGCGTATCTGGCGCGATGGCTGGGAGCATTATGTCCGCTTTGAACATGGGGAGACCGTCAAGCCTCTGAAGCGCGTCAAGGAATGCGGCGACCGGACCGGTACAGAAGTGACCTTCCTTGCCTCGCCTTCTATCTTCGCCATAACAGAATACAATTTTGCAACGCTGGAACACCGGCTGCGCGAACTGGCTTTCCTGAACAGCGGCGTGACCCTTCACCTGACCGATGCACGCCACGGGGAACCCGGAACCGTCATCTTCCACTATGAAGGCGGCACAGAGGCTTTCGTCCACTATCTCGACAAGGCGCGCCAGCCCCTGCACGACAAGCCGGTTCTGATCACCGGCGAACGTGATGGTATCAGCGTGGAAATCGCGCTGGAGTGGACCGATGCCTACCACGAGAACACGCTCTGCTTTACCAACAACATCCCGCAGCGGGATGGTGGAACTCATCTGGCCGGCTTACGGGCCGCGCTGACCCGGACAATTTCTCACTACGCCCAGGAAACCGGTCTGCTGAAAAAGGAAAAAGTCCAGCCGACCGGCGATGACATGCGTGAAGGCATGACCTGCGTGTTGTCCGTGAAGGTTCCTGATCCAAAGTTCTCCAGCCAGACCAAGGACAAGCTGGTTTCGTCCGAGGTACGCCCCGTTGTGGAAGGCGTTGTGTCCGAGAAGCTTGCAGAGTGGTTCGAAGAACACCCGTCCGACGCCCGCAAGGTTATCGGCAAGGTGGTCGAAGCCGCTGCCGCGCGCGAGGCCGCTCGCCGGGCCCGTGAACTGACACGCCGGAAGGGAGCGTTGGATATTTCCTCCCTTCCCGGCAAACTGGCCGACTGTCAGAACCGTGATCCTGCACAGTCCGAACTGTTCCTGGTCGAGGGTGACTCCGCCGGTGGAACAGCCAAACAGGGGCGGGACCGGGCCTTCCAGGCCATTCTGCCCCTGCGCGGCAAGATCCTGAACGTGGAACGGGCACGGTTTGACAAGATGCTGTCCAGCGCCGAAGTCGGAACCCTGATCACCGCCATGGGAACCGGCATAGGACGCGATGACTTCAATATCGAGAAACTTCGTTACCACAAGATCATCATTATGACCGACGCGGACGTGGATGGTTCCCACATCCGTACCCTTTTGCTGACATTCTTCTTCCGGCAAATGCCCGATATTATCGAGCGGGGGCACCTGTATATCGCCCAGCCGCCACTGTACCGGGCCAAACGCGGCAACTCGGAGCGTTATCTGAAGGATGATCGCGAGCTGGAAGAATACTTGATTGATGTATCCATCGGCGAAGCTGTTCTGGTTCTGCAAGACGGACAGCAGATTGCCGGTCCCCACCTGCGTGAGCTGATAACCCAGGCCCGGCAGGTCCGGACTCTTCTGGGCCGCATGTCGAGCCGGGTCCCGAACCGGATCCTGGAACAGGCCGCTATAGCCGGTGCCCTGAGTCCGGAGTTTCTGGCATCAACACGCAATAACCAGCCTGTTATGGATACCATCTGCCAACGACTGGACAATCTGGAAGCCGAGCATGAAAAGGGCTGGAGCGGTGAAGTCACGGACAGCGGCAGCCTGCTGTTCCGGCGCACCTTGCGGGGTGTAACGGAGACCCATGCCATCGACAGCGCCTTGGCCCACTCTGGCGAGGCCCGCCGCCTGGACCAGATGTCGGCCAGCCTTGGCGAAATCTACAACGGAAAAGCCACGCTGCGCATCCGGGACAGCCAGTATCCGATCCGGGGTCCTGTCGGGCTGGTCAATACCTTCATGTCGGCCGGGCGCAAGGGTATCAGCATACAGCGCTACAAAGGGTTGGGAGAGATGAACGCCGAGCAGCTGCGTGAAACAACGCTCGACCCCAACGTCCGGCGCCTTCTTCAGGTCCGGGTTGCCCACGCCGACGAGGCCCAGGAGGTGTTCTCCACTCTGATGGGTGATGTTGTGGAACCCCGGCGTGAGTTTATCCAGAACAATGCCCTGAAAGTCACCAATCTGGATATCTGATCCAGAACACGGGAACGGAGGGAAAGGCGGCGGACACCCCTATCCCTTCGGAACCGGGGAAACATCACCAAGGGGAGCATTGGGGACGCAGACGGTTACCCGGATATCCTGTCCGGATTCTAGGGAGTCGCGAACTTGGAGGAACTCCTCCTCACGTTCGACAAAGTCTTCGCAAGCACGGAAGACCAGCTCTTCCAGTTGACACTGCCCTGCCTCCGCCAAAGCTTGCAGACGCAGGTAGAGATCCTCGGACAGATTGATGATCAAGGCAGGCGCAGTCTTCATTGCGGCTTTCTCCCCCGGAAACGGAAAGGCAGAATAGCAGAAAAAAAGCAACGATTCGCCGATTTCTGCATCTTGCAGCACAAACAGCCATACGATTGCCCCAAGTATAGGGGAGAAAATATCCTGTCACTTCATGATCCTGACAAAAGCGTAACCAAGAGATGTGGGGATACCTTTGCATCAGGCTGCTGTCTCGGGTATCAAGCCCTTGCTTCGGTCACAGTTTGTAGTCCCAGGACCTTTCTTGTGACCTCTCCCACCCGGAACACATAGAAAACCGGATACGATGTCTCCTTCTGGCTCCTGCCCCGTTCCTGACCCTGCAACGCCCGGAATCCGCCTGGATCCTGATGATATCAGGAACCGTATGCTGTCATCGCGTCCGGCCTATGGCAGCAGTCTGGCCAGAATATGGGGCAAACTCCGGACAGAAAAGCGGCCAAAAAAGGCAAAAAACACCGGAAGATCCAAGCCCAAGCGGTCAACACGACAAGGGCAAGAACCAAGAAAAACCGGCAGGAGCAAGAATACGCGCCGTTCACGCTCCCTTGTCTGGCGCCTGACACGCTGGACTCTGAGCATCATGCTGTGGGGGTGCATGGTGGTTGGCCTGATTCTGGGCTGGTTTGCCCTTGACCTGCCACGGATCGACCTTACGGCAGCCATGACCCGCAAGCCTTCCATTACCCTTGTCGATGAGAACGGCGCCTTGGTCGCCACGTATGGGGACCAATATGGCGATGTTGTACCGGTCAATGCCATGTCTCACTGGCTGCCTGAGGCGGTTATGTCCATTGAGGACCGGCGGTTCTACAGTCACCCGGGCATTGACCCCCTGGGGCTTTTGCGGGCCGTAGTAACCAACTGGCAGGCGGGGCAAACCGTACAGGGTGGTTCCACCATTACGCAGCAAACTGCCAAGAATCTATTCCTGACCCGCGACCGTACCTTCAAGCGCAAGGCCCAGGAGCTGATGCTCGCCTTGTGGCTGGAATGGACGTTCAGCAAGGAACAGATCTTCAGCCTGTACCTGAACCGCGTATATCTGGGTGCCGGTACCTATGGCATGGAAGCGGCCTCCCGGAAATATTTCGGAGTATCCACGCGCCATGTCACACCCTATCAAGCCGCCGTGCTGGCCGGGTTGCTGAAAGCTCCATCCCGCTATAACCCCGAGAACAACAAGGGCAATGCCCATGCACGGGCCAGAACTGTCCTCCAGTCCATGGTCGCGTCGGGCGTTCTGACACAAGCTCAGGCCGAACACGCCTCGTCCGAAGGAGAACGGTATCTGGCTTCACTGCCACCCCGCAGCCATACCGGGCGGTATTTCAGTGACTTTGTCCTGGATCAGCTTGACGACCTGGTCGGCACGGTCGATACCGACCTTGTGGTAAGAACAACGTTCAACAAGCAAACCCAGAAGAGTGCAGAGCATGCACTGAACACCGTACTGAACCAGTATGGCGCAACACGCCACGCCACGCAGGGAGCTGTTGTGGTCATGAGCCCGCAAGGGGCCGTACGCGCGATTGTGGGCGGAACGGACTACAGCACAAGCCAGTACAACCGGGCAACGCAAGCAACCCGGCAACCCGGATCATCGTTCAAGACGTTTGTATATCTTGCGGCTCTGGAACAGGGTCTTTCACCTGATGACATCATTCAGGATGAACCCCTGACGATCCGCAACTGGTCGCCACAAAACTTTGACCGCCAATTCCGCGGAGATGTTACGGTACGCGAGGCTGTCGCCCGCTCGATCAATACGGTTGCTGTCCGGGTTGCCATGAAAACAGGTCTACGTACCGTGGCACGCACAGCCCGCCGACTGGGTCTTTCCGTATCGCGTGTCGGGGAAGAAAGCCCGGCCATGGCCCTGGGAACAGAAGACAACACCCTGCTGGCCATGACAGCGGCCTATGCTCCCTTGGCGAATGGAGGCATGGCCGCCTATCCATATTCCATCCTTGATATCACCACGCGGGATGGGCAAGTCCTTTACGAACGCATCGGAACAGCCGGTACACGGGTTATACGCCCGGATGTAGTGGCGCAGATGAACCAGCTTCTTGGTGGTGTCCTGTCCTGGGGAACCGGAAAAGCTGCAACCCTGGACCGGCCGGCAGGGGCCAAAACGGGTACCAGCCAGACTTACCGCGATGCGCTTTATCTTGGCTATACCGCCGATTATGTGACCGGTGTCTGGATTGGTAATGACGACAACAGCCCAATGAAACGGGTTACGGGAGGAACCCTGCCCGCTCAGGTGTGGAAACAGGTCATGGAAGACATTCACCGCAGCCTGCCCGCACGCCCGATACCATCGTCACGATCCTCTTCGGACCCGGATCATGACCAGGAAGAAGCCCCGCCGGCAATCTGGACACCTGCTGATGAGATAGACCGCCTGCAGGACATGTTCGGACGCCGTTAGAACACCAAGGCTTTCTCAAAAATCGTTGAGACATCCAGAGCAGACAGGGCCGCATCCAGGCGGGCACGGGCCGCCTCTCCTTCGTCTGTCTTGCGGAAACACACGTGCAAGGTCTTGTTCTCAAGAATCTGACTGTTGAATTCCAGGACATCCCCCTCCGCAATCAGGGATGAGTCTGTTTTCAGCAGATAGGCCATCACGTTATGATCAACCACAGCAGCCACAACCCTTTTTGCAATAACCTTGCGCAAGTTACTGACGTCATCAATCGCTGTATCCGTACTCAGGCGGCCAGCAGCCACCCGGGCATCAAAGTCAGCTGTATTGACATAGCCCGAAACAGTGCCAATCGGTACCGATGCAAGATCATCCAGCGTATTCCAGAACAACGGTCTGTCCCTGCGCTGTGCAAACCCCAGGGGACCAATGCCTATCGGCTTGCTGAACAAGCACTGACTGTCCAGATCCCGGGACATATACTCCGGGAAGTAACCAACATACCCTGTGCTCTCCAAGCCTATGCGAACAGCCCATTGCCAAGGATAGAAGGCTGCGCTGAAGGTATCGCCACCATGCTTGGCTGCCTCTTGCAAAACAATCGCAGCCGCACCGGCACCGGGCAAAGCCTCGCCGGTATAGGGAGGCCATTCCAAGGTGCTGAGCCTCAACTCACCAGCATGGGATACGGGGGCCACAAGAAAAAACGTGCAGGATAACAGGACAACGGAACACGCACGAACGGCAGAACCACGACTGACCTGTTTCTTGTCCTCGCCTTGCCTGCTCATGCGGAACGCATGTCCAGCAAGAACTTCTCGACACAGTCGCGCAGGTTCTCCGTTTCGCTCTTCAGCCCCTCGGCAACACGGTACATGCTGGAAGACATGTCACCTGTCTTGGCTGCGGCTGTAGACACTTCCCCGATGCGGTCGACGATACTGCGGTTCCCCGCAGCAACACCACCCACCGCGCGGGCAATCTCGCGCGTTGCCGCGCCCTGTTCCTCAACAGCCGACGCAATATTGGCAACGACCGCGTCCACGGAATGAATGGTCCCCACAGCCTGACGAATGGCCGAGCTGACATCCCCCGATGCTTTCTGGACAGCCGTGATCTGACGGGCAATTTCGTCTGTGGCCCGGGTTGTCTGGTTTGCCAGGCTCTTGACCTCGTTGGCGACAACAGCAAACCCTTTGCCGGCCTCACCGGCACGGGCCGCCTCGATCGTTGCATTCAGTGCAAGGAGGTTGGTCTGACTGGCGATATCCGTAATCAGATTGACAATCTCGCCGATCCGCCCCGTTGCTTCTGACAGGATGCCCATGGTCTTGGCCGCACCCTCAATCCCCCGTACTGCATCGGCCGTGATGTGGGTGCTGTCCTCGACCTGACGGCTGATTTCACCGATGGAGGCTCCCAGCTCTTCCGCCGCCGTTGCCACGGCTTCAATGTCCAGGGAGGCCTGCTCGGCAGAATGATTGACAGCCTGGCTCTCGTCACGGGTACGGTCCGCCGCCTGCTGCAGGGTATCCGAAGACCCGAAAACTTCTTCCGCACTGCCTGACAGAGTCTGCAACATGGAACTGACGGCCGTATCAAAAGCTGCCGTAAGTTTCTCGCGCAGGGCTGTTCTCTGGCGGCGTTGCTCGCGGGCTTCTTCCGCCTCGCGTTCCAGCTCGCGGTTACGCTTCATATTCTGCTGGAATGTCCCGACAGCACCTGCAATGGAGCCAATTTCATCAGTACGTTCCTTGTGGGGAACCTCAACATCCAGTCGATCGGCCGCCAGCTCATCGATAACGGCAGCAATATCAACCAAGGGACGGGTGATTTGCCGAATGATGGCAAAGAGAATAACAACCAGGATCAGGTTGCTGAGGATAATGATCACAACGCCGGAAAAAATCGCACTCTGGCGGGCTGCTTGCTTGGAATGGTCGCTGACAACGATATGCAGGGTGGCAATCTGCTTGTCTTCCCGAACAACCGACTGGTGGATCATGGAGACACTGGATGGCAAAGCATCCTGTTCAAGAGTTGTATAGTCTATATCTCCGGCCATCTTCTTGCTGAGAACCTTGCCCGTATCATCCGTGACCCAGGCAGCCTCAAAATCCGGATCGGCCGCAAGGGCGTTGGTCAACTGCTGCAGAACCTCAAGATTGAAATCCCAGATTGGCTGAACCATGGCCGCAGCCTGAAGGTTGGCAACCAGAGACGCACGGGTATCCACAGCCTTGCCCATCAGGCGGTCTGTTACAATAACGCTGGCAACGGTTGAAATGATCAGGAACCCTGAAACCACGGAAGCAATAACGGCAATCAGCTTCACGGCGATTGTCGTTTTCTTTGGATGCTCGGACATGGTTTACTCCTGTCAGGACACCTGTAACGCCATTCCTCATGTACTGCCCAAAAGGCTTACACCCTGTTTCTCACCCTGTCGCCAGGACAAAAGGCAATACAAACAGGGACAAGGGTACAAGCGACCTACCCGGCTATAAACCGGGGCAAAATCACTATACCTGCAAAATAGAACACAAGCCCCGCTGATACCCGGGTTCCGTAACCCTTTCAGGGCCAAAAAAGCAGAAAAGCCGTGTTCCTGCCGGGAAGACGGGAACACGGCTTTGACCAGGCGGAAAACTCCACGGACACAGACCGGTCATCAATCGGTCAGATCATCCCAAAGTTCCCGGATCCTGCGAAAGAATCCTGTGCTCTCGGGGCTGGTCTCGCCTCCACCCGCTTCATCAAAGCGGCGCAGAAGATCTTTTTGCTCATCGGTCAGGTTGACAGGGGTTTCAACCTGGGCATGAACAATCATATCCCCACGTTTCGGGCTGCGCAGGACGCTCATCCCCTTGTTACGCAGCCGGAACTGATTACCGGACTGGGTTCCGGCCGGAATCGTAACCCGTGCGCGGCTGCCATCAATGGAAGGAACCTCTATACTGCCACCCAGGGCGGCCGTTGTCATGGTGATCGGCACCCTGCAGTAGATATCGGCACCCTCGCGCTGGAAGATACGATGCGGGCGAATGGTCAGGAAAATATAGAGATCGCCGGACGGGGCGCCCAGCATTCCGGCTTCCCCTTCACCCGACAACCGAATGCGCGTTCCATCCTCGACACCCGGCGGAATCTTGACCTCGAGCGTACGCTCCCGATTTTCGCGCCCGGAACCACGGCAGGAAGAACAAGGATCGGTGATCGTCTTTCCCCGCCCATGGCACGACGGACACGTTCTCTCAACCAAGAACATACCCTGCTGGACCCGTGTACGCCCCTGACCACGACACGTGGAGCACGTTGTTGGTGTTGTCCCCGACTTTGCACCACTGCCCTTGCAGGTTCCACAAGACGTCGCCGTGGAAAGGGTGATCGTGGCGGTCTTGCCCAGAAAAGCATCTTCCAGGGTTATAGACATGTCATAGCGAACATCGGCACCACGGGAAGGTCCCCCGCGCTGACGACCGGCAAAGTTACCGAAAACTTCATCAATAATGTCGGCAAAGCCGCCACCAAAATCAAAACCGCCAAAGCCGGACGCCCCACCGCCACCCTGGGAGAAGGCATCATGGCCAAAGCGATCATACGCTGCACGCTTCTGGTCATCCTGCAGCACTTCATAAGCTTCGGTCAGCTCGCGGAAAGCCTTCGCAATTTCCTCATCACCTGGATGATGATCCGGGAAACAATCCTTGACCCGCAGCCGATAGGCCTTCTTTATTGCCCCGGCATCCGCATCCCGGCTGACGCCAAGAACTTCGTAATAATCCTTTTTGCTGCTCATTGGCTCGCCCTGCAAAGGGACGACCGCCCCGCACACAAAACGGCCACAGGGGCGTGTGCGGGGCGGTCGAAGTCATTCCATAACGGCTGACGCCGCTTCATTGTGTCGGAAATTCCGAACTCAGAGGCATAGCCTTACTTGCCCTTTGAGTCGTCTACTTCCTCAAAATCAGCATCGACAACACCGTCATCCTTCTGGCCCGCAGCAGCACCATCGGCACCACCAGCAGATGCCTGCTGAGCCTTGTACATAGCCTCACCCAGCTTCATGGAAGACTGCATCAGGGTTTCTGTCGCAGCCTTGAGCGCCGCAGCATCATCACCATCAAGAACGGCACGCGCAGCAGCCATGTCAGCCTCAATCTGGGACCGCAGGGAAGCATCGATCTTGTCACCATGCTCTTTCAGGTCTTTGTCAACCTGATGAATCAGGCCATCGGCATGGTTACGGGCATCAATAACCTCACGACGCTTCTTGTCGGCCTCGGCATTTGCTTCGGCTTCCTTGACCATGCGCTTGATATCGTCTTCTGACAAACCGCCGGAAGCCTGGATACGAATCACCTGCTCCTTGCCGGTTGCCTTGTCCCTGGCGGAAACGTTGACAATACCGTTGGCATCAATGTCAAACGTTACCTCGATCTGCGGCACGCCACGCGGTGCGGCAGGAATACCAACCAGGTCAAACTGACCCAGCATTTTGTTGTCAGCCGCCATTTCACGCTCACCCTGGAACACGCGAATGGTCACAGCATTCTGGTTGTCTTCAGCCGTGGAGAACGTCTGGGACTTCCGGGTCGGAATCGTGATGTTCCGATCAATCAGGCGGGTAAACACACCGCCCAGCGTTTCAATGCCCAAAGACAGAGGGGTCACATCCAGAAGAAGGACATCCTTGACCTCACCCTTCAGGACACCGCCCTGAATGGCTGCACCGATGGCAACGACTTCATCAGGGTTCACCCCCTTGTGCGGCTTGCGACCAAAGAAGCGCTCCACCGCTTCCTGCACCTTTGGCATACGGGTCATACCGCCGACCAGAATAACTTCGGCAATATCACCAGCTTTCAGGTCAGCATCCTCCATCGCTTTGCGACAAGGCTCTATCGTCCGCTTGATCAGGTCTTCAACAAGGGATTCCAGCTTGGAACGGGTCAGCTTGACATTCAAATGCTTTGGACCACTGGCATCGGCCGTGATGAAAGGCAGGTTCACATCGGTCTGCGCCGTTGACGAAAGCTCTATTTTTGCTTTCTCGGCAGCTTCCTTCAAACGCTGGAGAGCCAAGCGATCCTGGCGCAGGTCAATGCCCTGCTCCTTTTTGAATTCGTCTGCCAGATAGCCAATGATCCGGGCATCGAAGTCCTCACCCCCCAGGAACGTATCACCGTTGGTGGACTTGACCTCGAAAACACCGTCACCAATTTCCAGAATGGAAACGTCAAACGTCCCACCGCCCAAGTCATATACAACAACCGTACCAGCTTCCTTGCGGTCCAGACCATAGGCAAGGGCAGCCGCTGTCGGCTCGTTGATAATACGCAGAACTTCAAGGCCGGCCAAAATCCCGGCATCCTTGGTTGCCTGACGCTGGGAGTCATTGAAATAGGCCGGAACCGTAATCACGGCCTGTGTAACGGCCGCCCCGAGATAGCTCTCGGCTGTTTCCTTCATCTTACGCAGGACGCTGGACGAAATTTCACTCGGCGCTCTTTTCTTCCCGCGAACGTCAACCCATGCATCACCGTTGTTGCCCTTAACGATCTCGTAAGGGACAAGCTTCTTGTCTTTCTCGACTGCCGGATCGTCGAAACGACGGCCAATCAGACGCTTGATGGCAAACAGTGTATTTTCAGGATTGGTTACAGCCTGACGCTTGGCAGGCTGACCGACCAGAATTTCATCATCCTCGGCAAAGGCAACCATGGACGGCGTGGTACGGTTACCTTCTGCATTCTCGAGAACACGGGCTTCCTTCCCGTCCATAATGGCAACACACGAATTGGTGGTGCCGAGGTCGATACCAATGACCTTGCTCATCGCAATACCTCTTTCTGCGGCGAACTCCACCGGACCCTTTTGTCGGCGTCCCCGAAGTCCCCTTTGGGTTCCGAAAACGACAGGACCATCACCCTGACGGCCCCGAATGATCATTTATATAGGGCGACAGACCAGCGTTGGCAACGCTCCCTGTGACGATCTCCGCTATTTTAGCACTTCGATACCGGGTGTGCCAAGAGGGCTACCAGAATACCCGGATACAGCAGTCCCATAGGTAACGAGCGGTCATTGACAGGGACATAAAGACAATCAAAGGGCGTATCAGGCGCACACCCCCGCGTGCCACAGCCATGCTACCCAGACTGGCCCCACAGGCCTGCCCCAGAATCATGACAGCCCCGATCGACCAGACAACCTTCCCCCCAACAACAAAAGCCCCCAAAGCCGCCATGTTGCTTGCAAGGTTGAAGGCCTTGGCATGGGCTGTGGCCTGCACCAGATGTTGCCCGCGCAAGCCAACGCCGGCCAAGGAAAAGAAAGACCCGGTCCCCGGCCCGAACATACCATCGTAAAGGCCGATGGCCGGAACAACGCCAAGCCGGTAAACACCCCGCCCTATACGGGGCTGACACTCCACATCTCCGGCAGACGGAACCAGGACGAAGTACACAGCAATACCAACCAGAACAACCGGGACAATATGATCAAGGGATCGAACATCCAAAACCTGCACCAAGGTGGCACCAACCGCCGAACCTACAAGCGATGCCAGAAAAGGAGTTCGTATATCCCGGAAACGGAGCAAGCCAAGACGGGCCATCCCAACAGTTGCTGTCAGAGTGCCCGCCGATGACTGAAGCTTGTTCGTCGCCAGGGCTTGCACCGGAGGCACACCGGCAAGAAGAAGGGCCGGAACAGTCAATAACCCACCCCCGCCGGCCAGTGTATCCAGAAAGCCCGCCCCCACCGCAACAAGGGCAAGAACAATCAGAACATGGGCTTCCAATTCCAATACAGCCGTCCCTGACATAAAAACTGATCATGTTCCAGCATAGCCGGGCACGAAACCTGTGTCGCGGGGTTTCATCCTGAGGGACAAGGCGCTATATCAAGCCTGTCTCCGGCAAGAGATCAGAATGACAACAGCAGCGGCGTGGATACGGAACAATGGGTGCAAACCTGACAATAGATGAGCTGGTGGAGAATTTCTCCTTGTTCGATGACTGGGAAGACCGCTACCGCTACATCATCGATCTGGGACGCACACTGGAACCCTTCCCCGAAGAAAGCCGGACCCGCGAAAACAAGGTGGAAGGATGCATCAGCCAAGTCTGGCTGACCCACCGGATCGAGCATATCGGCAAGGAAGAACACCTGTTCTTCGCGGCAGACAGTGACGCCCACATTGTCAAAGGTCTTCTGGCCGTTCTGCTTGCCTTGTTCTCGGGCCGGACACCCAAAGATATCCTGTCCATTGATGCAGATGCCCAGCTTGCGCGGCTGGAACTGGATCAGCACATCAGCCCGAACCGCCGAAATGGCGTCGCATCCGTTGTTCAGGTTGTTCGATCCGTAGCACGTGACCGGATCGAGAAGGCAGGGAATGAACCGCCTCATTCCTGAAGAAAGGCGCGTTTGCAGACCTAGAAACGCACCAGAACCGTAAAGTCACCCGATGTATACCCTTGGGCAATGCGAACATTGGCCCCGGGGAAGAGACGCACGGCCCGGCTCTTCTCCGTATCCGGGTCACTGTACCACAAGGTCTGACAAGAAGCAGAACGCCGTCCGTCCAGGATATTGAAGGACAAACCGCGCCGGGATACACGGGCCATGGCCAGGCACAAGGCTTCGACCCACGCCTCCCAATCCTGGCTTTCCATATCCAGGCGCAGCCCGAACACACCGGATGCAACGGTGTAGTCAGCCATAAACGATGGAACAGCCGAACGAACAAACCGAGCCTTGGGGTGAGAAATACGGCGACAGGCTGCATCCAGCATCTCGGAGCTGATGTCGTACCCGGTGTAAGAACCGCCAAGAACCCGCCATCGCCACCCCAACCAGAGCCACAGCGCACCATACCCGCAGCCAACATCGTTGAGGCTGATCCCGCGACGCCAGCGATCTGAACCCATAATTGACAAAAGAGCACGAAACCTTGCCGCTTGATGGCGACGACCACGCCATAAGACCGCTTCGGGAACGGGACCGGACTGCCGGAGCGTGAAATCATAGCTCCCGGCGATTCGCTCCAGAACCGTCGGGTAGCCGTCTGCAGAAAGGGCTCCAAGGCCGGACTGCAATATATCCGGATTCGTATCCTTCACCTGTTTATCATGCCATGCCTTGAAGCCAGAAACCAGCCAACACACTGCATCTCAAGGTGCTTTCCTCTCTTCCCCTTGACGGACACTTCATCTGTGCCGAAATTAAGGACAAGGAGATGCCACACACATGGATCTCTGAGGCCGGGTGCCGGAATTCCGGGCCCAATGCGACTTCGGGATACGCTCGAAAGGAGGTTCCCTTGACACGCCTGTCTGTTTTCAACAGCCCGCTTCTACTTGGCTTTGACCACGTAGAGCGCGTCCTTGACCGTGTTGCCAAAAGCTCGGCAGAGGGCTATCCACCCTATAATATCGAGCAAACTGGCGAACACTGCCTGCGCATCACCTTGGCCGTGGCAGGCTTCCGCGAGGAAGACCTCTCCGTCACGACAGAGGACAACCAGCTTGTGATCCGGGGGCGCCAGTCCGCAGATGACGGCAATCGTATGTTTTTGCACCGTGGCATCGCCTCACGCCAGTTCCAACGCAGCTTTGTCTTGGCTGAGGGCATAGAGGTGGTTGGTGCTTATATGGATAATGGACTGCTGCATATCGACCTCCAGCGCCCTGTTCCAGAGCCGGTTATACGCCAGATCAAGATTGGAAGCGGCAACCGGGATCGCAGTAATCAAACACCGCAGACGCAAACAATCGACCTTGCCCCCCAGCCCCGCAAGGACCGCTAAGAGCAGGAGATTGGCTATGAGCAACGACCGCCATCACAAAAAGCCACCGGCGGGATCGCCGGAAACGGGCACATTCCCCGGCAAGCCGGTTTATGTCCGCTCTGTCGAAGTATCCGGACGCCCCCTGTGGGCCGTATTCAGCGACGAGGGAGAACACTTGGGCCTGGCGACAAGCCGGGCTGTAGCCTTTGCGGCTGCGGTCCAGAATGACCTGCAACCCCACAGCGTTCACTAACCAAAGGCCATACAGCCTAGGTTATAGGGCAAGCTGTATGGCCAAACCACTGGAACAATCGCACAGGAACCATACGGATTCGCCCGGTAAAGAGAATCATTCCTCTCGTTAATTCTGGAATTCGACACATATACAATGTTAGGATGCAAAAATCTCGACGCTCCTGAAGGGAGTCCGTGATGTTTGGCCCTGACCCCTTTATGCGCGAAGCCCTGTCCATCTTGTCCGGAGCCGCGACGTGGCATGAGTTCCGGTCAAGTTTGGTCGAGCGCGGCTTGGACAAACGGCTTGACCCGGATGCTATGATGCTTCTGATCACAGCCTGGAATATGGGGCAAGCACAAAAATTGACAGACGCCGCGCTGATCGAGGAACTAGACTTCTGGGCCTCTGGGGGAAGTTTCAAAACCCATCTGAATGGTTGGCAGGCCATCTCACCAGCCGCCTTGGTCGAAGAAGCCGGACGCAGAGGGTGGTTTACGAAACGCATGACCAGCAGTGCTGTTGTCAATCCGCCGGATCATGCCCCGATCGTCATCCGCAGCTTGGATACCATTGCGGTTCCACCACCGGCCTGAGAATCGCTACCAATAAGCGATGGTATAAAAAAAATCTTTCCTAAATTGTTAATCCGTATCGACTTTCCGGCAATATGCCTGCCTGTAATTTTCTGGATCCCGGGGAAACAAAAACACAACACACAGATTTATAAGTATATTTCTAATATTTCCTGTTGCCCGGAACATAACTCAGTGACAGGATGTCAGCATAAGAACGTGCATACGTATATAGTATACACGCAATTAACAAACAAAACACGCTGACCAACCCGATGAAACAAGGACAGTATCCATGGCCCGCAGGCTGCCACCTCTGAACGCACTGCGCGCCTTTGAGGCCGCAGCGCGGCTGGGAAGTTTTGCCCGGGCTGGACAGGAATTGCATGTAACCCCAACAGCAATCAGCCATCAGGTCAGAGGCCTCGAGGATTTTCTTGGCATCAGTCTGTTCGAACGCATGCCACGTGGACTACGCCTGACAGAAAAAGGACGCGCCTATCTGCCCGAATTGACACGGGGCTTTGATCTCCTGTCACGGGCGGGAGAGTACCTGCATACAAGCGGCCTGAAAGGACAATTGACCATTACGGCGCCAGCCGACATGGCGCGACACTGGCTTGTTCCACGTCTTGCAGACTTTCGTCGCCGTTGGCCCGGTATCGAGCTTCATCTGTCGACAGGAGATATAAAGTCAACAGCCCATGCAGAAAGCCCCGCCCTTGGCATCCGCTGCGGGCAGGGAACCTGGCCAGGAGTACGTGCCACCTTTCTGATGAATGAGCAAATCCTTCCGGCAGCCGCACCTGTACTTGCTGACAACGGACATCCCCTGAATGACTGGTCAGATCTGGAGTACCATACACTTCTGCATGACACAGGAAGATCCCCCCGTGAGCCATGGCTGCAGTGGAAGCCTTGGCTTGACATGGCTGGTATCCATGTAGCCGATCTGCAACAGAGCATGTACTTCACAGACAGCACAGCCCTGACCATGGCCGCAATCAGGGGACTGGGGATTATGCTGGCCAGCACAGTCCTGACATCCGAACCACTGCGCAGCGGAAAACTGGTGCCCCTTTTCGGCATTTCGCGTCCCGTCAATAATGCGTATTATATCGTTACATCCGGTGCACAACAGATTGCCCCTGCACAGGCGGTCTTCGCGCAATGGCTTCTGGAAATAACCCGATCTGATTCTGTAGAGTTAGAGATACGGGAACGCGCTGTTCCAGCCTGAGTCCAGTCAGGCGTCTTCGATTGACTGGCGTACAGCGACGGCTGCAACCCAAGGACACAAGGCAAAAGCTCCACAAAGCAAGGAACCCAGCATCAGCAAGGGTGACACAGACGGTTGGCCGACCAGAACGGTATCAACAGTCGCAACACCAAACACCAGGACAGGGACGTACAGCGGCAATACCAGAAGCGACAGCAGAACACCGCTGCGTCGAGAGCCCAAGGTCAAGGCAGCACCAACCATTCCAATCAGCGAAAGAATGGGAGTTCCCAGCATCATAGCCAAGAGCAGCATACCCAGGGCTGATCCATCAAGACCCAACAGCAAAGCCAACAAAGGCGTCACAGCCACCAGCGGGAGCCCGGTTGTGAGCCAATGCGCCAATGCCTTGACCAGGACAAGAAGTGACAAGGGGACTGGGGAGAGGGTCAGCAACTCCAGTGATCCATCATCGTGATCACCCGAGAACAGGCGATCCAGAGACAGCATCGATGCCAACAGCGCCACCACCCACAAAACACCGGGGGCAACACGCGCCAGAAGATTGGCTTCCGGCCCTAGGCCAAAGGGAAACAGAACGACGGTCAGCACAAAAAAGACAATAACCGTCACGCTCTCGGTTCCTTGGCGCATGGCCAACCGAACATCACGGCACAGGACAGGCCACAACCGACTCACCGTAACACCTCTGGATCATCAGATCGTGCGGCCAGACTGGGGGCATAGTCATCCAGGCGAATGACACGGGCATCGGGCACATCAAGCTCAGTATGCGTCGACAAGACAATCGCCCCACCACGTGCACGATGAGCCGCGATAATCTTCTCCAGGATATGAACAGCACCGGCATCAAGGGCTGTGGCCGGCTCATCCATCAACCAGAGCGGAGCAGAAGACAGAACCAGCGGCATCATGGCAACACGGCGACGCTGACCGGCTGAAAGGAAACGCCCCGGCAAATCCAGAAGGTGGGAAATACCCATATAGAGAGCCATTGAGTCCACAGATGGCACTGTCACCACCGGCTCGCCCAACAAACGGCACCAGAATACGATATTCTCGCGCACGGTCAGGGCCGGCTTCAGCGCATCAAGATGACCAAGATAACGAACAACAGAGTGAGAGCTGTTCCTGTCCTGATCAGCCTGCCCCCACTCCAGACAACCACTGGCAACAGGGAGAAACCCGGCCAACATCCTGAGCAAGCTCGACTTCCCGGATCCATTTGGTCCCAGCAAAAGAACCGCATCACCGGACGTGACATGAACATCAAGATGACGAAACACCATGCGCCCGCCCCGCTGGCAGGCCAAAGCCTTCCCCCTTACGTCCAAAGCCGGAAACGGAGGGCGGGAGACATGAAAATCAGGCGGTAGAGTATGACGGCTCATAGGACTGGACCATACCAGAAAGCCGGCAACAGGAATGAAAAAACAAACAGAACCGGCAAAGGAAAGCGCCGTATCTGTCGTGAAGATCAGAAGCCAACCTCCACGACAAACACAGCGCAGAAAAACTCAAGCCCTCACGGCACGCTTACAGATAGGGTGTTTGATGCAAACCAGCATGATCATCGACATAGGAATCACCAAAACCACCAAGCGCATCACTCTCCAGCGACGTCAGGGATGAAGCTTCACCCGCCATACCCCCTCCCGCAGAGGACGAATGTGAGTCGCCTACGACATAAGTCAACTGTTCATCTGGCTTGACATCGCTTTTAACCTGCGCACCGGGCGGTGAAAGGTAATGATCCCAGGCAAGATGCCTATTCTCGGCATCACGGTTGTCGTCCGATTCTTCCCGTGCCGGAGACATCTCATAAGCCTCGTCCACAGACCGTTTCGTTCTGGAACCGCTCGATGAAGACGCTGCCTCCTCCCCAATCGTTATCGTTTTTTCAGCAGTATAAACACGCTTGGAGGCATTATCCCCTTCCTGCGCAGCAACCCGATACTGAAGCTGACCAGATCCTTCAAGATAGAGATAGGGCCTCCAGCCTGCTTCAACCTCTGTCCAGCCATCAGAAGTTTCTTTGCCAAGCTTCTCAAACTTACCATTACGCAGATAACCAACGCTCATGCCATCATCAAGCTTGAACTGCAAAAATAGTTGCGGGGATTTATCGACTTTTGCTGGACTAACAGCGTTGAACACATCCCCTATCGCAATGGGATCGGCAGAAGATTGACGTGTCACATCTATAGGCTCAAAGCGAGGAAGATCCGGAACCGGCTCTACCGTAACCTGGACCGTGGCATCGCGGCTGTCACTACTCAACGAGGCACCTGTCTCCCTCTCGGTCTCAGTCGACGTCGCCCTGACCGTCGCCGTGAAAGCGCCGCTCCAATTCTCCGGCGGGCGCACCGCAAGCGTCGTATAGTCCGTACCGGCCGGAACATTCAGGGACGCACCTTCACCGGTGGATGTCAGATCACCCCCGGACCCTGCCTTCAGCGGCGTAAACACGTTACCGACCAGCGTCCCGAGGACCGCACCCTTGGGCAAGCCCGACACACTCACAGAAAGGATCTCCGACCCGTCCGGGTCAACAAGGGAAACCGACTGAATACCAAGGGAAACCACTTCGTCCTCATCAGTCGTCACAGACCCCAATCCGACATCCAGGTGCGGTTTATCCGCCACCTGTTTGATGTGAACCTCTATTGTGTCTTCAACAGTTTTTACAGCATCCAACTCTTCACTATCCGGGCGATACATTGTTTCCCGGGCCTGTGCCGTAACCTTCAAGGTAACAACACCACCAAAGTGGGGAGCCGGGCGCAAATAAACGCCGTTCTGCAAAGCATCCACATTCAGAACCCACCGTCCGTTGGGCATGTTACCGGCAAGTACGTTGCCATGCTCGTCGACCAGTATGCCAACGGGCTTGCCATCCTTGAGCAAGCCATCAACAACAACAGAGAGGACTTCAGACCCGTCGTTGTCTCCCAAACTTGCCTTGATGTTCAAAGGAATCAATGCAGGATTGCCATTACCATCATGCTCTGTACCTGAAAGAGGGTCCTTGGGCACGACGAGCGTCGGCATATCAGCAACCGGATCAACAGAGGTGGTCACCTGCAGCAACGTCTCCTTCTCATCAACGCCATCCTTGGTTATCGCCTTGACAACAAAGGATACAAACCCAGAGAAATCTGCGGCAGGCTTTATGCCCAAACCTTTCAGCTGCTCAAGCGAGAGGTTACTGACATTCACAGACTGCCCTGCGCTATCGACGAACGTAACCTTGCCGTTATCACCTTTCATTTCAATGGACAGGGAGCGAATTTCCTCTGATGGATCCAGCTTTTTGGCATCCAGCCCCAAGGGAATAAATGTATCTCCTTCCTTACCGGCAGACGGATTGGCGGACAGTTCAACACCATCTACAACCGGCTTGACATCAAACTCTACCGCCTGCCGGGTTTTTATCGGTTGACGACCTGCAATTGTCACAACCCCTTCAACGTATATCGGCAGAGGACCCGCATAATGTTCCGCCTCCTTGACAGAGGGATCACGGATCACGGAAAGGTGTGACAGGTCACCGCCTGGTACGACATAGGACGTGTAGCCGGGATTCTTCCCATTTTTCGCGAATTCCGGCAGATCCTTCTGGTTCTCGCCATAGGGCTCAACCTTTGACAAAGGTATATGGCCCGCCAGCATAAAACCCTTGGGTACCAAAATCACTGCACTCAGTGAGGTGTAGGGAGGCAGAGAATCACCAGTAGTAGTAGTAACGGATACCCCTGACAAAAACAGGGGACCATCTTCCATAGCCACCAGAGCAGCTTTGTCCTTGATCTGAACTTTCGGCTGGGGAACCACCGTTGACTGTGTGTTCTTATCTCTTGACCGTGGGAGATAACGTAATGCCAGAGAGATACGATTGCCTCCTATACCACCAGATGCCCCTCTCACCCCCGGAGCCTGCCAACTCACAACGACCTCATGTACTTCAACCCGGCGAATCGCGTCAGAGGACGTTCCTTCCTTCTCGACCGCAATAGCCTCAATCTGCAATTTCAGCTTGTTATTATCGTCAAGTACGCCAGGCGGCGCCCAAACCTGGATGGCCCCGGCGCGAATAGAACCATTAACAGGATTGCGCAAGCCATCAATGACCTGTGCATCCAGGAACCAGCTTCCCTCACCATTGTTGTGGCCAATCACATTATTCGCACGGTCCAGAAGGACAGCGCCGGGCTTCATACCAGATATGACAAGGTGAACAGCCTCAGATCCGTCAGATACATAAATCTTTCCATCAACAGACCCCTCTTTCCTGATTGTAGAAGGATCGTTAGGTTTCGCTTCACGCGCCTCACCGCTGCGCAGAACAACATTCAGACCGGCAGCTTTCCCAATATCAGGCAGCTGTGCCCTAGGTGTTCGTGCTTGGGACACCTCGACAACAGGATCATCAGCCACAGGGACAACCTTCAATTCCCGCTTCAGCTCAAATACCTGACGCGTACCACCTTTCCCCGGATCTCCATCATCCAGCGTGAAGGTCAAGGCATAAGGGACACGGTCCCCTCCACGGTTGGTGCGATCACCTTTTGGATCCAGCAAAAGCTCGCTGAAAGATACAAGGTTACTATTTCTTGTAACCTCCTCAACATAGCTCCTAACTGTCTCATCCCAGACCAAGCGCTTCAGAGGCCCATTTCCTTCCCTGACATAAACATTGAAATCTTTCATCTCTGTCGTCAAGGAGACAGCCGAAACCTTCTCGGAGCGGTCAGGATCCAGTGGGGTAGCTGTCAGAGGAATAACAGCCCACGCGTCTTCCTGGGCATTCTTGGGCAAGGGTAAGAAAGATGCCGCCAGATCCTGGTTAACAGAGGGCTTGGATCTGTCAACGGGTTTGGGCAAGAGAATCTCGGGCGATGTATGGCCACCAGCATTCTGTACAACAGTACCATGGACAACAGGCCCCCCCCCCTCTATCACCAACTCAATGGGTTGAGAGACAGGCCCTTCAAAAGGAATATCGGGCACAGGCTCTACCGTAACCTGAAGGATATGCGACTCAACCCGGACATCGCCCTCACGCTCTGTAAAGACAGCCTGCACCGGAATTGAGACAACCCCGGATGCATCAGGCCCCAAGAAGAGCGAAAGACTTGCCAGAGCACCCTTCCCAACCGCAAAATGATGTGGTTGACCGGGCAAAGCCACCAGATCCGAAGACCCACCGGCACGCAGCTCATAATGCGGATAATTCTTGAAAACGCCGGATAAATCCAGATAATAGCTGACAACTTCGGACCTGTCCGTATCACGGGAGCTCACTTGGTCCAGTCTCAGAGCTACAGGCTCATCTTCTTTACCGGTACGCTTGTATGTTTGTCCCGGTTCTCCAGTACCATCCGCCACACCACGAACAGAAACACGAACAGAAGACACAACCTCGCTGAACTCTGCGGTACGGCTTTCTGTCGACCGTATAACGGCCTTCAGTTCAAAGTCCTCATCAGAGTTTGCAGGTGCCTTCACCATCAGGCTTCTGTGCTCCTCACCAAAAAGCTGCAGAAGGCTGGCAGGACCTTCCATAACAGCCTCATGCTCTGTTCCATCTTTCAGATAACGAACAGATGTACCAGCCGGGAATCCGGACAAAGTAACCGAAAGGGTTTCGGATCCGTCTTGGTCCGGACTTGACCAGGACAACCCAAGGGGTATCCAGGTGTCTTCATCACCCGAAACATGCACCGAATTATTGTTCGGTGCATCCGGAACGGGCCTAACATCAAACCAAAAAGAAGACCGTAACGTTGCCCAATCAGAAATACCGGGGTGATCCCTGTCAGACTCCTTGGAAAGCTGTCGCCCGTCACGAATATAAGCCAAGACCTCGATCTTTTGCTTATCCGGCAAGGCCGCATGCTTAGGCAACACCCAGGAAAGACCCTGAATACTGACACGCCCAGCAGAAGGCTTAGAAAGACCTTCAGGCAGCCTCCAGTCAATCACACCACCACTTGGTCGAATGACATCGGAAGATCCCGGAGGACGCAGGGCAACGCCATTAGGCACATTTTGAAAACGCAACACCTCGACCTTCTCCGAGGTATCATCATCTTCCAGATCCAATGAAAGATTGAAGGCAAAGGCATTTCCGTTTTCATCCTCGTTCCCACCTACCGAATCAGGAAGATGAAAGGCCTTAACACCATCAGGGCGGGGCAATACATCAAGACGGCCATGCACGGTAACCTGCTTGGCAATGCCACCTGTCACAGGCCTCAGCGTAAGACCAAAGGCAACATCAAGATCCACATTTTCCACATTGTGCTTCGGCGTCTTTACCGACATGTCTTGGATGCTGAGAGTCCCGTCATTCCCACGGATGATGCTCTCAACTGGAACATTGACCTTATATTTGTAAGCAACGCCATTAAATTGATATGGATAACGACCCTCTGTCGGCTTAGTGAATGCTCCACCGGCCGTCGTCTTCCACTGACTATTCGCCATATCAGGATCATTGGAATAAATGGCTACACTGCTTACGGAATAATCTGGATTCGAGGACGTAAACATCGGACTCCACTCGAATTCTGCATTCTCAGTTGCTGTCTGGTCCGTGCCAGAAGCATCAACCTGCACATCCGACGAAGCGGCCACAACCTTCAACGTGGCTGACTGGGTACGTTCCGTATTCAGTCTCTCTTCTTTCCATTTGACAGCAACATTCAGATTTTTGGAAATCCGCCCCGTGCCCGGGGGCACCAAATACAGACCATCAAGCTGCATGGATCCAGAGGCATGCTGTGGTACGGGATAGCTGATGGAACCATCACGTGATGGACCCCAGCTTTCACCCGTATTGGCATCGTGCAGTGTCCAGCCGTGAAGATTCTTGAACAGAATCTGAGTAACTTGCTCTGACCCATCCCTATCCTCCAGAGAGAACGCCATACGCAAGGGGATACTCCGATCAGGATGGCTGGCTGTTCTCGTACCATGAGAAAGTTCAAAACTCAGACCATCAATAACCGGCGTCACATTGACCGCGACAGGAACATCAACGGTTTTCGTGACCGCATTGCCACCGCCCTCCGGCGTGTCAACAACCGTCGCCCTGACCCTCGCCGTGAAAGCGCCGCTCCAATT